>CALVHR010000001.1 GCA_944328495.1 uncultured Clostridia bacterium
AGTGCAAAAGCAAAAAGCGTGGTTTTTGCTTTTGCGAGCAAAGAAAAAAGAATTACGTTCACGAAATAAGTTTTTTGTTGAAAAAACTTATTTCCGTGATTTGAGGGGAAACCCGAACGGTTTTCCCCTCGCCGTGCGATGATTGAGAGCACACATATCTAAAAATCGCACGGCTTCACCCTTTCCGTAAGGCAAGGAATTGCCAAATTGAGTGCAAAAGCAAAAAGCGTGGTTTTTGCTTTTGCGAGCAAAGAAAAAAGAATTACGTTCACGAAATAAGTTTTTTGTTGAAAAAACTTATTTCCGTGATTTGAGGGGAAACCCGAACGGTTTTCCCCTCGCCGTGCGATGATTGAGAGCACACATATCTAAAAATCGCACGGCTTCACCCTTTCCGTAAGGCAAGGAATTGCCAAATTGAGTGCAAAAGCAAAAAGCGTGGTTTTTGCTTTTGCGAGCAAAGAAAAAAGAATTACGTTCACGAAATAAGTTTTTTGCTGAAAAAACTTATTTCCGTGATTTGAGGGCAAACCCGAATGGTTTTCCCTCGTGCAAATAAATTTTGTTTTTGTATTGCGCGGTTTTGTTTCGCGCGGGCTGTGATCTGATCTGAAACAATGAAGAGTTATCTTTCCGTATATACGCAGACAACTTACGAAAAGGTGATCGAGCGATCCCGTTTTATTGCGAACGTAGCGCATGCGGAGAGCGAAGAGGAGGCGCGCGCGTTTATTGCGGGGATTCGGACCGAGCATTCTTTGGCGACGCATAATTGTTTTGCGTTTGTCGCGGACACGGCAGGAAATCTTTTGCGTTTTTCGGATGACGGCGAGCCGCAGGGGACGGCGGGTATGCCGATGCTTGAAGTGCTGAAAAGCAAGAAGCTTTTTCAGACCGTTGCGGTCGTGACCCGTTATTTTGGAGGAATAAAGCTCGGTGCGGGCGGACTCGTGCGTGCATATGCGGGTACGGTCGCGGATGCTCTTGCGGCTGCGGATATTCGGGAATACAGGCTCTGCCGCGAATATTTTGTGACGGTCGGTTATGAAAATTTTGATGCATTAAAAAAATTTTTGGACCGAAATCCTTGCGACGTGCGTGACATTTTGTATACAGATGCCGTGACTGTGCAAGTTGCGGTCGTGGAGGAGTCGGCAGCCGCATTTTTTGCGGCACTGACCGATTTTTTGGCCGGGAGGGCACAGATACGCGAAGGCGCAAGATTTGTGTTTCCTTTCCGCGTCGTACAGTGAACGGCAAAGCATTTTCGCGATCGAGGGCGGGTGCGAGCCGAGGTGTGCAGCGATCGAAAAAACCGATTGCATCAATCTAAGAAATCTCTTTTATAAATTATATAAATTATTTACATTCGCGTTCAACGGTGCTATAATAATAAATGAAAAAAACGGCGGAACAGCGCCGAAAGGGGTAACCTTATGAAAATCATCAAAGCGGAAAAACTCAAAGCAAAACCTACGGATGAGAGCAAACTCGGATTCGGCAAGATTTTTACCGATTACATGCTCACGATGCGGTATAAGGACGGGAAGTGGCAGGAAATGCAGATCGAGCCGTACGGGCCGATCGCGTTTGATCTTGCGACGACCGTGTTCCATTATGCGCAGGGTATTTTTGAGGGGTTGAAAGCGTTCAAGAACGAGAAAGGCGAAGTGCGTGTATTTCGTCCCGAAGAGAACTTCAAGCGCATGAATCGTTCTGCGGAGCGGATGTGCATTCCGCAGATCGATGAAAAACAGGCTTTGGAAGGATTATTCGAACTTCTGAAATTGGAAAAGGACTGGATCCCGACGGCGCCCGGCACGGCGCTGTACATTCGTCCGTCCATTATTGCGACGAACGTGATGCTTGGCGTGCATGCGAGCAGCGAATATTTGTTCTTCATCATACTTTCTCCGGTCGGGAGCTATTATGCGCACGGGCTTGCGCCCACGCGTCTTTTGGTCGAGGATTATTATACCCGAGCCACAGTCGGCGGGACGGGTGAATCAAAATGCATAGCGAACTATGCAGTGTCCTTGAAAGCGGGCGAAGAAGCGGAGAAAAAGGGATTTGATCAGGTTCTCTGGCTGGATGCGAACGAAAAAAAATATGTCGAAGAAGTCGGTTCGATGAATATGTTCTTTGTGATTGACGGCGAAGTCGTGACTCCGGCGCTTGTCGGTTCGATTTTGCCGGGGATCACCCGTAAGAGCAGTATCGAGCTTTTGCGCGCGCACGGGTACAAGGTATCCGAGCGTCGTGTATCCATCGATGAAGTGATCGAAGCGCAAAAGGCGGGCAAGCTGGACGAGGCGTTCGGAACGGGTACGGCAGCGGTTATTTCGCCGGTCGGGATGATGGAATACAAGGGCGTGGATTATGTCGTGAACGGCGGTAAGATGGGCGAGATCACCAAGTGGCTGTACGATACGATTACGGGCATTCAGACCGGCAGGTTGGAAGACAAATACGGTTGGGTCGTGAAGCTCTGATGTTCGGGAAACTGTTTGCGAAAAAGCCCAATGATAAAGCGATCCGAAAATTCTGGAAAGAATTTGAAGAGCGCATCGATCTGTATGCGGACATACTTGAAAACGAAGCGGAGGATTCCGAAGATTTTGACTGGCTCAGGCAAAAGATCGGAAAATCTTTGAAACTTTGTTGTCTGGATTCGACGGTCGGATACGACTATCGGCTGGAAACGTTGCGGTCCCCCGTCCGACTTGTATTTCTTCATAAGAATAACGATTATCTGAAAGCGGTGGGGGAGCGGATGCTTGCGCTCTATCCCGAACACTTGGCAAATAAGATCGCGTTCGCCGTCGCGGAATAGGCAACGACGCAAGCGAAAGACGGTAAAAATTCCGCACCCGTTTTTGGGGTGCGGAATTTTTAAATATGCGCGAGACTGCGGAGGTGAATATGGCGGAAATCACGGCGATAACGCCGCAGGCAAAGGATAAAGAACGCTGTAACGTATACGTGGACGGCAAGTTTTACTGCGGGCTGAAACTGGAAACGGCGATATCGTACCGTTTGAAGGCGGGAGAGCCGATCGATCTTGCCCTGCTGGATGAGATCCAGTTTGAAAACGAGAAATCGCAGGCGCTGGACAAGGCGATGACGCACCTTTCGGTCACGATGAAGACGGAAAAACAGATGCGCGATTTTCTAAAAAAGAAGGGGTATGTTGAATCTGTATGTGAGTATGTGCTGGAAAAGCTGATCGGATACGGATTTGTGGACGACGCGGAATATTGTGCGCAGTATGTGCGCACGGCGGGCAAGGGCAAAGGAGCTCGGCTGATTGCCCTGGAGCTGAAAAAGCGCGGAGCTCGTGAAGACTGTATCGAATCGGCGCTTGCGGAGACGGAGGGAGAAGGCGAAGCGGCAAAAGCCGTTCTTGCAAAATACATGAAAAGCCGGGAATTCACGCGCGAGAATCTGTATAAAGGATACAAGTATCTGCTTTCCAAAGGGTTCGATTATGATACGGCAAAGGAAGCAATGCAATCGCTCGGGGCGGACGAAGAGGAATAAAGGCGGTTAAGGAGGAAGAGGAATGAAAGCGGTCGTGACTTGTGCGCAGATGCGCGCGGCTGACAAATATACGATCGAGACGCTGGGGACACCTTCGCAGGAGCTTATGGAGCGCGCAGGAAAAGCGATTGCGGATGAGGTGGCAACACTTCTGCGTGAAACGGAAGGGAATACCGTTCTTGCCGTGTGCGGAGGCGGGAATAATGGCGGGGACGGCTGGTGCGCCGCGCGGCTTTTGCGCGCGGCGGGATATCGTGCTGCCGTCTTTACTTTGACGGATAAACTCTCGGCAGATTGTGCCGCGCAGCGGGAAAAGTTTGAAGGCACGGTATATGACCGTTTTTCCGATGAGAAATTTGACGTCGTGATCGACGCGATCTTCGGCACGGGGTTTCGAGGCGCGCCCGAAGGCAGGTTTGCGGATGCGATCGCGCGTATCAACGAGAGCGGCGCAAAGGTGGTTTCGGCAGATATTCCGAGCGGCCTCAACGGCGATAACGGTTTTGCAGCATCCTGCGTACATGCGGACGTTACGGTGACGATCGGCGCATTGAAAACCGGCCTTTTGCTCGGAAACGGAGCGGACGTATGCGGCAAAATCGTTACAAAAGATATCGGGATACAATTGAATCAGCCTTCGTTTGCGATGCTTTGCGAGGAAAAAGATTTAAAAAAGTTATTTCCGCCGCGCAGAAAAAACACCAATAAAGGCAGTTTCGGAAAGGCGGTAATATTGGGAGGAAGCCGCGCGTATTCGGGTGCTCCCTTCTTGACGGCGGCGGCGGCGCTGAAAGCGGGATGCGGTTACACACAGCTTGTCATTCCCGAAGAGATTTTTGCGGGGGCGGTGGGGAAGCTTCCCGAAGCCATTCTGACGGCGGCTCCTTGCGAAGGCGGTTTTTTGGCTTTTGACGAGAATTTTTTGCGCGGACTCATGAAGGGGGCAAATTCTTTTGCGGTCGGCATGGGCTGCGGAGTGAGTGGGGGATTATACGAAAGCTTGCGGCTGTTGCTTTCCGAATATACCGGCACGCTCGTGCTGGATGCGGATGCGCTGAACGCGCTTTCCGAATACGGGACGGATATATTGCGTGAAAAAAGATGCCGCGTGATCGTGACGCCGCACCCGAAAGAATTTGCAAGGCTTTGCGGCAAGTCGTTGGACGAAGTTTTGGCAAACGGTCCCGTTCTTGCAAAGGCTTTTGCGGCGGAATACGGTGTGACAGTGCTTTTGAAGGGGCATGCAAGTTTTGTTACGAACGGAAAGGGCGGGATGTTTGTAGAAGAAGGGACGCCTGCGCTCGCAAAAGGCGGAAGCGGTGACGTGCTCGCGGGCATTATTGCATCTCTTGCCGCGCGGGGCGTGAATACGGCAGACAGCGCATCCTGCGGTACTTTTTTGTTGGGGAGGGCAGGCAAGTATGCGTCCGAATATCCGTCCAACGAATACAGCGTCAGCGCAACCGATGTGATCGCAGCCTTGCCGCGTGCCGTCTCGTCGCTGTGCGCCGCACGATAACGGACTGATAGGAAATCAAAACTGATTCGAAAGATACATAAAGACGCGGGGAATGCCGATTCGGCATTCCCCGCGCCTTTGCATGCGGATTTTTAGAACGTTTTAAAATTTTTTGTGAACAAAAAACATTTTTTTAGAATGTAGATCAGTTTGTTTAGACGATAGGGTATTTACATTTAATTTTGCCAAATTTATAATAAAGAGGCAAATTTATAATAAAGAGGCAAAAAAATTCGGAAAAGAGGTTAAGGGGGAGCCTATGATTTTAAAGACAAGAAAGGGGATGATCGCAGGAATCATTTTGATGCTGTTGTTGACTGTGTCATTGATATTTTCTGCGATTTTTGCGTGCGGCGTAAGGCCTGCAAGAGCGGCAGAAGCGCCTGATTACAAGTACGAGTATCCGAAAGTGCAGGAGCTGACATTGCCTTCCGTTTTAAGTGACGGGATGGTATTGCAGCAAGATAAGCAGGTGCACATTTGGGGGCTTACGGTTTCGGGCAAGGAAGTCACCGCATCGCTTTTGGATGCGGAAGGCGCTTCCCCGGCGAGCGGGAAAGCGACGGCGGACGCGGACGGCAGGTTTGATATTTATTTTGACGGACAAGATGCATCGTTTGCGAAGTACACTGTGAAAGTGCAAGACGATACGAAAGAGATCGTTATTTCGGACGTATTGTTCGGAGAGGTTTGGCTGACAGGCGGGCAATCGAACATGGAATTGCAGCTGCAGTATTTGATCGGCGGGCCTGACCTGATCCGAGCGGCGCGAGCGGACACAAAGTACGAGAATTTTCGCATATTTCTCGAACCGACCATGCCGGAAGGGATGACGATCGACAGTGATTTTGCGTATCTCCCGCAGTTTGATATTGCGGGCGCGCGCTGGGGATATGCGAACGACAAGGACGATCTGAAGATTGTTTCGGGACTTGCGTATGCTTGTGCGCAGCAGATGTTCGAGGAGCTGAATGCGGACGGGAAGGAAGTTCCCGTTGCGATCATGAATACGGCGGTGGGAGCGACGAGCATCGAAGCGTGGATGTCGCGCACGTCTATTGACGAAACGCCGGAAGTTGTGAACTGGCTGAAAAACATTAAAAAGAATTATGTGAGCTGGGAAGCATGGAATACAACGAAGGTGGAGAAATTCAACCAGATGACGGCACTTTTCAATGAAAAGATCGCGCCGATCGCAGGGTATCCCGTGAAGGGGCTTTTGCGCCGCTGTTTTTGCAATTAAAACTTTGCAGATAGGAGACGTGTAAAAGAATATGGAAGCAACCTGTTTTTATCAGCAGGGAATATGCAGGTTAACAGGGAGGATTCTTGCGATGGACGCGGTCGGAATTTATGTATGAGCCCTTCTGTATTCACGAGGCGTGACACAAAAAAACTTTTTAAAAAGTTTATTGAAGTAACTGAGGCTGTTAAATCCGATCATGCTTGAGATCTGTAAGGTTGTGAAATCGGTGTTTTCAAGGAGGGTACAGGCATAATTAAGTTTAATGGCGTTGAAATAGTCTACGATTGTTTGTCCGACATATTTTTTGAAATAAATAAGCATCATTGACTGCGAATAATGCGTAAAAGAAGCCAATTCTTTCACGCTGTAAGAAAGATATTCCGGGGAATGCATTTTTTGAGTCAGGTCGGTAAGCCAGTGCGGCCAGTCTTTTTTATGTGGGTTATTCTGCAATAATAAAATAAAGCAAGAAAGCAGCATGTTTTTTAGCAACATATTATAACCGAAATTGTCCTGGGAAGGATTCCAGGCAAGTTTGTTTGCCTGATGGATCAAATAGTTATAATCGTCATCATTCAGGCTTGTGCAAACGATCGTATTGGGATCATTGAGAGCGTCCAATTTTGTATTCATAAAGGCTTGCAACTGTTCAAAGATGATGGGAGTAAAAGCGATATTGATATGTTGCGATTGAATTGATTTATGTGTTTTGAAGGAATGAATATCGGTTGGACGCACAAAAATCAGTTCTTTTTGCTGGACGATCGAAGTTTGGTTGTTGATTTTGTGGTAGATGCTCCCTTTGCTTATAATTATTATTTCATAATAATCGTGGTTGTGTTCGGGGATATTGTTTTGATTGCACCAATGGAAATCCATTCCGCTTTCAGGATGTTTAAAATCCTCTTTAAAGAAAATCGTAGGCATGATGCTATTATAGATGATTTGAATTCTCTTGTCAAGACAGTATCCGAAAAAAAGATTATTGAAAAAAAAAGCAAGTTTTTTCAAAGATAACGCAAGAAATTCCATTTGATAAGGTGTATAATGAAAACGAAAAATCAATTTGATAAAGAGCGTTTGTATGCAACGGATGACATATTTGTGTCAGACGGGATAAAGCGTAAAAAACAAAAGGAGCGGATATTTTTGGAAGGGAAGATAAAGAAAAAAATCAGCAAAGACGTGATCATTGCATGGTCGATTCTGACGCCGATGCTTATCTGGTGGCTTGTTGTGAGCGGATTTCCCATGTTGGTGGGTTTTGTTTTAGGTTTTTTCGAGTGGCGGAATGTAAATGCTGTTCCGAAATTTGTAGGCATCGATAATTTTATCGCCTTTTTCAAAGACGAGACATATTTGGGGGATTTGGGAAGGACGATAGTGTTCGGATTTGGCATCACGCTTGTCACTATGCTGACAAGTTTTGCATGTGCTTTTCTTTTGAACAGAAATATAAAGCTGAAAGGATTTCTGCGGAGTATATGGTATATACCTGCCGTCACGTCGCCGGTAGCCATATCGCACGTAATGTCCTTGCTTTTTGATCCTTTCAAAGGTGTTATCAACCGGCTGTTGGAGGGGGCGGGACAAGAACCGATCATACTTGCGACCAACATCGGATGGAGCATTGCTTTGATATTTATTTATTCGATTTGGAAAGGCTGCGGCTCGGGGGCGCTCATATGGCTTGCCGGTTTGCAATCGATCGATCCGGACCTGTATGAAGCGGCGGAAATTGACGGTGCAAACAAATTTCATCGTTTTTGGAGTATTACATTGCCGGGGTTAAAGCCGATTTCGTTATATGTTTTTATTACGGGGATCATAAGTGCGTTTCAGATTTACGAACCGATTGCGTTTATTACAAACGGCGGGCCGTACGGGGCGACAAATGTATTGGCGCTGCGGATTATCCAGGACGGGTATCAGAATTTTAATTTTGGGATGGCGGGGGCAAGCGGTCTGCTCCTGGCAGTTTTGATTATGGCATGTTCGGCGTTTACTTATAAAGCGATGACAAAAGACAGGGGCAGTTTATGAGTGAAGGTATAAAATTGAAGAGAAGCGGTTCAAAGAAGAGGGAAAACAGGGCAGGGAATATTATAGCGTATATTATTTTGATCCCGGGCGGATTGATAATGGTATATCCCGTGTTATTTATCATACTTGCAAGTTTTTTCACGCCTGAGGAATTCAATAGCACGATTCTAAATTTTTTCCCGATAGCCGAAAACCCGACGGCGGTCAACTGGAAAAATCTTATTGCGCTCGGGGCAGACAAAGCTATTCGCAATTATTATTTCAATTCTATCTGGACAACGTTGTATGCTACGTTTTGTTCGGTGATCACGTCATTTCTTGGCGGATATATTTTTGCGCGGTTAAAATTTCGGGGCAGAAACGCGTTGTTTACGTTCATGTTGATGACAAATATGGTGCCGGGGATTATTGCAACGCTGCCCACGTATCTGGAACTGGTGCGGTTTCCGTTTTTCGGGGGGAATTACGTCTTTACGGGCGGCACGGGTTTGTTTGATTGTTATGGGACGTATATTTTATTATTCGGACCATGTTTGAACGTGATGGGAACATTTTTGGTAAAGCAGCAGATCGAGGCATTGCCGAACTCATATGAAGAGGCAGCCAAAGTTGATGGCGCGGGATTTTTCAGAATTGTATTTGTCATTGTTTTGCCGTTGGTCAAGCCGATGCTGGCATTTATAGCGATCAACACTTCCATCGGATGTTGGAATAACTGGGCAACTCCGTTTTACTATACGGAATCTGCTGATTTGCAGACGATTGCGTCGGCAATATCCAGACAGTCTATATTTGCGGGAAGAGAAGGGACGATCGTCGATTATCCGGCGATCATGTCTTACAGTTTGTTGCTTACGATTCCCAGTGTAATTTTATTTTTCTGTTTCCAGAAATACATCATACAAGGGTTGGTGCATGTAGGTTTGAAAGGGTGAATTTCAGCCTCATGAAGAAAATAAAAAGGGAGGAAGATATGAAGACAAGGAGCGCTATAATTTGCGCTGTATTGGCGCTGATGATTCTTATGGCAATGTTTGGTTTTGCAGGCTGCGGAAAGGGGCAGGAGAATAATAACGATGAGGACAATGAGAATGTGTCCGAAACGTTAACGGATTTTGAAGGTTTGGAAATGGGATTAAATGCGCCGGCGGAAGTGATCGACGTAGTAGAATGGGATGACGGCAAATCCAACGGGCACTGCGTATTTTCGGCGCGCACGCTGCAGGGACTGATCAACAAAAAGCAGCCTCGAGTGTATATTACCACGCCCGGAAATCGAAGCAACGTTGATGCCGAAACGGTCCGGCTGCGCATCTTGCAGGAATATGGTGAAGTAGGGCTGAATTGGTTGCCTGAAAATTCTGCGCATAGCGGATATAATACATTTTTCACGATATGGGACAAATATAAAACGGAAGTGAAGCGTCTGTATGTTTATTCGGACAATCCTTCGCTCAGCGATTCTATGAATGTAGCGGCGATGCTTGGAGGTAGAAACGAAGGGATCGCCGTGTGTCAGGAACTGGCGGATCTGATCGTTGCCGAAAACAGCGGCTTGGAAGTCATCAACGTAATGGAGTATATGGGATTACCCGATGAAAAAGCAAACACATTCGGCATTAATGAATGGATACGCGACAACATGATCGAAGGCAGCAACAAACAATTTGTGTTTTGCAGTACTCCTTCGCCGCGCGAAGAATTAGAGGACGATTATTTCAGGACGTACGATCTGGCGATCGCAACGGATTCGCTCATTTATTATGCATGGCATTCTTTGGATGCTGGAAAAGAACTGCAAAAAAGTATTTTGGACCAATTTCCTTCCGCGATTCCGGTCATCGGATGGGGAACGATTGATAACGAGTGGGATTTTATCGCGTCTGTCTCCAATTGCGGCAAGTGTGTGCTGGCGTCGGGATGGAATTATGGAAACGGATCGGTTTGGGGGGCATTCCCGTCCTGGTCATATAACGCGGAAGGGGAAAGTAAAGTTGTAAATCCTGTTCCGGAAAATTTCGAAGTCGCGGACAACCAGGTGTATATTGCTTTTACGATGAGTGACGGCGATTCTTTGCAAGCGAGTGAAAAAGATACGCTTTGTTTTTGGGAAACGACGGTGCACGGCAACCAGCCGATCGGATGGACAGTACCGGTAATGTTTGCGGATTTTTGTCCTTTGATATTGGAGTATTTGTACGATACGCAGACGGAAATGGACGATCTCATGCAGGGAGCATGCGGTGCGGGATATATTTATGCGAGCGAAATGCCCGAAGCCGATTATGAAATTTACCTGCAAAAAACGCAATATTATTTCCGCCGCACGGGCATGAACATGGTGAATTACTGGGACAGGGGTGCGAATTTCAATTCAATGGTCGGCGTAGATAAAGATCTCATATACAAATACGCTGACATGGTGGATCTCGATGCGATCTGGAGAGGCCATAACTCCCCCGATCCTGATTATGAAATATACAATGACACACTGCTCATGTGTGAAATCGGCAACAGAAAGAGCAGCGGAACACTGACGGCTCAGGAGATCATAGACACGATAGATTTTCAGGTACAGAACAAAAAACAGGAAAATAAACCTCTGTTTTTGATGATTCAGCTCAGTTGCTGGGGTGACGGTGTTCATATCGTGCAACAGGCGAGAGATATACTGGATACGAGAGCGGATGCGGGAAATTACAGTTTTGTAACGCCAACCGAGCTGATTGCGGGGATACGCGCGGCAGAAAGTGGTGAAATTACGGAAGGCACGACACCGAAGAACAGAATTCAGACGCTGGATTTTCAGGCGGGCACGGCAAACGATGTCGATTTGGAAGAGCGTCTGATAGTTGAGAATGACAAAAGCTATAATGCAGAGGACTACCGTTTTACGGACGGCGGGAGCTGGACGTATGAATTCCGTTTCAATGCACCGTTGGAATATTGCACGATCGGGCTTGGCGTCAGAAACCGTTATAAAATTTCCGGGTCTGTTGACGGAACGAATTTTACCGAACTTGCGAGGCACAGCAACGTATTGGGTGAACATTTTTCCCTTGTCTTTACGCAACTGGACATAATGAAAGAGCTGCAACCTGCGGATGTATTTTATCTGAAATTCGAAAATACCGATCCGGAACTCGGTTTCGGCCCCAACCTCAACTGGGTAAAGCTCAAGTACATCACACAAGACGATTCTCCGCTGGTGATTCCTGAAAAAAGCGGGCAGGAATTTGTATTAAATATTGACAACAGTGCTCTTGAACAGAGTTATATTGTCGATAAACAGTCGCAATACGGATTATGGCACGAAAATCAAAATTGGCGGTATGCCGATATTAACGATTATTGGGTGTACGGATTTGCATTCGGATCCCCGCTCAGCAAACTTTCGTTGAAATTTAATATCAGCGGAACGTACATTATTGAAGGATCTGCAAACGCAAAGGACTGGTTCACGCTTGCGGTCAATGAAACTTCTGCAAAGATGCTGACTGAAACGCAGTTGAAGTTTGAAGACGCTGTAATGGGTGGAACGTGCTATTATATACGTTTCAGGAATGCGATCACGGATTACGATTCGCCGAGTTATGATGCAGTTAAGATAAGCGGACAATTGACGCTGACATACGAATATGCCGACGAATCGGCCGAGGAGATGGAGATTGTTCCTGCGCCTTGGACGGTTGCGGATGAACCTGAACAAGTGAGCGGAACGCTCACGATTACGGCGGGGCAGGATGCCGATTATATTTTCAGTTTACAGCAACAGGGAATATATGATGAGGAAAATGGATGCAGGGGTGTAACCGACGACGCATTTTTCTGGTACAGTATCGATCTTGGCGGGAAAGTGCTCTCAGCGACGGTGACCGTGCGGGTGAAAGGCAATTACCTGACGTATTGGAGCTTGGACGGAGGCGATACCATAAGTGAATTGCTCTATGCCAATGCGGAAGAGCCGACTGACGCAGAAAAAACGCTGGATTTTTTGACGGGAACAGACGGAAAATTTATGTTGAAAATGCAGGCGAACCCGTACAACGGTTCTGAACTTTCCGCATCGTATTATTCGGTAACGATCGAATATATACTGGAATCGCAAAGTCATGCGGCGGGGCCGGGAGTCGTGAATGAAAGATAGTGGAGGAACGAAATGAAAAAAATTTTGAGATCTGTCTTATTGATTGCTTTGGCGGTATGTTTTGCCGTTCCAGTTGCGGCATGTAATCCGCCGGCGGAAAACAGCGGTACAAAAACGTTGCAGGTTTATATTGACGGACAGACGTGTCTGGTCGGGTTTGATGACATCGATCAGGCAATTCAGGAAGCGGAAGCGAACCTGGCAGACGGCTATATGGATGATACACCGCATAACAGGGCAAAAATCGAGAACACAAAACTTCTTCGCGACTATATAAAGTCGCAAGGGTATGCGCTTGATTCGCTGTCTTGGGGCTGGGGGGATCAGCTTACGCAAAAAATGTTGGCAGCGTTTCTTTCTCAGCAAGGTCCGGACATCATGTTCGGCGAGTCACAGATGCGGACTTTTGCATCGCAGGGATATTTTTCCCCGTATCCGGAAGATTTGCAGGCATGGATCGTTGAGAATGTCAGTCCGCTTGCCTATAAGGATATGATGCTTGACGGAAAGATTTACGGAGTCACGCTTGATCCGTCCATCAGTTTGCTTGTATGGAACAAAGACATTGTCAAGCGGGCGGGGTTGGATGAAAATAAAGCGCCGGAGACGATGGACGAATGGTTTGCAAACATGAAAGCGATCAGCGACAATGAAACGTTGCGGAACGAGAAGATATTTGCGGGCGGCTGGTATGCGGGGCCGAATACGGGAGGATATTTACGGACGGGTGCGGTAATGCGGATATGCGGAGGTTCATTTAAAGGTGATGACGGAGCGCCGCGCGTAAATACGGCTGAAAATCTGGTTGCGTTTGAATATCTGAATAAAATGGCTTCTTATAATTTTGACGGAGTAGTGAATGCACCGAGCGAATCCTATTTTTTCTCGGCGTTTGACACAGGGAATCTTGCGTATATGATCGACGGTATGTGGACGTTGAACAATTTGAAGGCGCTCGGTTTGGACTGCGGGTATGCTTTGCTGCCCACTTATAACGGTAACTCTGCAAACA
Source organism: uncultured Clostridia bacterium (assembly GCA_944328495.1). GTDB lineage: Bacteria > Bacillota > Clostridia > Christensenellales > Borkfalkiaceae > Borkfalkia. The sequence goes on from CALVHR010000001.1 coordinate 13,508, forward strand.
TGCTTATCGGGGCAGGGTATATGTCTGTCCCCGAATATTCTGAGAACAAAGAAGAGGCATTTGCTCTGATCAAATTTATGCTGGAAGAAGCTTTTCAGACCAATATAGCCAAAGCCGGCATTCGCCCTCCCGTAACTCTTTCGGTTCTGCAAGCTGACTGGTATAAGGAACAATTTCCACAGATGCAGGAATTTGCAACTTACGGGTTGGAGCATGAAATTCTCGGGTTGGACAGTTTTTCACAAGGAGATACGGCAGGGATCTGGACTGAATTCGGCAAACAGCAAAGTCTTGCGATCAAAAAAGGGACGGATATATCAGCCATGGCGTCGTTGCTTGAAACGGCGCAGACCAATATGATGAAAAGGTATAACGCAAAATAAACATGAAAAATTATGAGAAGCGCATCAGGCAAACGCTTGAATATTTAAATGCATGCAGAGTGGTTGAAAGCGTGCCCGTGACGAACTGGAAGATAAGAGAGTGCGCCTATAAACATGACTCTCCGGTTCCGGCAGACGGCTCATCGTTTGAGCCGTTTGAAGGAATGTGGGGGACGGGAGCCGATCAACATTATTATTTTTTTAACCGTGTCAGTGTGCCGAAAGCAGCGGAAGAGCAGTATTATCGGCTGCGAATCGCGAACGATCAGATGCAGATGGCAGATTTGAACCCTCAGTTTACTCTGTACATAGACGGGGAACTCAGGTGCGGGATGGACGGGAATCATAACAGCATAGTTTTGAAGGGCGGAAAGACATATGATATATTGCTGTACGCATATACGGGGACGAGATGGCAAATGCCTTTGCGGCTGAATGTATTCTTGGACAAGGTCGATTCACTCACCGAGCGGCTGTATTATGATTTTGCGGTGGTCTGTGAAGCACTGGATGTATTCGGTTATGAAGATGAAATGCTGGTGTATCGAGTAAACGGAGCAGTCAATTTAATTGATTTTCGGCAGCTGTATACTCGGGAATATTACCGATCGTTGGAAGACGCTTCGCAATATTTACAAAAAAACTGTTATGGGAGCACTGCATGCTTACCGTCTACGGTTTTTGTAGTCGGTCATACTCATATTGACATTGCCTGGCTGTGGCGCATGGAGCAGACGGAGGAAAAGGCAGTGCGTTCGTTTGCGACCGCTGTTTCTCTCTTGGAAAAATATCCGGAATTTCGGTTTTTCTGTTCACAGGCTATTTTATATGATTTCGTGAAAAAAAACGAGCCGAAACTTTACGAAAAAATCAAAGCACTGGTAAAAGAAGGAAGATTTGAGGCAGGGGGATGCATGTGGGTCGAGTCAGACTGCAATCTGACGGGCGGAGAAAGCATTATCCGGCAGATTGCGTACGGCAAAGAATTTTTCAAAGAAGAATTCGATATAAATTCCGATATAGTTTGGTTGCCCGATACGTTTGGTTTTCCGGCCACGCTGCCGCAAATTTTGAAGGGATGCGGCGCACAGGCGTTTGTGACTTCCAAACTCAGTTGGAACGATACCGACGACTATCCGCATGATACATTTCTTTGGCAGGGACGCGACGGTACACGTATTTTCAGTTATTTTTTAACGGCACAGGAAAAGAAAAAAAACGGCGAGCGCGTCCGGACTTATGCTACGTATGCCGGCGTTCCCACGCCGTCTCAGATGCTGGGGACTTGGGAAAGATATCGAGACAAAAAGGTCAGCGACAGCGTTTTGCATACATTCGGGTTCGGTGACGGCGGCGGCGGGCCGACGGAAGAGCAAATCGAATATATTCGTCGATTGAAGCGCGGTCTTGCAGGTATACCGCAAGTCAGGTACAGTGGCGTCGGCGATTTTATACGTTCGTTTTATCCGAAACGGGATACGTTGCACGTTCATAACGGTGAGTTGTATTTGGAATTCCATCGCGGGACATATACAACTGTTTCATGGATCAAAAAAGCGAATGCGGAATGCGAACGTCTTCTGCACGATATCGAGCTTTACAGTGTGATTTATTCTATCCTTAGCGGACAGGAGCCGTTGGATTTAACGAACAGTTGGAAAATATTGCTTGCGCAGCAATTTCATGATATCCTGCCCGGTTCTTCCATTGATGCAGTTTATGAAGATTCCAAGGTTGTATTTACGACTTTAAAAGGACAACTGACATCTTTGTTGAATAACATTTTGCAGGATATCAGTTCATACGTGGGAGAAAAATTGGTTTTTAACGCATTATCCTTCGGAAGAGAGCAAATTCTTTGCGTAAGAGGTATAGCGGAGAAATTTTTTGCTCCGCCTCTGGGATTTGCGGCAGCATCGGCGGAGACTCAATCGTTTACGTTTGATTGCGGGGAATATTTTCTTGAAAACAGCCGTTTGCGCGTGGAATTTGACGATTGTTACAGGATCGCACGCGTCTATGATAAGGCAAACGGCAGAGAATTATTGCGAGAGAACGGTAAAGCAAATGTGTTGCGAGTATATTCGGGATATGCAAACGGCTGTTTTGACGCATGGGAGATCCAAGATTATTTTGATGAGCAGTTTTGGGAGATCGATAAAGTTGAGAGTGCGCAGGTCGAACGGTTTGCTGACAGGGTGTCGGTAAAAGTTGTCAGGACATTTCTCAATTCGACGATCGTGCAGATCATTTCATTGTTTGGTGAGGAAGGATATATCGATTTTCAGACACAGGCAGATTGGCAAGAAAAGAACGTCTTGTTAAAGGCAGAATTTGAAACAAATATTATTGCTCCGACAGCGACATACGGAATCGCGTTCGGCAATGTGCAGAGATCGACCCACAACAATACTTCTTGGGACGGAGCGCAATTTGAAGTTAATGCACAAAAATACGCCGATTGCTCCGAACAGGACTACGGCGCGGCATTGATTTCCGATTGCAAATACGGCTACAGCATCAAATTCGGGAAAATGTGCCTCAGTCTGATCAAAACGGCAACATATCCTTCGGAATACCAGGATCTCGGCAGTCATGAATTCCGCTATGCCTTTTATTGTCACGAAGGTGATTTTGCGGGCGGTAAAGTGGAAAATACTGCGTACGCCTATAATCGACCGTTATTGTTCGCGGAAGGAAACGTTCGGGGCACAAAGAATGCGGATCGGGAATTCAGTTTGTTGCGGTGCGATGCGCAGAATGTGTTGATCGAAACAGTCAAGTATGCAAGGGACAGGAGCGGATATGTAGTGCGTCTTCGCGAGACTTACGGAAAAAACACAAAGACGAGGGTGCGGTTCGGACATCCTGCAGAAAAAGTTTTTGTAACAGATATGCTTGAAAACGAGCCGAATCCGATTTCGCTAAAAGAAAACAGCGTGGAGATCAGCATTCTGCCTTATCAGATCGTTACGCTGAAAATAGTGCCGAAAAAGTAACGAATAAAAAAGGTCCGAAGCGTTTCTCTATGCGGATGAAACGCTTCGGGCTTTTTTTATACTGATTTTGCGGCGGCAGGTTAGGGGGGCGGCCTGTCGTATCCGTCAGGCGGGATAGGAGCTGCGCTTAAAACATGTCGCTATAATTTTTTAATTGGGTATTGACAAACGAAGGTCGATGAAGTATTATAATTCGCAGTTTGAGATCTTCATCGGGCAAACCAGTCCTTTGCACTGCTATGTGTACGCAACGGCTCCCGAGTCGAGTGCTCAAAACGGCGTGATCATAACCAATGTAGGGTATGCCGCCGAGAAAGACAGCGAGCAGGTCACCGTAGGCATGAAAGCGATTTGGAAAACGGAAATCCTGTCGGATTCTTCGGGCGCAAAATATCATACGACGGTAGAGGCGGTCATATATTTTGAAGAAATTGAAGAATATATTTCCGGCGGTGCTGTACGTGTGGGTGTGGCCTGGAAGTCGAAAGACAGTTCCGGTGCGGCTGAAAATGCGTACGATACTATAACGGGCGGCGAGTCGAGCGACGGGGCAGCCAATAAGTATTGGGTACCTGCCGGAGCTTGGACTGACAATGTGGATATGCCATATGTTACGCAAACGGGTATTTATCTGCGGAATGAATATACTTTCAGCAACTAAGACTTTTGCTTGCGTTTAAGACGCAAGGATATCGAAACCGTTTTATCACGGGACGAATGCAGCAAAAAATTATTGCCTTTGCCGATTTCGGCAAAGGCAATAATTTTTTTGCAGAATAAAAGCGAAGCTGTAACCAGCGCATCTGTTTTGCGCGCAGATCGGAATGTTCGTCCGTTTGATACAGGCTGCCTTCATGCCGAAAAGCTGAAAAACGAAATTCTTTCTTTTTGACTTTCAAGTTCGGAAAATTTTATGACGGAAAGCATCCTTTTTGTGTGAACCGCTTTGCTTTTCCCGTGTGAAGTGATATAATGGAACAAATAACAGCAAAAGGGGATTTTACCATGCTCGAAAAACGCATCGACGCCGCCGTCGGCAACAGAAAGGCGGAAATCGTACTGAAAAATGCGACGTTCGTCAACGTCTTCACGGGCGAATTGCAAAAGGGGGATATTGCCCTCGATGGCGGAAAGATCGTCGGTTTCGGCGATTATGAAGGGGTTAAAGAGTATGACCTTACGGGCAAGATCGCGGTGCCGGGACTGATCGATGCCCATGTTCACGTTGAAAGTTCCCAGCTTTCTCCCGAGGAATACGCGAAAATCATCTTACCGCGCGGCACGACGACGATCATCGCCGATCCGCACGAAATCACGAATGTGTGTGGGATTGCGGGGGCGAAATATATTTCGGACGCCTGTGCGAACACGCCGCTGGAAGCGAAGGTCATGCTGCCGTCCTGTGTGCCTGCCACGGGTTTTGAAACGAGCGGAGCGGTGCTTACGGGCGCAGATACCGAAAAATATATCCGCGAGGGATTTATTCACGGCCTGGGCGAATTCATGAATTATCCGGGCGTCATTTACAAAGATAAGGAAGCTTTGAAAAAGCTGGAAGCGGCGCTTGCGGCAGGAAAGGTCATTGACGGGCATGCGCCGGACACGTCGGGAAAGGGTTTGAACGGTTATATCAGTGCGGGGATCCGGACCGATCACGAATGCACGTCACAGGAGGAGGCGCTTGAAAAGATCTCCAAAGGTATGTATGTGCACTTGCGCGAAGGTTCTGCCACGCGCAACGTTGCCGAAAACTGCAAGGCGGTCAACGCGGCAAATCTGCGCCGCTTCATTTTCTGCACGGACGACCGTCACGCCGCAGATCTCAAAGCGAACGGGCATTTAGACAATGCTCTGCGCGTTGCCGTGGCGGCGGGAATGGACCCCGTGTGGGCGGTGATCGCTGCGACGCTCAATTCTGCGGAATGCTACCGTTTGTACGGCAAAGGTGCGATTGCGCCGGGTTACGATGCGGATATAGCAGTATTTGACGATCTGAAAGATTTTAATTGCTCTATGACGTTTAAGGCAGGCGAACTTGTCGCAAAAGACGGAAAATCTCTGTTTGCGACGGGGGAGAAATTCTTGCCCGAAGCGGTGAAAAACACCGTGCATGTCGGGAAAGTCAGCGCCGATGATTTTAAAATCGCACTCAAAGGCAAAAAGGCAAATGTCATTCACATTCTCAAAGGCGGCGTTGTGACAAAAAAGGTTGTCCGCGAAGTGGAGAGCAAAGACGGTGACGTCGTTCTGGAAGGCACCGATCTTTGCAAGCTCGCGGTCGTGGAGCGCCATCATGGCACAGGCAACATCGGCTTGGGGCTCGTTGAAGGGTATGGACTTCACGGCGGCGCATTGGCGATCACCATTGCGCACGATTCGCACAACGTCATCGTGTTGGGCGATTCGGGCGAAGCGATGGCGAAGGCTGTGGAGGAGATCAAGCGGATCGGCGGCGGCATGGTTGCGGTGAAAGGCGACCAGGTGTATTCGCTCCCGCTGGACATCGCTGGGTTGATGAGCAGTCTTTCCGCCGAGGAGTATATCGCGCGTTCCGAAGAGATGCTCGAAACAGCTTATTCCATGGGCGTGTCTCACGATTATGAGGCATTTATGAGCCTTTCGTTTCTTGCGCTTCTCGTGATTCCCGAGCTCAAGCTTTCGGATAAAGGGTTGTTCGACGTGACAAAATTTGCGCTTTGCGGCATCGATGCCGAATAACGTTATTGCAAAGGTCTGAAAAGTTGACCGCTCCGCGCCGCAATTTTGCGGCGCGGAGCGGTATTTTTTATAAAAACTCTTTTCAAAACGAACGAAAAATGGTACAATAAAAAAGAACGGAAAGAGCCTGCGGGCGAAAGGATTACGATATGTGCGAAGTGCTTGCCCCTGCGGGGGACGAAGCGGCGTTTTACGCCGCACTGCATTCGGGGGCGGATGCGATCTATTTGGGGCTGAAAGATTTTTCGGCGCGTCGAGCCGCCGCAAATTTCAATCTTGAAAATCTGTCGGACTATACGGCGGCGGCGCACGTTTGCGGCGCAAAGGTTTATGTGGCGCTCAATACGTTGGTTAAGGATGCGGAGCTGGACGCCTTTTTTTCCTGTGCCCTCTCCGCGTGGAATGCAGGGGCGGACGCGTTGATCATTCAGGATATATTTCTCGGGAAGATTCTCAAAGAAACCTATCCCGAGATGCAGTTGCACCTTTCGACGCAGGCGGGCGTGTGTAATATTTACGGGGCGCGGCTTGCAAAACGTTTTGGCTTTTCGCGGGTGATCCTCGCGCGGGAAACGCCGCTTGCGGACATTGCAGAGATCGCTTCGGAGATCGAAACGGAAGTTTTTGTGCAGGGTGCGCTTTGCACCTGCTTTTCGGGACAATGCTATCTGTCCTCGCTGGCGGGCGGGAATTCCGGCAACCGCGGCCTTTGCAAGCAGCCTTGCCGCAAGAAATATTCGATCGACAGAAAGGGATTTGAAAAACTCTCTTATAAAATCTCCCTGTCCGATCTTTGCGTGGGAGAAGAGGCGCTGCGCCTTGCGAAGGCGGGCGTTTCCTCCTTTAAGATCGAGGGCAGAATGCGTTCCGCGGCGTATGTAGGGGCGGCCGTGCGCTATTATAAAGACATTTTCGCAGGCGCATCCGAGCAAGAATTGCGCGGCGATCTGTCCGATCTCAAACGCACTTTCAATCGCGGAAACTATACGCGCGGGCTTGCGTTCGGCCAGGATAAAAGTTTTCTTTCTTCGGATATACAGGGTCATATCGGCGAGCGCGTCGGCGTTCTTTGCGGCTGCAAAAAGGGCGCCGGATACGTGTTTGTGCGCTCGTCGTTTTTGCCGCGGGACGGAGACGGGTTCAAAGTGATCCGCGGCGGAAAAGAAGAAACGGGCGGCGGGGTCTGGCGTTCTTTTTATCCGACAAAACAGGGCGGTTTTTATCTTCCCATGAGCGCGAAATACCGCGACGGCGACGAAGTATTTGTCACGTCGGACACTGCTTTGGCGGAGCGCATCGCGCGGCGCAAGGCGCGCATTCCCGTCACGATCAAGGGGGAATTTTGTGCGGGGAAGGAGCCGAAGATCACCGTGCGCGGAGCCTTCGGAGAGCGAACATACACGGCAGAATTTGTTGCGGAAGAGGCAAAGAGCCGTGCATTTTCGCGCGAAGAATTTGAAAATTGTTTTGCCAAGACGGATGAGTACCCGTTTGCGGTATCCTTCGAAGGATTTTCTGCGGGAAAGGATTGTTTTATTGTTCGTTCGGCGCTGAATGCCTTCCGTCGCGACGTATATGCGCGCCTGTATCACGAACTTTCCGCTCCGCGTTTGAGCCTTTGCCCGCGCAAGATACAAACGGAAAAGATATTTGAAAAAGAGGATGCGGACGGGCAATGCGTCGTAATTGACCGCGGGTTTTCGCAAAAGATTTACGGCGGCAAGCACATCGATATTGCGGTATTTGAACCGCACGATTATAAAGACGAAACGGAGATCGCCGCATTTTTGCGCGATGCGCAAAAATGCGCGCACAAAAAATATCTCTATCTTCCCGCTTTTTGCACGGGGGAAGATCTTGCATCAATAAAAAAACACCTTTCACAATTTGACGGGGTGTACGCGGAGGGTGTGTTCGCCCTCGAATTTTGCCGCGAGCAGGGCGTGCCTCTGTTTGCGGGCACGGGTTTCAACCTCTTTAACCGAATGAGTGCGTTTGCGGCGCTGAATGAGGGTGCGGATCGCGTGGCGCTTTCCAAGGAGCTTTCCGCTTCAGAAATTACGGCGATCAGAGTGCGCGGCGCTTTTGTGGTTGTCGGCGGCAGGGTGCAGGCGATGGAGCTGGGGTACTGTCCGTTTTCGCGCGACTGCGCACACTGCGATAAACGAGCGGAGTACGTTCTTACCGATGAGGGGGGACGGGAATTTCCTTTGCTCCGCTATGAAAATTCGCAGTGCCGTTTTCAGGTATTCAATTATGCGCCGCTGATTTCGGAGCGGAAAGGGAACCTTCTTTTTGATTTTCGCGCTTTGGATGCGGAAGAAAAGCGCGCCTATTTGTCGGGCGAAGCAAAAAAGATGCTGAAAACGTTTACGGGCGGCGCTTTAAAAAACGGAACGATATAGACGGGTGAGTATTTTGACAAAGATTTTATCGGAGCGATCGGTATATGGATGCAAAAGTTCTCGAAAGGCTTGAACTGAATAAAATTTTGGCGGGCGTCGCGTCCTATGCGGTGCTGGGGGATACAAAAGAGGAGATTTTGGCAGAAATTCCGAGTACGGATACGGCGGAAGCGGAAAAACTTCTCTCTCTGACGGCGGAAGCGGACGCGGCACTGTTTCGCTTTGGCATCGGACGCGTGGAGGAGTTTCCTCGCTTTTCGGATGAACTGGACCGCGCAGAAAAGGGGGCGTCGCTCTCATGCGGGGAGCTATTGGGGGCGGCGAGGCTTCTTCGTTCCGCGCGTGTGGCGTATCGTTCGATCACGGCATTGGAAGACGCTCCGCTTCTCAAAGAAATCGTCGCGGGTATCTATTTTGATGAAGTTCTGGAAAAGGATATCACGGAAAAGATCTTGTCGGAAGATGAAGTGAGCGATTACGCGAGCGACGAGCTGTACAATATACGCCGCTCCATTCGTTCGCTGAACGAGCGAATCCGCGCGCGATTGTCCGAATTTTTGGGCGGAGACGGCACAAAATATTTGCAGGAAGGCATCGTCACGATGCGCGACAACCGATATGTTCTGCCCGTGCGCGCGGAATACAAATCGCGTATCCGCGGTTTTGTGCATGATCGTTCGGCGAGCGGCGCGACGTTTTTCATAGAACCCGAAGAAGTTTTGGAAATGAATAACGAATTGCGCGAGCTTGCGGCGGCGGAAAAGGAAGAGATCGAGCGCATTTTGGCGCAGCTTTCCCGCCGTATCGGCACGATGTCTGCGCAGCTGAAAACGGACATATTGCGGCTGTGCGAGATCGACCGCGCCTTTGCGAAAGCGGAATATTCCTATAAAAACAAATGTGTGCGGCCGCAGCTTTCGCGTCAAGGAATTATTGACATCGAAAAAGGGAGACATCCGCTTCTTGATCCGAAAACGGCTGTGCCCGTGTCCGTCTCTCTGGGCGGAGAATACTCCATTCTGCTCGTCTCCGGTCCCAATACGGGCGGCAAAACGATCACGTTGAAGATGTGCGGGCTGTTCTGTCTGATGGCGGCTTGCGGGATCTTTGTGCCTGCGGCGGACGGAACGCGGCTTTCGGTGTTTAAAAAGGTGTTCTGCGACATCGGCGACGCGCAGTCCATTGAGGAAAATCTTTCGACGTTCTCTTCGCATATCAAAAATATTATCGGGATCACGCGGGAAGCGGATGCGGACAGTCTTGTGCTGATTGACGAGCTGGGCGGCGGCACCGATCCGGACGAAGGACAGGCGCTTGCAAAGGCTGTTATTTCCGATCTTCTCAAAAAGGGCTGCCGCGGTATCGTGACGACCCACTACACGGCGCTCAAAGAGTTTGCGTACGCGGAAAAAGGCATCGAAAATGCGAGTATGGAATTTGACATGAACACGCTTCGGCCGCTGTATCGGATCAAGCGCGGCGTGCCGGGAAGCAGTAACGCGATCGCGATATCGCGTCGGTTGGGCCTGTCGGAAGAAATCTTGCAAGACGCTCTTTCCTATCTTTCGGAAGGGGGCAGAAAGTTCGAAAACATACTTCGCACGGCGGAACAGAGCCGCATCGAAGCCGACGAGGCAAAAAAGCAGGCGGAAGCGCTCAAAGCGGAATGGAGCGAAAAGCTTGCACAGGTAAATGCGGAGCGAGAAAAGCTTAAAAAAGAGCGCGAAAAGCTGTTTGCGAGCGCCAAGGTGGAGAGCCGCCGCATTGTGAACGAACGCACGGAACAGGCGGAAGAGCTGCTTGCGCAGATCGAAGAGATAGCGGCGCGTCGAAATCTCACCGAAGCGGATCTCATCCGCGCGCGAACCCTAAAAAATAAACTTGCGGACAAAGCGTATGCGGCGCAGGAAGAGGAAGAAAAGCCGACGGCGGCGCAGGCCGACCTTTCTTCGCTCAAAGCGGGCGACCGCGTGTTCGTGGGCGCGATGAACACCGCCGGCGAAGTATTGTCTGTCAATTTGAAAAAACAGGAAGCGCAGGTGCTTGTGGGAAGTATGCGCCTGAACGTCAAGGGAAAAGATCTGTTTGCAATGACGGGCGCCAAGAAAAAGACGGAACCCAAAGAGCGTGTGCAGGTTATGCGCAAGGTGCCGCCCGTACAGAGCGTCAAAACGGAGATCAATCTTTTAGGGATGACTGTATCCGAAGCGGTGCAGGAAGTGGATGCGTTCATCGATCAGGCGGTGCTTGCAGGGCTGGAAGAAGTCAAGATCATTCACGGAATGGGCACGGGAAAGTTGAAAGAAGGGATCCGCAATCATTTGCGGGGGATGAAAAATGTCGCCGAATTCCGTCAGGGCGTGTACGGCGAGGGTGAAGCGGGCGTGACGATCGTAAAACTCAAATAAAACGCCATCATAAACTTCTCGTTTTGCGAATATATGTAAAGGGAAAACTTTTGTTTTTTTTGCAAACTATTTCGCAAACGAGGTAAACTAATTGAAACGGAACATTCGGCTCACGGTAGCCACCAATGTATTTCTTGCTGTCCTGTTGCTTATTGTCGGTGCAATATGCTTTTTTCCGCTCGGCGTTTCGACGGCGGGAAAGCTCTCCGATCGCGTATACTATGAAGGAAACCGCGACAGCGGCTATGTATCGCTGATGTTCAACGTATACTGGGGCACGGAGTATATTCCGCAGATATTGGATACACTGGACGAATATGGGGTAAAATCGACTTTTTTTATCGGCGGGAGCTGGGCAGACGACAACGCCGAGATGTTGCGCGAGATCGTAAAGCGCGGGCATGAGCTTGGTAATCACGGATATTTTCATAAGGATCAAGACACGCTTTCGTACGAAAAAAATACCGAGGAAATCCGTGTTTGCGGAGAGTTGGTATATACCCTGACAGGGGTACAGCCGACGCTTTTTGCTCCGCCTTCGGGAGCGTATTCGGAGGATACGGTCAATGCTGCGGATGCGCTCGGATACAAGACCATTCTTTGGTCCAAAGATACGATCGACTGGCGCGATCACGATCGTTCGCTGATTATCAGCCGTGCAACAAAAGATGTTTCGGGAGGGGACTTGATCCTGATGCACCCGACGGCAGAAACGGCGCAGGCGCTTGCATCGGTGCTTTTAGAGTATTCACAGAAGGGATTGGAAGCGGTACCGGTTTCGGTCAACATTTCGGGGATTGAAAAAGCTTAGAAAAAAGTATTTTGATTCGGATACTGAATATAAAATTTTTATGTACATACGGAGGATGCAATGACATACAGTAAAAAATTTCCGAGCGGGCTTCGGCTCGTAGTAAAGCGCATCGACGGGCTTTTGTCGGTGAGTATGGGCGTACTTGTCGGGACAGGCTCATGCTATGAAACACAGGAAGAAAACGGGATCTCGCATTTTATCGAACATATGATGTTCAAGGGAACAGACAAGCGCAATGCGTTTGAAATTTCGGACGCGATGGACAGAATCGGGGCGCAGGTAAACGCTTTTACATCCAAAGACATTACCTGTTATTACGCGAAATCAACTTCCGATCATGCAGGGGAAGCGTTTGAAGTCCTTTCCGATTTTGTATTGCATTCGGTCTTTCCGGAAGAGGAAATGGAGCGCGAAAAGGGAGTCGTTCTCGAAGAGATCGCGATGACCGAGGATACGCCCGATGACCTGTGTTTGGATGTTTTGGCGGAGGCGTATTTCGGCAAGAGCGGCTACGGCCGTCCTATTTTGGGACCGGCAAAAAATGTCAAAAAATTTACGAGGCAGGACCTTTTCGATTATATTGCGGAGCGCTACGATCCCGAAAACGTGGTCATATCTTTTGCGGGAAACATCGATGTAAAATTTGCCGAAGGCCTTGTGGCAAAGCATTTTGAAAGCGCTTTGCAAAAGCGCAAATTCCGCGACCGCAAAAAGGAAATATCGCTTTGCGGACAGAGCCTTTTCAAGTTTAAAGATATTGAGCAAGTGCATATTGCTTTCGCGTATCCGTCGCTGCCGCGCGAGGACAGGCTTATGGATGCGGCGCAGGTCGCGAACACGGTTTTAGGCGGAGGAATGAGTTCCCGCCTGTTTCAAAAAGTGCGCGAGCAGATGGGGCTTGCATATACAGTTTATTCCTATATTTCTTCATTCACTGAGGGAGGGATCCTTTCCGTATATGCGGGCGTAAATCCTTCCAATGTCGAAAAAGCACAGGATGCTATTTTGAAAACAATCGATGAATTTCGACGGGAAAGACTTACGGCAGATGAATTTTTGCGAGGGAAAGAGCAGGTCAAAGCCTCCTTGATCCTTGCCCAGGAAAATACCGCATCACAGATGATCGCATATGGTAAATATATGTTGTACAACGACAAAGTGCTTGATCTCACAAAGCGAGTGGAGGACATTGAGACGATGACGATGGATGATTGCAACCGTGCCATCGATCTGAATTTTGACGAAAAAGGGATGGCGGCCTCTGCGGTCGGAAAGATAAAACATCCGCTTGCGATACGCTGAAAAAGTTTATTTAAATCACCTATGATGAGGTTTTCATAGTACTATGTCAGACAGAATACATGGATTTTTGCCTGTTTATGACTCGTCCAGCCGTCTTTTGATTTTAGGAAGTTTTCCTTCCGTAAAAAGCAGGAAGATCGATTTTTATTACGGAAACAAGCAGAACCGTTTTTGGAAAATGCTGTTCGGGTATTTTAAAGAAGAGGTCAAAGAGAGTACTGCGGAAAAGAAAGAATTTCTTTTCCGCAGGCACATTGCGCTTTGGGATATTGTAACGGAGTGCGAGATCGAAGGCTCTTCGGACGCGTCGATCAAAAGCTATGCAATTGCCGATGTGCCGTCTGTTTTGTTGCGTGCGCCGATCGAATGCATATTCCTTAACGGCGGTATGGCGTACAAAATATTTTGTGAGAGGTACGCCGGAATTGAAATACCGTATTACCGCTTGCCGTCGACAAGTCCTGCAAATCCCCGCTATGACGAAGGGGTCTGGCGCGCGGCGCTCGATCGTATTTTTTACACTACATAGAATCAGACAGAATAAAATTTACAGTGCAGCGCGGCGCATTTATGTTTTGCCGCGCTTTATCGATTTATTACAGTATTGCATAAATACGGAGGATAAAAAATGAAAAGTTACGAACAGGTTTTAGCTGATCTTTGCACGCTGAAAGACGAAAAATTCAGGGAATTCAACGAACGGATTGTAAATATTGCTTCGGGGTCGAGCATCGGGGTTCGTACGCCGTTGCTTCGCGATTATGCAAAAAAAATGGTGAAAGAGGAGTGGTTTGATTTTGAAGCGCTTTTTGCGTTTCCGAATGTTCCGTTTGAGATGCGATTGCTGAAATGCCTGTGCGTCGGTTATTCGAAACAACCCTATGAAATGCTTGTTCACAACATCGCGCGGTGTGTACCCTTGATCGACGGCTGGGCGGTATGTGACTTGTTCGTGTCCACGTTGAAAACACTGAAAAAACACCGCACAGAGTTTTTGCCGGAGGTTGAAAAATACGCGGCGGACAAAACGGAATTTTCGCAGAGGTTTGCGCTGATCGTTTTGCTGTCCTGTTATATGGAGGAGGAGTATCTTCCCGTAATTTTCCGCATTCTGGACGGCGCCGACACAAGATATTATTACACCCATATGGGGGCGGCGTGGCTGTTGGCGGAGGTGCTCGTACGTTTTTATGATGCGGGCGTAAAATACTTGAAAGAGGGCGGATTGGACGGCAGGACAAAAAATAAGGCGATACAAAAAGCGCGTGAAAGTTACCGCCTTGAGGATGTGCAAAAAAATTATTTAAAATCTTTAAAAAACGGATGAAAAAGTCTGAAAAGTATGATACAATATTGAAAATGCTTCCCGAAGAAAGAAGGGAGCAACATGTAGGAACGACGGAGTAATTATGGACATTTTAAAAAAGTTGACGGAGGAATTTCCTTCCATCCGTGAAGACAGGGCACAAAACATCATCAATCTGATCGACGAGGGAAACACGATCCCGTTTATTGCGCGGTATCGCAAGGAAATGACGGGAAGCTGTGACGACCAGGTCCTGCGTGAATTCAACGACAGGCTTTTGTATCTTCGCAATCTGGAAAAGAGAAAGGAAGAAGTAGCGAAGTCGATAACCGAGCAGGGCAAGATGACGGAAGAGATCCAAAAGGCTTTGGATGCAGCGACGACGCTGACCGAGGTGGAGGATATTTATCGCCCGTACAAACAAAAGAAAAAGACGCGGGCGAGCGTTGCGATCGAGAAAGGGTTGCAGCCGTTTGCGGATTATATCCTTGCGCAGGAGAAGGATTCGGACGTGCGCGCGGAAGCAGAAAAATACATCGATGCGGAGAAGGGTGTCAACAGTGCGGACGAAGCGATCGCGGGCGCGAAAGATATCATTGCGGAGATCGTATCGGACGATGCGAATGTGCGGAAAAAGCTGCGCAATTTGTTTATGAAGAACGGAGAGATCCAGACGCGGCTTGTAAATGCGGACAAGGAAGGGGCCTCCACGTATGAGATGTACGCGGATTATTCTGAAAGCGTCGCGGAGATCAAGAGTCACCGCGTGCTTGCGATCAACCGCGGTGAGAAGGAGGATTTTCTCAAAGTTAAGCTTGTGGTGAACGACGATATTGCAAAGCGCATCGCCGGAGCGGGGTATCTTAAAAATGCGGGGTATCCTACGCAGTTGGTGGAAGAGGCTGTCTGCGACGGGTATGAAAGGCTGATTTTCCCGTCCATTGAGCGCGAAGTGCGCGCGGCGCTTACCGAAAGTGCGAGCGAGCAGGCAATCAAGATGTTTGAAGTTAACCTCAAACCGCTTTTGATGCAGCCGCCGATCAAGGACAAGATCACGCTGGGGTTGGACCCTGCGTATCGCACGGGTTGCAAGATCGCGGTTGTCGACGGAACGGGCAAAGTGTTGGATAAGACGGTCGTCTATCCCACGCCGGGCCCTAAGCAGAATATTGATGCGGCAAAAGCAAAACTCAAAGAGCTGATTGCAAAATACAACGTGGATATCATTTCCATCGGCAACGGCACGGCGTCGAAAGAGAGTGAGATCTTCGTTGCCGAATTGATCAAGGAAATTCAGGAAGAGACAGGCAGGGAAGTTTCGTACATGGTTGTTTCGGAGGCGGGGGCATCGGTATATTCGGCGAGCCCGCTCGGTGCGGAAGAATTTCCTGATTTCGACGTGGCGGAGCGCAGTGCGGTGTCGATCGCGCGTCGGTTGCAGGATCCTTTGTCCGAGCTGATCAAGATCGATCCGAAGTCTATCGGCGTGGGGCAGTATCAGCACGACATGGATAAAAAGCGGCTGGACAGCGTGCTTTCGGGTGTTTTGGAAGATTGCGTAAACAGCGTCGGGGTGGATCTGAACACGGCGAGCGTTTCGCTTTTGAAATACGTTGCGGGGCTGAATGCGGGAATCGCAAAAAATATTGTAACATACCGCGAAGCGAACGGAAAATTTGCTTCGCGCAAAGACATTTTGAAAGTTCCGAAATTGGGAGAAAAGGCATTCACGCAGTGCGCGGGTTTCTTGCGCATCCAGGACGGAGAGAACATTCTCGACAATACGGCAGTGCACCCCGAAAGCTATGCCGCGGCGGAAAAACTTTTGAAACTGTTCGGCTATACGGCGGAAGACGTGAAGGAGGGGAAAATTTCCGAGCTTCCGCAGAAAGTAAAGGAATATGGCGTAGAGAAAGCGGCGGCGGATGCGGGGATGGACGTTCCTACGCTCAAAGACGTGGTGACGGAAATCGTGAAACCCGGAAGGGATATCCGAGACGCTCTTCCCAAGCCCATGTTGCGCAGGGATATCATGGATATCAACGATCTTGCTGCGGGCATGGAGTTGGTCGGAACGGTGCGCAACGTTGTTGATTTCGGCGCATTTATCGATATCGGCGTGCACCAGGACGGACTTGTGCATCGCTCGGAGATGAAAGGGAAATTCCGGCATCCTTCCGAAGTTTTGGAAGTCGGACAGGTCGTCACGGTATGGGTCAAGGATGTGGATGTGAAGAAAAACCGTATCGCGCTGACGATGAAAGCTCCCGTTAAAATTCCTGCGGCGAAAGCGCAGTAATATATTGACAAACACAAACGATTTTAGTAAAATAATCACAAACGCAGGAGGATTTGAATATGTTTGAGAAGGTGCGCGACCTGCTTGCCAAGCAGCTGAATCTTTCGCCCGATAAGATTGCTTTGGAAAGTGATGTCGTAAAAGATTTGGGGGCAGATTCCCTCGACGTTGTGGAGCTTCTGATCACATTGGAAGACGACTACGGGATATCCATTCCCGAAGAAGACATCGTGAATGTCAAGACTGTAAAAGATATCGTTGAAATGATCGAAAAATTGAATAAGTAATCATGAAAAAGCTCTCTCGTGTAATTGCGGGGGAGCTTTTGACTATTATGGAATGAATATACAAGAACTGTACCGGGAGGAAGAATATGAAAAGAAAAATAACGTTTGTGTTTGCTTTGTTATTTATTTTGATTGCGTTCGGCGGAACGGTTGCCTGCAAAGAACAAAAAACAGAATGTCCCCATTTTGGCGGCCAAGCCACTTGTGTTGAGCAGGCTGTCTGTGTGCTTTGCGGAGAACATTACGGTACGCTTGCGCCGCATACATATGCGGACGAATTTACCTGTCATGATCGCGCGTGTCTGCAGGAGGGGTGCACGCATGTCGAGCCTGCGACAACTTCGCATTTGGTCGAAAAATATGCGTGTAAGGATTGCGGCGAGAAGTTTGGGTGTTCACTTGAGATTTTGAAGGAAGATTATTCGGAAGCAATGCTTGCACAGGCAAAACGCAATGCGGGCGAGCTCACGGGTGATTTTGAAGTTGTCATTCTCGGCAGGGAAGATGCGATGGGGGCTGTCGGAGTATATAATTTCCCCGAAAATTTTGATAAAAATGCGATTACGCGCGGTTTGTTTGTAAAATTTGATGCTCTCGATCCATATGATGATACGATACTATTTACGCTGTATTATAACTTTGGATTGGAATTGCGTGAAGATCAGAGACTGGATGTATCGGTTTCGGCGCCCGGAACAGAGGATGCCTGGTGTTTGGAAGTGGTGAAGGGAAATCCCAAGCTGTTATTTGAATTTTCAATTGTTCAATACTGAGAAAAAAATTAATGTAATAATTCTATAAAAATATGGAAAATTGGGATGTATATATTGACAATTTCACTAAATAATGTTATATTATATTTAGCTGATTAATAAAGGTCGGCAGAGAATAAAAAAGGAGAAGGTATGGGCACAAGAAAGTCTTTGGCACTTTCGTTGTTGATATGCACCCCAAAAGTTGGACAACTTTTGGAGGTGCATATTTTTATGTCAAGAGAAAAGAAATTTAACACAAAGTATAGCGCAGAGTTCAAAATATCTGTTATAATGGATATGCGTGAGAACCATCTGAGTTACAGTCAAACCGTCCGTCCGCAAGTATGAACTGGGAAATCTTCAAAGCGGAGGGGCGAGATATATGTTACACAGGTGGGAGCGCATATATCTTGAAGAAGGAGCGGCTGGACTTATGACCGAACGCCGAGGGCGAAAAAGCACGGGCAGACCCGCCCCGCCGTTTTTCTTATTCATGAGCACAAATCGGGCGAGGGAAAGAGGCGGCAGTGCGAATAAATCGAAAATTGTGTGATAGAAACGGACAAAAAAGGTGTTTTGGGACGGTGCGAGTTTCAGTTGTTTGCTTTTTTTTTCCATATGTGGTATACTGATACAGAATATACTGCGGGAGAATAGCAATGGGAGAGACAGAAAAGAAGAGTTTGTTTTCTGCTGTACAGCCGAGCGGTGCAGTTACGATCGGGAATTATATCGGAGCGATACGAAATTTTGCAAAGTTGCAGGATGAATATTCCTGTATTTATGCCGTTGCGGACTTGCATGCGATCACGATAAAACAAGAGCCCGCGGTATTGCGGCGCAACACGCTTGAGCTGATGGCACTGTTTATAGCCTGCGGTATCGATCCTGAAAAGAGTGTGCTGTTTGTGCAGTCGCATGTGCCGGCGCATTGCGAGCTTACTTGGGTCCTCAACACGATCACGTATCCGGGAGAGCTTTCGCGCATGACGCAGTTTAAGGATAAGAGTGCGCGGCATGCGGAAAATGTCAATATGGGGCTTATGGATTATCCTGTGCTGATGGCATCGGACATTCTTTTGTATCAGGCGGCGCTTGTACCGGTGGGAGCGGATCAAAAACAGCATCTTGAGCTTTCGCGCGATCTTGCAACAAGGTTCAACAACCGATACGGGCAGACGTTTACGGTGCCCGAGCCGTACATTCTCAAAGACAGCGGCGCAAGGATCATGAGTTTGGCAGACCCTGCAAAGAAAATGAGCAAATCGGACGAGAATCCGAATGCGTTCGTGACCATGAGCGACGACAGGGATACGGTGATCCGCAAATTCAAGCGTGCGGTGACGGACAGCGGGAATGAAGTCCGCTACGCACCTGACGAAAAGGCGGGCGTATCCAATCTGATGGTCATTTATCATGCATTTACGGGCAAGAGTCTGGCGGAAGTAGAAAGTGAATTTTCGGGCAAGGGCTACGGTGATTTCAAAGTCGCAGTCGGGGAAGCAGTAGCGGACGCGCTTGCGCCCATTCAGGCAGAAAAGGCGCGGTTGCTTGCGGACAAAGCGTACCTGCAGTCAGTGATGAAGAGCGGGGCAGAGACAGCATTCCGCATGGCGCGCAAAACTCTTTCCAAAGTATACCGCAAAGTAGGATTTTATTTAGGGGATTAAATTCGAGTGTTCGGCTACATTCAACCGGATATACCGTATATGTACGTGAAAGACGGCGTCTTGTACAAGGCATTGTATTGCGGGTTGTGCAAGAGTATCGGGGGGACGTGCGGGCAGGTTGCGCGCGCGGGACTTTCGTACGATATGACATTTTTGTCCGCTCTTTTGCACAATATAATGAATAAAGACGTCAAGATCGAAAACAGGCATTGCATTCTGCATCCGATCATGAAACGGCCGATCGCTTCGGACGACGAAATAACGCGTGCGGTGGCTTGTCTGAACACGGCTTTGACTTATTATAAACTCAGCGACGATATTGCCGACGAGAACAAGGGCAGATTTTCGCGGGCGTTTTTCAAACGCGGATTTGCGCGAGCCAAGGCTCTGCATCCGAAAATGAGTGAGATTATCAAGGAGCGCATGACCGAGCTTGAAAAACTGGAATCCAAAAATTGTGCCAGTTTGGATGCGGCGGCGGACCCGTTCGGGAATATGATCGCCGAGCTGTCCGATTATTGTCTGCAAGAGTATGCTACGGAGCACACGCGTCAGCTGTGTTACGGAATCGGGAAGTGGGTGTATCTGATCGACGCGCTGGACGATTACGATAAGGACGTCCGCAAGAAAAATTATAATCCGTTTGTTGCGGCATTCGGTTGTTCTTCGCGCAAGGAGATGCTGGAAAAAAACGGAGAAGAAACAGGGTTTGTTTTTGGCAGTATTTTTTCGGCGAATGCGGAACACTTGAAAAACATACGGTTTTATTTTAACCATGATCTGACCGACAATATTATTTTGCGCGGGATGCCGGCGGCGACGCGGCGCGTTTCGTGCGGTTGCAAGAAAGTCAAGCCCGAAAAGGCGAAACTGAAATAGGCGTGAGCCGAAGGAAAGGAAAATGAACAAATATTACTACGAATTGCTGGGTGTTACGGAATCTTCCACGGACGAAGAGATAACGCAAAAATACGAACAGCTTCGCAAAAAATATCTCGAAGACCGTTTTTTGGAAGGGGAAGCGGGGAATGAAGCGGCAAAAATGCTTAACCGCATCGATGTTGCGTACAATGAGATCATGACGGAGCGCGGAGAAAAGCACACGGCTGAAAGCGAGGGTTCTTCGTATGCGAATGTGGAACAGCTGATCCGCGACGGGAAGATCTCAGACGCGCAGACAGCGCTGGACGGATTCAACGAGCGGCCTGCGGAGTGGCATTATCTGCAATCGGTGGTTTTCTATAAGAAAAACTGGATGAACGAGAGCAAAAAACAGCTTGAGATCGCGATGCAGATGGATTCATCCAACGAAAAGTATCGCACGGCATACAACAAACTCAAAGAGAAGATCGAGTATGATAAGCGGCAGGCAGAGCCTGCGCACGGATATTCGCAGACGACACAGACAAGCGGCGGAACGGACTATGATCAACAGCAGCAGATGGGCGGAGGTTTTTGTGAACAATGCGCCACCTGTTGTGCGTGCAATATGCTTTTTAACTGCTGTCTGAATGCCTGCTGCAATTGCAGATAAAGTTTTCGCGCAAACCCGTCAGGGTTTGCGCATGTTCATGTTTTTGAGATGGTGAAGGGATGAAGAGGAGATCGTTTCAGATTGCTCTTGCGGCGGTATCATGCGCGCTGGCTGCGATATTTATGAACCTCGGCATCAATGTGTCCGTACTGATCGTGACAGGGTATGTGTTTGGTTCGGTATCGCTGATGTTGCCGCTCACCAAAAATTTTTATGCGGGCGGCGCGCTGGCCTATGCGGCGACCGTTTTGCTATGCCTGCCGTTTGGCGGGATCGCGCTGTTCTATAAACTTTTTCCCTTCGTTGTATTTTTCGGATTGCATCCGCTCGTAAATGCTTTGCAGGAAAAATTCCGTCTCAACCGATGGGTCATGTTGGCGGTCAAGGCGGTATGGTTAGATGCGACGCTGTGCTGTACATGGCTTTTGACGGTCGTCATGGCGGGGGGCTTGGAGTTACCGTTTGCATGGATGCAGGACTGGATCTATTTGATACTGGTCGTGTTCGGAACGGTTGTGATTTTCCCGTACGATTGGGTGATGATCCGATTTCAAAAAGCAATGCGGTATTACGTAGCGAAGATCGAGCGGGGTCGCGGGGCAGATTCGCCGACGGTCCCGCGCAAGGATGAAGACGATATTGACGTATTCGGATTGAACGAAACGCCGCATTCTGTGCAGGAGAATACAAAAAAAGAAGATTCCGCAGAGAAGGACAAGCAGGACGGACCGCAGGAGGAAGAAGATAAATCGGAAGGCGGCGAGCATTGACCTTGCCGAAGGTGCTGTAAATGTCGGAGAATATGGGAATCATACAAAAGAATCAGGAGTTTACGGGGATGGTCGAATCGCTGGGCAGTAACGGCGAGGGGATCGTACATATCGGCGAAACCGTTTATTTTGCTCCGTTCACCGCAGTAGGCGAAAAGATAAAGTTTAAGGCGTTGAAGGTGAAAAACCGCATCGGATACGCAAAGGCATTGGAAATACTTACGCCCGCGGATGAACGGGTACGTCCGCGGTGTCCGGTTTTTACGAAGTGCGGCGGTTGTCAGATCCAGCATCTTCGTTATAATGCGCAGTTAAAACTGAAAAGCAAGACGGTTCAGGATGCTCTTCGTAAAATTGCGGGCATCGAAGTGAATGTTCCGCTGACGATCAAGAGCGACAACCAGTTTGAATACCGAAACAAACTGCAGATTCCGGTCGGAATTGACAAAAGCGGCAGAAACGTGATCGGTTTTTATGCCGAGCGCAGCCATCGCATTGTGCCTGTAACGGCCTGCCCGATACATCCGGACTGGGCGAAAGATACCATATCGGTATTTTCGGAATATATGGAAAAATACGGGGTGCGGGGTTACGACGAAGAAACACGGCGCGGAATATTGCGGCATATCGTCGTGCGGGAAGTCGACGGCAATTTTATCGTGACAGCCGTGACGGCAACCGATTCTCTCCCGTACGCGGATAAGCTCACTGCACTTCTCGGAAAAAAGTTCAAGAGCTTTTCTCTTTGGCAAAACGTGAACGCAGGCGAGGGCAACGGTGTATTCGGCGAAACGTTTCGGCTGCTGCATGGAAAGGGAAAATACGGTGCATGCGAATGCGGTATCCGCTTTGAGGTAGGACCGAATACTTTTATTCAGATCAACCGCAGTGTGTGCCGAAAATTGTATGAACGTATCGTTCGTTTTGGGACGGAAAGCGGTGCGGAAGCCGCGATCGATGCTTACAGCGGCGGCGGACTTTTAACGGCAATGTTGGCAAAACAGATCGGAAGGGCTTACGGTATCGAGCTGGTGCGGGAGGCGTCGGAATGTGCAGACGCGCTGATCGCACCCAATAAGTTGAAAGGAAAAATGTTCAATCGATGCGGAAAAGTCGAGGATGTTCTGCCGGAGCTTTTAAATCAGGTCGATGCGGATAAAACGTTTCTTACGGTGGATCCTCCGCGAAAAGGAGTGGATCGGGGGACGCTAAAAGCGATTGCGGCATCGGGCATTCGTCATGTGGCGATGGTATCCTGCAATCCTGCAACGCTGGCGAGGGACGTCGGGATCCTCACAGGGTCGCTTTTCGAGACGGAAGGCGGCGAGCTGAAAAAGAATCCTGCTTATACGCAATCGGGGCTGGAAGGCTGTTACAAACTCGTGTCCGTGCAACCGTTCGATATGTTCCCGCAGACAAAACATGTCGAAACTCTAATTTGTCTCGAACGGAAATAGCCGTTTGGGGGCAAAATTGGAGTAAATAATCACCTTTTATGCTTATACCAGAGCATGAAGGGTGATTTTTCTTTGTCTCGATGGGTAAAAAGGCGTGAGGCTTTATGTGTTTTTCTGGGTAATTTAAGACGATAAAATATACTCGGTTGTGGGAACATATCGAGGAATGAATGGTTTTATACCACCCTTGCAAACCCTTTCAAATTGACTATGGAGGCGATTTGTGGTATCCTATAAGCAAGGAGGAAACCGCCATGAAAGTTTTATCAACGCGATTGGCAATGAGGGACGGTTACTCACCAGAGCAATTTCGACACACGATAGTTGAGTGGCTCAAAGCGGGACCGCCAAGCAAAGAGGTCGGTGAACGATACGGAACTGAAGAGATCACGACAAAGCCGACCGTACTGAAAGCAGGGTATTGCACCCTGGAAACCTTTATACTTAAGCGGCCAGATGCGACATATGAGGCTTGTAAATTGACTCACATCTACAGGGAGCAGACATGGGGCACAGAGGCAATTCTAAAGACAACACCACAATCAGAAAGCAAAGTTTATATCAACATTGATTGCCTGGGCGATACGACGGGCTTTGATGAAATTCCGACCGTGAGAACCGAAATCATTCGGGCATTCGTCAAAGACGCCTGGCTCAAGGAGGACATACTACCAATATCCGACGAACCAATCATGCTGACGGGAGCAGAGGTCAATGTGGTGGTTGATGCAATAAACGGATCGTACCGAGGGAGTTTGCCACTGATCTTTGTCTCCAAGTATTTCGATTCGGCAGGGCATGAGGTCGATGTTCAATGGCTCGCAAAAGACCTTGCGGGAATCGGTGTCGTGGTGGCGGAGCAGGATGATAACTACCTTGAGGAACTAAAAGAGAGAACAAACAGACAGAATCCGTTCAACGGACATATCGGAATTTACTTCCCGCACTCCCGTAACGCAAGAGTGTACCGACCATCAGATTGGCGAAGATACGATTCAGTCAATGCCACGATAATCAAAGAAGTGGCAAATTACATCACGGCACAGACGGATGCCGAGGGAGTTTCCTGGGAACAGTTACATGGCGAAATTTTAGCGCACCGAGCGAAAGAGAGCGAGGATTTATTAAATGAGACTATTAACGAAAATGGTACATTAGAGGACCAACTGAAAGAAGCCAAAGAAAAACTGCACAGAGCAGTCAAAGAAACCAAGTCGTTAGCGGCGCAGAACGAAAGTCTTCTGCAAGCCCTCAACGCGAGGGATGATGGACGCAGAATGCTGATAGCCGCTCCAATCGACGAGTTTTTCAGCGGAGAGCAATATGACCTTGTCGTAACCACCCTGGCAAAGGCATTACGGACAACCGAAACGAATACAAGAGCCTACGAACTTCTCGAGGGAATACTCGCCCTTAATGCCTTACGCGGCGAGGGGAAAGAAGTCGATGAGACTTTGAAAAGGGTACTCTCCAAAGGCGAAAACGTCAAAGAGCGCGACCTGCTGGAGTTAAAGGCTATCGGATTCGAAGTGGTTTCAGATAGTAACCATTACAGGCTCATATACAAAGGGAACGACAAGTATGTCATCACGCTTCATAAGACACCGAGCGATGCCCGCAGCGGCAAAAACCTCGTGTCGGATATCCTAAAGACAATCAGCATTTACAGGTAAACGGTATAAGAAATTTGTGCCCGATCTCGGAAAAACGAGGTCGGGCTTTTCATTTTTTGCGAAACTTGGTATTCGGACACTTTTTTTGTCAAAACACCCCGATTTTAATAGATTAACCGGGCATTTTTTCCTATCATATTTGATGCCCGCGCAGCAATTCGCCTATGACTATAGTCAAATCAAGGGCGAAAAGGAGGTGAGAAGATGGAAACAAGTGTAGTGAGGCGGAGGAAACGATCCGCCTCCGCCGAAAGAATCAAAAACGCCTATAACGGCGCGAATAACGTGGAAGTGGAGGTCATAGAAGCTGTCGGCACAGCCAAGACTGACGACACGCCCAAAGAGATGCGGGTGTGCGCTTATTGTCGTGTCAGTACGGAAGAAGAGTCGCAGCAGAGCAGCTATGAACTCCAGGTGCAGCATTATACCCAATATATCAATGACCACGAGAATTGGACATTGCAGGGGATATATGCTGACGAAGGAATATCCGGGACTTCGGTCATGCATAGAAAGCAGTTTCTGCAGATGATCGAGGAATGCAAAGCAGGTCATATCAACCTTATCGTTACGAAGTCGATAAGTCGCTTTGCGCGAAACGTCCTGGACTGTATTTCGTATGTGCGGCAGCTCAAATTGCTGAATCCGCCCGTTGGGGTGTTTTTTGAGATGGAGGGTATAAACAGCCTCGATCCGAACAGCGAAATGATTTTGACGATATTGAGCATAGTTGCCCAGGAAGAATCCAAACAAAAATCGGACAGCTTAAAATGGTCGTATCGTCGCAGGTTCGCAAAGGGTATCCCCGTCAACAATATGTGGGCGATTATGGGATACGATACCGATGAGAAAGGGAACATCATTGTCGTCGAGAAAGAGGCTGAAATAATCCGGTTTATGTTTAACGCCTACCTTGAAGGGAAAAGCACCACAGAGATAGCCGCAGCTTTGACTGTCGCAAAAGTGCCGACCCCGAAAGGCAAGGAAGTTTGGCAAGCGACGGTGGTGTGTAATATTCTCCATAACGAAAAGTACATGGGCGAAATGAGAATGCAGAAGACGGTCACGGTCGACCTGTTCACGCACAAAATCAAAAAGAACCATGGACTGGCAAATCAGTATGTCGTCCGCAATTATCATGAGCCGATAGTATCGCGGAGTACCTTCGAGAAAGTGCAAAAGATTTTTCAAGAAGGTGGAAACAGGCGGCGTAGAACGGGAGAGCAAGAAGTGCGGGTCAAGTTCAAACCGATACGCAAAGGAGCCCTGGCGGGATTTATTCCTATCCCGTCAGAGGTGGAAGTGATCGATATTGCACATATGAGTGCAATCACAGAAAAATTTAAAAACAGGAGAAGTAAACAATGTTAAAAGGGTTTAAACTCATTCAGGTGTATGGCAACGCAAGCGAGTCCGCTATGACGATCACTGATAAGTACTTCAAGTTCAATGCAGATACTGCAATCGAACTTGGAAATCCGAACTATATTAATATGATGATCGACACAGATGGCAAGAGAATCGCTATTGTAAAAAGCGATGAGAAAGCGGAGGCGGCAGTTAAATTTTCCAGTCCCACAAAGGAAAAGAAAAACGTTATTAATGTGGCGTTCAAAGCCGCACACGCAGCAGTTCGTAATCTTATGGGCTGGAACGATGATACATCTTACAGAGTCATTGGGGTTTCCGTTCCCGAAGAAAATGCGATTATTTACAATCTTACGCAGGCAGTTGCGCTTACGAAAAAGAGATATTCCAAGATCGAGTAATCGCAGGGAATAAATCCAATATAAGGGGGCGATGGTGTCGGTTAATTTGTACACCATCGCCTTTACTTTTAACTTATGAGATGGTATAATATCAGTATAATAATCGGAGAGGTCTATTGTTCAAACATGAGACAGGAAAACGCTCATAAAATAAAACTCGTCAAAATCTTGGAGATATTGCGCCAGGACTCCGATGAGGAAAACTACATAGGAACAACGGAACTGTTAGCAAAGCTTGCAGCCTTGGGTATCGTGTGCGACAGACGCACTTTGGCCGCCGATATTGATGTGCTGAATGATTACGGATATGAGGTGTTGTGTGAAAAAGAGCCGGGGAAGCCAAACATGTATTGCATTGTAGACCGCAGCTTCGATGTCCCCGAACTTCGTATATTGATGGATGCGGTTCAAGCATCCAGGTTTATTACGCCCAAAAAGACGCAGGTTCTTATAGACAAGCTTGCCAATCTTGGGGGAAGTCATCGTTCGGAATTACTGCGGAGCAATGTTGTGAAATTCAATACAACAAAGAGTGCGAACGAGAATATTTTCTATTCAATAAACGAAATCAATTCCGCTATCGAAAGAGGATACAAGGTGTCATTCGAATACTTCGATTATGATATGCATCACGAAAGAGTTTACAGAAAACAGGGGAAACGTTACTATGTCAATCCCTTGGCAACAATATTTGACGATGACAATTACTATCTCATTTGTTATTACGCAAAGTACGAGTGCGTGGTGCATTATCGTATAGACCGCATGGATCATGTAGCAATGGAGATGGAACAACCCATAGACCCATACAAGGGCGAATCGTTCGACCTAAAACACCACAAGAAGACATTGTTCGGTATGTTCCAAGGCGATGAACAGCGCGTGGAGTTTCGAGCAGATAAGAGTCTGTTAGACGCTATATTTGACATTTTCGGTGAAGCGATAGAGTTTACAGAGGAAGAGGACGGAACAGTGCGGTTTACGGCTGCGGTGCAGTTGAGTCCGACATTCTACGGATGGTGCTTGTCGTTTGGTGATAAACTGCAACTAATCGGGCCGAACGAAGTGGTAGAGAAGATAGTCGAGTATATTTATTCGCTTATCATTGGATATAAACAAAAAGAAATGGAGGGAAACACTGATTAATTATAATAATCTCGATAATTGACGCAATTTGTTCTTGACATGGATGTTATAAAATGCTATAATATACTATAACATCTGAATGGAGGTTTGTTTATGGAGTTTAAGGACAAACTGATTGCCGCTCGCGCCAAATTAAATCTGAGTCAAGAGGCTATGGCAAGAGCATTGGACGTATCTTTTGCAACAATAAATAGATGGGAGAGAGGAAAAACTAACCCAACAAAAAAAGCTGAATTGCGTTTTAATGAATTTTGCATTAACAGCGGAATAAAGGTTGAATAAAGGCATTATGAAACAGTTGGAGAATACTATGGAAAAGCGCAAAAGAAAACTAAAAGTTTTTGAAGCATTCGCCGGGATAGGTGCACAAGCGTCAGCATTAAAACGATTAAACATTGAATACGAGATTGTTGGTATTAGTGATTGGTTTATTGATGCAATAAAGTGCTATGCGGCAATACACTGTAAGGATCGTCAAGTTGAGGTGCCGGAAGACAAAGCAAAACTGTTGGAATACTTATCAAAGTTTACATTTAGTGCTGATTCGGTCAGGCCAACAGATCTTCGCAGGTTATCAGAAGATGACTTGAGAGATTTATATAGAGCTAATAAACAGTCTAACAACTTGGGGTCAATTAGTGAAATAGAGCCAGTGGAAATGCCCGAAACGGATTTATTAGTATATAGTTTTCCTTGCCAAGATTTATCTACGGGAGGCTTGGGAAAAGGAATGAAAAAAGGATCTGGAACACGGTCGGGGTTATTGTGGGAAATAGAGCGTATTTTATTGGGATTAAAATCACTTAATAGATTACCGGAATATCTACTATTGGAGAATGTAAAAACAATAAAAGCGTCTTCGAATATAAAAGACCTAAACCAATGGCTTGAATTCCTTTCGTCAATTGGTTATAGTAGTGACGAGTGCATGATACTGAACTCATTGGACTTTGGTGTCCCTCAAGATCGAGAGAGAGCATTTATTGTAAGCCATCTTGGAGAACCATTGTCGATAGAACATCGAGTTAGGGAACTTCAATGCCCAAGAAAGTTCCGCATAAGAGATTTCATTAAAGATGATTACGAATCCAATTATATGTATAGGGCAGAAGCGGATATGGCGCAGCTCAACAAAACGCCATCTCGTGATGAAATGTGGCGCATCAATGGAAAAGAGATTAATGATGATACGGTTATTCGAACAATAACCTGCAATATGGACAGGACACATACAGCGGCATTGTTTAAGTACAAAGGGATAAAGGGAGATACATATCGAAGATTGACTCTGCGAGAGGCATTCTTGCTAATGGGATTTACAGAGGAGGAGTATTCATCGGCGGCGGGACTTGCATTCAGTTATAGAAAACTAAACAAGCTGATAGGAAATTCTATCGTAGTCAATGTGTTGCAAGCCATATTCCAAGCGATGTTTGAGAATAAGTATGCAAAGGAGATAGATAAATATTGATAATTAGAATTCCGATCGATACAAAATCGCTATATCTCAACATTAAAAATGATAACGAAACAGGGCATACGGCAACAGTTGCAACCCCATTAAAGCAGGGGGCCTTTGTTCGAGAGGAGTTATCACATATTTTAGAATTGCCGGAAAATATTCACCCAAATAGTCGAGAAGGAATTATTAGCCAATTACTGTCTAAGTCAAGAGCGTTGGTACGGATAACAAACGTGTTCGTGTTTGATAAAATTGCTGTAAATGGAATCCTTTTAAGAGGAGTCTCGTCATTTTGCATATACATACGAGAAGAAACGGACCCTAATAACTGTCATTTTGGGCGCTTAAAAATTCACTATCCGATGAGCTTGCATTATAACGATAGTGAGGTTGAAATTGATAATAAATTGGTCTTAAAGGCAGTATCTGCTGAATTACTCAACTATGCGTTTATCGTAGAAGCGTTCGAATACGACGACGAAAGTGGCGTGTTTAATTTTGACGCAACAATAGTAGGTGAAAATGGGATTCCGTATTCCAAGGTCTTTATCAATAGGCGTGGTGTAGGGAATAAGTTTTCCACGGTTTTTAATGAAGATGCGGACTCCTATGATTCGGAAATTATAGCGCTACGTGAAAAACGCGGATATGACAGTGTTGGACCAGAAAACTTTTGTGAAGTAATGCAGTTCGACAGAGAAAAAGCAATTACTATCGTGAGAGAACAACTCGACGCCAGAGGAGCAAAGAACATAAGAATATTGGCTGAAGAATACCCTTACGCGTTGTATGATATACAATATACGTTTGATGGGGAAAGGCACTATGTGATAGTGCGTCACACTGCGACGAAGCAAGTTTATTTCAATTTGCAAACCAATAAAATTGTATTTTGTAACGATTTTTCTAAAATTGCAAAGGTAATGTTGGTTACCGATATTGAAGGGACACCAAGAATATATTCATTTTCGATTAGTGAATTAAATCAAATGTCAAAGATTATCAATTCGATCGGATATAGAAAATCGGAGGATTAATAAATGAGTGAGTCTGTAGAAAGACAATTTCCAGCTAAAACGCTGCTATTAGGATTAAGGGCAATCGGATACAGTTTTTCGACTGCGGTTGCTGATCTTATTGATAATAGTATATCGGCTGAGGCTACTGAAATTAAAATCTATTCAGACCCACTGGCAGATGTTCCATTTTTCTGTATTTTAGATAATGGATACGGCATGACTACAAAGGAATTAGACAATGCTATGCTGTTTGGTTCAAACCGAGAAGACAAAGAAGAGTGTGAGCTTGAACTCGGGAGGTTTGGTCTTGGGCTTAAATCAGCATCATTATCACAGTGCCGAAAATTCATCGTTGCAAGTAAAAAATATGGTAAAATTCGTGCAATGGCATTTGATTTGGACTTAATTGATGACAAATTATGGTTATTGCAGTTAGACCAAGACGAAATTGATTCATTGCCACGAATAAATGATTTACGCAACTATGAATCGGGTACATTGGTTATTTGGGAGAATTTTGATAAGATAGAAGGGCTCGCAAAGAACTTTGAGGAGAGTTTCCGAGAAGCTGTTGCGGAGTCAAAAAAACATGTAGAATTTGTTTTTCATCGATTTTATAACAAAATTAAGATTTTTTACAATGAAAAAAGGATAGAGCGTCGTGATCCATTCTTAACAGATTCCTTCGGGAGACAGCAAACGGGGCGGACATCCAATATAACCGTGGATGGTTCAACAATTACTATTATTCCTTATACCTTACCTTTTGCAAACACACTAACAACAGAAGAAAAGGCATTATTGGGAAATCCGAAGAGTATATTCGATGAGCAAGGCTTTTACCTATATAGGAATAAAAGGCTTATTTCTTGGGGCAGTTGGATGCGAATGGGAATTCGCAGTGAATTAAACAAATTGGCACGAATACAGGTGGACATACCATCTACACTTGATTCAGTTTGGATGTTGGATGTAAAGAAGTCTTCAGCAAAAATTCCCGATAAAATAAGAGATAGAATTCGTATAGCAGTCGAGGACTCAGTCGTTCGTAGCAAGCGTACGGTTAAAAACCCCGGATTAAAAGAGGCAACTGTTGAACATAAAATTTGGGATAAAATCAATGAACACGATGGGAATGTAAGATATGTAATCAATCGTGACAATCCTTTTATACAAGCATTATCAAGTGTAATAGGAACAGAGGAAAATGAGCTGTTAGAAGTTCTATTGTCCCAGATTGAAGCGTGCATCCCCAAATACCGCATCCAGAACGATGTAATAGATTCCCTGAATATCATTAATAGTATGGACGATGCTGAGAAGGATGTTTTAGTAGAACAAGTATTAAAATGTGTTGGCTTTTTCCCGAAAGAACAACAAGCCAATAAATTAATGGAATTATTAGGCTTGGAAGCTTACAAGACTATTGCGGATAAAAAGACGGAACTACTAAAGAGGTTGCAAGAAAATGGATAAAGATACCTTATTAAATAATGCCTACGACATCTTAAAAATAATGTTGGGGACGATATCTCATACTCACACCGAAATAGTCGCAACAGCTGATAGAGTGCTTGCGACGCTTGGCTCGACAGATATGTCTATTCGTGATGAAATAGTAATACGATATGAAGAAAATCATCCTCTCATTAAGGTTAGTGAACCTGATGTGCTTGTAAATGACGAAAATGATGGAAAATGGTTCGAGCGCAAGAAGGAACTTATAAAGTACAGTTTGAAAGATGGCTTTTTCGAGCGATATAAAAGATACTTAAGGCGTGAGGACTTTGATGAGTCGGTTATACATCGAATGGAACTTGATTGTGCAAGAACATTGAAACAATGTGCCAACCCGGAAATGACGATGAATGTAAGTGAAAGGAAAAAACGGGGACTGGTAGTAGGAGATGTGCAATCAGGGAAAACAGCCAACTATCTTGGTTTGATTAACCTTGCTTGCGATTATGGTTATAAGATTATTGTTTTATTGGCGGGGATGACGGATTCATTGCGGCAGCAGACACAGAGCCGTGTTGATTCTGGCTTTATTGGGGCAATTAGCGATACCATAGGTGGCGGTGCAGAGATTACATATGTAGGCGTCAGCGCAGATGATCAAGTGCAGCATCACTACGCTGTGCCTTTGACGAACAATGAAAACGATTTCGTAAAGTTTGTCAAAAAAAATTTGAATGCGACGAGTGGCGATTTTAATAAGCCAATAGTGCTTGTCGTAAAGAAAAACGGCTCTGTCTTAAAACAAGTCGTAGAGTGGCTCAAGCCGGGACAGCACAACATTAGTTGTGATAACATTTTAATCGTTGACGATGAGGCGGACAATGCTTCTATTAATACAAAAAAGCCCGAAGAGTATTCCGCATCGGTAATAAATGGACACATAAGAAACCTATTTAACAATTTCCCGATAGCGACATATGTCGGTTATACAGCCACACCTTTTGCTAATATTTTTATCAACCCTGAAGATGATGAGTTTTTTAAGGATTTATTCCCATCGGATTTCATAGTTCTACTAAATCCGCCATCAAACTATTTCGGGGCAACAAAAGTGTTTGCTTATAGCGGCGAATCAAATTCTCGTTATATTCGTGAACTGGATGAGTCTGAACAAAATTTCTTGCCAGTTAAACATAAGGTTGGTATAAATCGCTTTGATGCTATGCCACAGAGTATGAAAGAGGCAATACTTTGCTTCTTAATAAATAATGTTATACGGACAATTAGAGGTGCGGAGCAGAAACATCGTTCAATGATGATAAACATATCTGTGCTGAACGATTTCCATGACCAAATTTATAGGGTTGTGTGTGCATATGTTAATCGTCTAAAAGATATTATTGAACAAGATGACTATAAATCTACTCCCGATTTTATAAAGAACGAAGACATGGCAATGCTTTATGGGCTTTATATGGGTGATAAGCAATATATAGAGGGGCAACCCGATTATTACGCCGATATACGCGAGACCATTAGTTGGGAGCAAATAAAAGGAGGGCTTTATAACGAAATAAAGCAGTTTAATGTTGTAATTATTAATAATCGTCAGAAAAAAGTTGAGCGATTTAGTTATGACAATTATAAGGGGGTCGGTGCAAGGGTGATTGCAATAGGCGGGTATGTATTGTCGAGGGGGTTGACGCTTGAAGGATTGATGGTTAGTTATTTTAGTCGGAATTCATCTGCATACGACTCATTGCTTCAAATGTGTAGGTGGTTTGGGTACAGACCGCGGTACGAAGATTTGTGCCGAATTTACATGTCTCCCATAAACATTATGAATTTTAGAGCCGTAGTCGATGCAGTCGAAGACCTGAAAGATCAGTTCAGGGAAATGGCGTTAAGAAAAAGTAAACCTTCCGAATTCGGCTTGATGATTAAAGAATCGCCAGAAACATTAAACACATCGCTTTTGATAACAAGCCGAAACAAAATGTATAATTCGGATGAAATTATTCGAATATTGAACTATGGTGGAACTTATGCGGATACATCAAAGTTGTACCCGACCTGCGCTAAAAATGAGAAAAACATAAACATGGTCAATGAGTTTTTCTCGGAATTGGCAAAGGACGGGTTCGTTTGGGAAGATGTTCCAATCGTTGATGGTAAGTCGTCACGGCATATGATTCGGAATATTGATAAGTTGCATGTAGCAAAGTTTATAAGAAAACTTCAAGTTCCATACGAAAATGTTAAATTTGATGTAGATAACTTGGCCGACTATATCGAAAAAAGTCAAGCATTTCCATCGTGGGATTTAGTTATTGCGTCAGGATCTTCCAATAGTGTAAAAACTTTTGAGGGTGTGCGTTTAGTAAAACGTTACTTCCGGCGTAGAGATGGGGCGCAAGAACTTTTACGAATTGGCGATAATAACAACCGATTGATCGACCCTAATATTTTTAACAGCGGATTGACCAGAGAACAAATGGACTTGGCAAGAGCAAATGAAATGCGTAGAGAGATCGAAACTGGCAAACCATCATCGGGGTTAACGGTAACAGATTATTTGTCAATAGAGGATAGAAAACCATTATTAGTTATATACCCGATTGAATTGCAGGCTCCATCCAATGCTAATGCGGGTGAGATAGCTGCAGTTAACAATTTGTCTTCTTTGCCGTGTGTATTAGGTTTTGCAGTTGGTTTTCCTAAAAAGGAGACTGGCGAAAGATTAAGATACAGAGCAAATAAAGTTAAATTGAACGCCATAAAGCAGGAACGAGAGGAGCCTGAAGAGGATTCGGAATATGAAAACGATTGATATAGCACCATTGTTCGAGGATATTACAGGGAGCAACTGTAATCTAATCAGGGCTAAAACAGACGATTCAGTCATAGGTGTTTTTTATGGAAAAAACAGCGATGGCAATTATCGCCTTGCGTTTTTATCTAAATCTCAACCACCGCTGATTGATTCGACAAATACTTTGAAGGTTGTGCAGTGGTCTGAGAATACGAATTTATTTTGGACATGTGTTGATTTGATTGATGATCGTGCAAGAACCATTTTTTACATTTTAGGGAATGACCTTATTGCGGCTGCTTTGTCCAAGACTGATGATGCCGATGCTATGATTGCCGTGAAAAACAGGCTTTACTCTTGGCGGAAAATGTTTCAACGCGCATCAACTCTTATGACTGAAGAGTCGTATAAAGGCTTATTTGGCGAGTTGTTTGTTTTAAATCATATTATGATTCCGCAGTTTGGAGTTGAACAGGCTATAAAGGGTTGGGGCGGACCAGACAAAACAGCGAAAGACTTTTCGATTAACGATACTTGGTGGGAAGTAAAAACAATTTCTGTTAAGTCTTCGACGATAGTAATTACCTCGCTTTCACAGTTGGAGTCGAATGTCGATGGGCATTTGGTTACCATAAAGGTGGAAAAAATGTCCGATGCTTATGATGATGGTGAATGTATGGTGTCAGAGTTAATGGACAGCATAGTTTCACAGATTAAGGAAGATGAATTACGCGATGCCTTTTTGACCAAGTTAGTAGCCTATGGATATTGCCTCAACAATGAGGGGGATAATTATCGGTATAGTGTTGATTCAGTTGCTCAGTATTCAGTTGGTAATGGTTTCCCTCGATTGAATCATAAGGAAGTTCCGTTTTCAGAGATAACCAATATTTCATACGAACTTTCATTGCCAGCAATAGAACAGTATAAGGAGAACTGATGATGAACATAGAGGAATTCAGAGAAAGTTATATTAACGATGATATCAATGCTGAAGCCATCAATACACAAAGGTATCCAATAGAAGTTTTTATTGATAGTGCGGCTGATATATTAAAGAACGACTATTCTTTAATTACCGATATTTCGCAGTGTTTTTACGAGTTTACGAAAGGAAATCGTGCATACAAGAATATGCGGATAGATGCTGCATATATGGACTTACCCGCAAATACATTGAACTTATTGATTGCGGACTTCAACGATGCGGAAGTAAAGAATATAACCAATGAATTTCTTAATTCTAAGACCCAATTGCTCCTCAATTATTTTGAAAACTGTTTGAAAGGTTTTTTCGTGAACGGAGAACAGGCGAACCCGGCAGTGCAGTTGGCGCGCGATATCAGGACTAATATAGGATATATATATAAAATACATCTATTTGTAGTTAGTACGGACAAGTTGAGTAAAGCCGTAAAGACACTCGATTTGCCTGATTATACTTATGGCTTCCAAACATTCAAAGTTGCGCTGGATGTGCTTGATATTGAAGGAATATATAGATCAAAACTTGCAGGCTTTACAAAAGAAGATGTTATCATAAGATGTTCTGATTTTGGAATAGAGGGTATTCCGTGTATAAAAGCCGAAATAGAAACCGATCAATATGAGTCCTATTTGGCTATCGTTCCCGGGCAATTTCTTGCGGACATATACAAAAAGCATAATGCGTCGCTTTTGGAAGCCAATGTACGCTCATTCTTAAAATTCAATGGTGGAGTTAACAAAGGTATACGCGGTACAATTCTAAATGAAAAATCAAGATTTTTTACATATAACAATGGAATATCGACAACAGCAAAGAGCATTGAATTAGAGAACAATCCTATTCATGGGTTGATGATTACTTCTTTTACAGATTTGCAAATAATCAATGGTGGTCAAACAACAGCAACTCTCGCCGCAACGAATATTAAGAACGGAGCAGATTTGTCGGGAATTTTCGTTCAAATGAAACTCACGGTATTAAAAAACGATGACCCGGAATTGATACGAAATATTGCGACTTACGCAAATAGTCAGAATAAAGTTAAAACAGCAGATCTTAATTCAAGCCATCCTTTCTATGTTCGTATGGAAGGTTTTTCAAGAAAACTCTATGCTCCATTGGAAAGTGGACGATTGGTTCAGCCGCTGTGGTTCTTTGAGAGAGCCCGTGGGCAGTACGAACAGCCAATGATGCAAATGACCAAGAAACAAAAGGACGATTATAAACTGGTAAGGCCAAAGGATAAGAAGTTTACACTTACGGATTTGGCGAAATATATGAATGCCGCAGCGATGTTGCCCTATTATGTTTCGTGGGGTGGGGAGGTAAATGCTGCGCACTTCCACAACAACATGGTGAAACAGTGGAATAAGGACAATACAGTATTTAACGAGCTCTTTTATAAGGAGTTGATTGGCAAGAAAATAATGTTTGCCTATATAGAGCATGTGATCTCTGACCAACAATGGTACCAAGAGCGTCGTGCGTATAGACCCCAAATCGTTGCCTATACATTTTCAAAACTTGTTTATGAAGCACAACGCGCCAAAAAGAGAATAAATTATAGGCAAATTTGGGACAATCAGAAGGTTTCCGATATTTTTGAAACTGATATTGCCAGAATTGGAAAGCTTGTATTTGATTTGATATATGATGAAAATCGGTCGACGGCTAACATTGAAACTTATTGTAAAAAAGAAGAGTGTTGGCAGGTTATAATGAAACAGGAATATCAAATTACGGAAAATCTTGCTGAATACTTGGCAACAAGTGCTGAACTTGATGCCGAAAATGCGAGGGCGAAAAAAGAACAAAGATTTGATAACGGCATAAGTGATGAGGTTTATATCTTCAATAAGGGAAGTGCTTACTGGGAATCTTTAATTGTCCGCGGGAAAGCACAAGAGGTTTTGGTCTATAGTGAGGAAAAGTCATTACAGGCTGCTGTCAACTATTGTAATGGGATTTATGCGCAACTTTCTAAATTCCAAGTGAAAGAAATACTTCGGATAGTGGATAAGTTGAAGGAAAACATGATTGTATAAGCAGGATTGTTGGTTTACTCTGGGGAAGTTTATTCGATTAGTTAACACTGGTGAGAGGATTAATATAGGACTCAACCAGAGTAAATGATT
The DNA here is from genome assembly GCA_944328495.1 of uncultured Clostridia bacterium. Taxonomy (GTDB): domain Bacteria; phylum Bacillota; class Clostridia; order Christensenellales; family Borkfalkiaceae; genus Borkfalkia. Next base: position 51,077 of record CALVHR010000001.1, read on the forward strand.
TTTATGTATTTTAATTTTTAGGGGTGTGCATGTTTTTGCACACCCCTAATTATGTTGGTACAATTCTATTGACACGAACAAATGTTCTATATATAATATAGCTGTATCTGCAACAAAGTGTTGCAGATAGAAAGAGGATAGTGTCATGAGATCAAAAGATGCGGCATTGATTCAGCGGATAAAAAAGAGAATCGAGCAAACATACGAAAGCTGTGGATGGTTTCCATCCATTAGAGAGATTGCAGCCGGTGTAGGGTGTTGCTATAGCACCGTGTCCCGGTACTTGAACGAGATGATAGACAGAGGCATCATCACGCGAGAGGACGGGGAGTATGAAACGGAAGCGATAGCCAAGATGAACATCGACACTGTATCCGTAGCTGTGGTTGGTTCTGTTTCCTGTGGTCCGCTGACCTTTGCAGAGGAGAACATAGAGGAGTACATCAAACTTCCAACGTCGCTTTTGGGTGCAGGGAAGTTCTTCATTCTTCACGCGAGCGGTCAATCCATGATAGGAGCGGGGATAGAAGACGGGGACCTTGTCGTTGTTCGGCAACAGGCGACGGCAGAGCCAGGACAGATCGTTGTCGCTTTGGTGGACGACGAAGTGACGTTGAAACGATTTTTCCCCGACCTGCAGAACGGCTGTATTCGCTTGCACCCGGAGAATAAACGGATGAAGGATATCATCGTGGAGAGTTGCCAAATACAAGGAGTGGCGGTAAAGGTACTGAAAGACTTATTGTGAGGTAGATATGACGAAGCAACGACCTGTAAGGCCTAAAATAATATGAGGAGAAGACAGTGATGGCAAAAGAAAAGCAACGACATTGTACTTATTGCGGTGAGGATATCCGGGTGCGGCTTGGACTGTTTTACAGCGATGCGTATTGCTGCAATTGTGGTTCGACGATCCGCACCAGGCAAACGCTGTTCGGGAAACAGATATATCTAACCTATCCGAAATCGTATATTCACGACGGCACATATTTGCGTATGGAAGTGAAAGGAGGGAAAAAGAATGGCAAACGTGAAATGCCCGAAATGCGGTGAACTCAATAAGAGTTTGAATCTGGAAGAAACAAAGGGATGGTACGAGTGTTCGAAATGCGGTAGCGTAATGCAGGTGGCGGGATATGACCTCGGCTGCGTCCGCATTCCCATTATCGAATGGAAAGACCTCCCAAAGTTGGCTCATAAAGTCTGACCCCGACAATAAATAGCCCCGTGTTGTCGGATACAGTAAACAACGGAGGCGCGAGTTACCTTTCTTCGGCAGTGGACTTTCCCGACCCTGCTTGCGCAGATAGGCAAATTCAAGGCTCGTGCCGGCGGGAAAAGGAGGGAAACCTTGAATGCAGGAATGGAAGCCCATTATACGGCATTGCCGTAACTGTGGTGCAAAGACAGTTGGCTTTAAGAACAAGCAAGGAGTAGTCAAAGTAGAATGCCCCAAATGCGGGGTGAGTTCAATCAGCAGGATGCTCGACCGGCGTCACGAACGATGTGATACATACGCACCGCTGGGCATGGAGAATTTGGACGAGGACGATGACAACTGAATAACGTATAACGACGGGCATGGTCGTGGCTGAAACAGCGCCTCTTTATAAACCCAAGCCCAGGTCAAATACTTGAACTATCGGTGGTTATGCCGGAAACGTGAAGCCCCGACAGAAAAGATTCCATTATAGGAGTCCGATCTGTCGGGGCTTTTTTTGTTCGTCCAAGGCCCCAAAAAAATATTTAGAAAATTTTTCAAATGGTTCAAAAAGTGAGCCATTTGCCTTTTAGAATACAGCCATCAAAGGTAAAGGAGGTGAGACAGTTGAATGCAAATGAGCGTCGCAGACAGATACTCGAAGTTCTTTGCGAACGAAGATTCGATACGATCAGCAATCTAATGTTCGAGTTTTCCGTTTCAAGAGCAACGATAAAACGCGATATCCAAGAGCTTACACTGTCTTACCCGATTTACACAACACTTGGGAACGGAGGCGGCGTTCATGTGGTAGATGGCTATCGGATTGGGAAACAGTATTTGACGAAAGAGCAGAAAAACCTGCTTGAAAAATTAGCGACGCGGCTCACGGGTGAGGACTTTCAGACGATGCAGTCTATTCTCAAAAAATTTGGAGAGCCGACCAGAGGAGACAAATGAAAGTAAAAGCAGCACTATTGGCGATGGCAATGCGCCAAGCGAAAATCAGTCTCATTCTTTTGGCATGGGAACTGAACATGAAACAAAAAGAGTTTGTTCGTACCGCAAAGCAAGGTGCATTCGATTATAAACAGAGCAAACGGCTCCTGGAAATATTCGGAGCGGAAGTGATGGCAGAGGTGATTGATTGGGAGGGGATGAATGTACGCAACCCGCTCATCTGACACCATCCGCGTGTATGATGCCTACCTTTACCGAGACGGGCTGAAAAACATTCCAGGGCGATACTTCGATGCGGACGACAAAGCATGGGTACTTCCGTACACGGACGAAGCAGTACGGACGCTGGAACTGCTCGGCGCGAGGCTTGGCGACGGAATAGAACTGTCATCTCAAAGCAAGGCTGTCGCAAAGAAATACGAGACGATAAACACCCAGCCGAGAGTAAAAGCCACCTTATATGCGCACCAAGTCAGAGCATATAACTTTGCTCTCGAAATGCTTGAAGAGGGGCGTGCGGCGGCGATATTCGCAGACATGGGTACAGGGAAGACGCTCATCACCATCAGCACGGTGGGGACGTTGTATGAACAGGAGCGTATCCATAAAATGCTCGTCGTCTGTCCGAAATCCATCGTCGGGGTATGGGAGGAAGAGTTCCGAAAGTTCGCGGATTTCCGATATGCGCTGACGGTCTTGGACGGAACGCTCGATAAAAAGAAGAGTGCCTTTGAGTATATGAACGGCACGGCATTGCAGGTCATCGTGGTGAATTACGAAAGCTGCTGGCGACTCGAAAAGGAAGTGTCGAAATGGAGACCGGACATCATCGTGTGCGATGAGTCGAGTAAAATCAAGAATCCCCAGACAGCACAATCTAAAGCCCTGCACCGGCTCGGACGGATTTCGAAGTACAACATGATCCTGACGGGAACGCCGACGACAGGTAGCCCGCTCGACTTTTTCAGTCAGTACAAATTCCTTGACGAAAGCATCCTCGGCACAAGTTATTACCTGTTCCGAAACAAGTATGCGATCCTCGGCGGGTACCAGCGGCACCAGGTCATCGGGTATCAGAACCTTGCGGAGTTGGTCGAAAAAGTACACGCCATCGCTTTCCGAATAAGGATAGAGGATGCCGTCGATCTCCCACCGTTCATTGACGAAGTACGGAGCATTCGGCTTGAAGAGCGGGCAAGGGTGATATACGACAACCTCAACCGCGACTGCTGTGCTTTGCTTGCGGAAGGCGAAGTCACGGCAAGAAATGTGCTGACGCAGCTCCTGCGACTCTCGCAATGCACGGGCGGATTTATTCGTAGCGATGAGATGAGCGCGCCACAAAAGGTGAGCGAGGCGAAACTCGACGCGCTCGAGGATATCGTGGACGGGTGCATGGACGAGGGGAAGAAGCTCGTCGTCTTTGCGAGGTTCGTTCCCGAGATCGAGGCGATAGAGCGGATGCTGAAAAAGAAAGACATCGGGTACTCGCTCATTATGGGTAGTGTAAAAGATAGAGCGGAGCAGGTGCGCAGATTCCAGGAAGAGGATGACGTGCGGGTGTTTGTCGGACAACTTCAGACCACGGGTATGGGACTGACGCTGACCGCCGCTTCGGTCGCCGTGTATTACTCATTGGACTTCAGCTACTCCAACTACGAGCAATCGCGGGCAAGGATACACCGCATCGGGCAAAAGAAAAAGTGCTTATACATTCATCTGGTCTGCAAAGGGACGGTCGACGAAAAAGTCATGAACGCACTCAAGCACAAGGGCGACATTGCCAAGTTGATGGTGGACGATTGGAGGAGTTTGCTCAATGGGTAAATTCAAAGACTTGAAGGGACAACATTTCGGACGGCTGACAGCGTTGGAATCCCTACCGCCGCACGGCAAGAATTCCGCAAGGCTTTGGCTCTGCGAATGCGAGTGCGGAGGGATAGCAATTGTCAGAGGAACAGACCTCACGAACGGGCATACCATGTCGTGCGGATGTTATCGGAAAATGAAAAAAGCAGTACCCATGTCCGAACTACGCTTGCACAGGATATGGTCGAATATGAAGCAGAGATGCGCGAACCCGAATAAGCGTGACTTCAAATATTACGGGGCAAGAGGCATATCGGTCTGCGAGGAATGGCGGCAAGATTTTTGGAACTTTTATCACTGGGCAATGCTGAACGGCTACAAGGACGGACTAACCATTGAGCGCGTCGACTATGACGGGAACTATGAGCCGAGCAATTGCAAATGGATTAAAGCGACGGAGCAGCAGCGGAATATGCGCACCAACCGAGTGTTCGAGGTGTTCGGGCGGCGATTCACTCTGACAGAATTGTGCCGACTTTACGGACAGCCAAGAAGCACGGTAACAGACAGGCTGGATAAAGGACAGCCGCTACTTACGGCATTAAAGAAAAATGGGAGGTATAAATTGGACAACAGGCTTTTAGAACTGTCGGACAGGCTCAAAGAGCTGCGCGACAAAAAGGGCGACCTCGAATATGAGGTCAAACAGGTGAACGGGGAGATTGAGAACATCACCACCGAGATGATAGGACTCATGACGACCGACGAGCTGTCGAGTTTTAATCGCAACGGCGTTACGTTTTCGCTCGTTACGCAGGAATATCCTGCGCCCGAACCCGAGAGGAAACCGGAACTTTGGGCGGCGATGAAAGAGCAGGGGTTCGAGCATCTGTTCACGATCAATGCCCAGACTCTGCAAGCAATGGTCAAAGAGTTGATTGCAGAAAACGACGGAGTTCTGCCGACATGGTTGGACGGGCTCGTCAAGATTGCGGAGAAAAATTCTATCCGCATTACAAGAGGAAAGACAAAATAAAAAGGAGCAAACCGACGCTTGCTCCCAACGACAATGCTGTACGTACACTTCAAAGACCAGCGTACGGGAAGTAACATGAGCGCGGAGAAAAGTTCTCCCATTCGCACCACCTCCTTTAAGTTGTCGTTAAACACATTATATCGAAAAATTTTAAAAAAGTAAAGGAGATATCAATCATGGCAAACGAAATCGCAAAGAAAGAGAACGCGGAACTGACCTACAATGAGGGCATCGACCTCGCCAGCGTATTTGCGGAGGAAATGGATGGACTCACGCCGACCTTTGAGCGCATCAAGATTCCCTCGGGCGGCGGCATCTCGTTCGAAGTACCCGGCGACGATCCCGAGAACCCCGACACGGTCAAAGAGTTCAAGGCGGTCATTCTGTACCATCACCCCATCAACTGCTACTACAAAGAAGAGTACACGGGCGGGAATAATCCTCCCGATTGCGGTTCGATGGACGGTCACGTCGGGATCGACGCGGAGAGCGGTGAAGTGAAGAACTGCGCCGAGTGTCCGTTCAACAAGTTCGGCAGCGGCAAGAACGGCGCAAAGGCTTGCAAGCAGAAACGCCGCATCTATCTCCTGCGTGAAGGGGAGGCTCTGCCCACGCTGCTCTCGTTGCCTACGGGTTCGCTCGCGGCATTCTCGCGCTATATCATGAATCTGCTCGGCAAAGGGAAAAAGAGCAATGCGGTCGTGACGCGGTTTTCGCTCAAGAAAGCCCAGAACAGTGGTGGCATCAATTACAGCCAGGCGGTATTCGCTCTCGATCGTTCGCTCACGCCCGAGGAGATGACGAACGTCAATCGCATGACCGAGCAGGTCAAGGCACTTGCGAACAGAGTCGTTGCGCTTGACGAAGAATAATCCGGCAGGGGGAAGGGCGGCGGCTTAACCGTCGCCCCAAGACCCCGAAGGAGTTCTATGAAGAGACAAAAGATCGTTTATATCTGTTCGCCGTTGCGCGGTGATCTGGAGGGGAACATCGCAAAAGCCAATTTTTATTCGAGATTCGCTTACGAGCAAGGGTGCATTCCGATTGCGCCGCACGCGATTTTCACGCAATTCCTCAATGACGGCAATCCGAATGAGAGAAAGAGCGGAATGGCTATGGGGCTTGAACTCCTTGACCGTTGCGACGAATTGTGGGCATTCGGACCGCTTATCAGCGATGGAATGAAAAAAGAGATTGAACACGCCCGAAGAAAAGATATCCCGATTCGATATCTATCGGAGAGCCTGGAGGAAGAATGACGGACATTTTCGAAACGGTAAAAAGCCAAGTAAAAATAGCCGACGTGGTGGAGTTTTTCGGCGTAAAACTGAACAGCCGGGACAAGGGGCTTTGTCCGTTTCATCGTGAGAAGACCGCATCGTTTTCCGTGGACCGCAAGAACAATATTTTCACGTGTTTTGGCTGCGGAGAGACGGGCGACGTCATCACTTTTGTGTCCAAGATAAAAGACATCGAGCCATACGAGGCAGCGAAACTGCTCGCGGAGATTTATCATATCGACGTGCAGGATGCAAAACCGCAAAAGACGAGCATAAAAAAATACCTGCAAGCCTGTATGAAAGATGCGGACAAGACGGATTATTTCGCAAAGCGCGGACTGACCGCCGAAATGGTCAAGAAGTTCTGTTTGGGATTCGACGTTCACCGGAACGCAGTTGTCCTGCCGTATTCATCCGAGCTGACATATTATCAAACCAGGAGCATTGCCGACAAAAAGTTCTATAAGCCTCCGACCGAGGAAGCGGGAGCCGAGCCGTTGTTTAACCGCAAGGTATTGTGGGCGTCGGACAAGGAACCGGTCTTCGTGGTCGAAAGCCCGATTTGCGCCTTATCCGTTATGCAATGCGGGGGACTGGCAGTATCGCTCTGCGGTGTGGGCGGGACAAGCAAACTTGTCAAGGACTGCAAGATAAAAAAGCCGACGTCGCCGCTCGTGCTGTGCCTGGACAATGACGAACCGGGACAGAAAGCCTCCGAGCAGCTCGCCGCCGAACTCATGGAAATGGGTGTAAGGTATGTGGTATTCAATGTCGCAGGTGACTGCAAAGACCCGAATGAACTGTTGATGCAGAATGCGGGGAAACTGAAAGAACAGATCGCCGCCGCCAAGCGCGAGGTGAAAAAGAAGTATAAGCGCGGCGTGGCGAGCATCTCGGCAAGCGAATTACAGACGGCGGTCATAGACCCTCCGGAGTGGTTGATCCCGGAGGTGTTGCCGCAGGGACTTGCTATTCTGTGTGCCTCGTCAAAGGTCGGAAAGAGTTGGATGGCAATGCAGATGTGCGTGGCTATCAGCCAGGGGAAACAATTCCTCGATTATTCAACGAACACGGCGGGGTGTCTGTACCTTGCACTCGAAGACGGGGTGTTCCGTTTGAAAGACCGGTTGAACAAAGTCCTTCACGGCGAGCAAGCACCGGGGAATTTTTATTTGTCGGTCAAGGCGGGCGGGTTGGACGGCGGGCTCATCAAACAGCTCAACGAAGAACTCGATGAACACCCGGACATCAAACTCATCATCATCGACACATTGCAAAAAGTAAGGGGATCGGCAAAACGAAACGAACTCGCCTATGCGACGGACTACCGTGAACTCGGCGGACTGAAGGAATATGCCGACCAAAAGCGCATTTGCATATTCCTCATTCATCACCTGCGCAAGATGGCAGACGAGAACGATGTGTTCAACATGATTTCCGGTTCGAACGGCATCATGGGCGTATGCGACACGATATTCATCATCTACAAAAAGAAACGCCAAGACGAAAACGCCATGATGTTCATGACAGGGCGAGACATCCGGCAGAAAGACATCGTGGTGCATTTCGACGAGAAGGAGTATCGGTGGGAAATGGTCGGCTCGGCAGAAGAAGAGGAGCGCAAACGCAAAAAGCGAGAGTATGACAATAACCCAATCGTTCGGACGATGAAGGAGTTGGTGAACAAGCCGCCATTCGTATGGAGAGGAACGGCGACCGACATGATGAAATCGGTGTTCGATGTGACAGGAGAAACCTTTGCGGGATCATCAGCAACACTCGGAAAAATGATTTCGGAGATAGAAACGCAGCTCTACTACGACGGAATACAACATACGACCAAGCGCAGCGGGGCAAACAGGATGCACTACTTCACCAAACGGCAGGATTACAGACCTTACAGGCAGGGATATTTATTCGATGACGGCGACGAGGAATAATCTAAAATCCGTATCGGTGTTCGGGAATTCTGTAAATTCCCTGTCACCGGGCAAAGAAACTATAATTTTCCTGTCGAGGTCGAGATTGTCTGTAAAAAAACTGTTGCCGAGAAAATGGCTGAAAAATCGCCTATTTTGGGCAAAAAGTGGGCATTTTGCAAGGGTTTTGCGGGATGTTTTCCTCGAATTTTGCTCACGGGCAGAGCCGTTTCCTGTAAAAAAACTCTGGGCATCGAAAAAACCTATAAAAAAACTGCGGGACTCGACCGTCCATATATTTCGCATATATGCATTCGCGGAAAGCGCGTATTTGGGCGGTTTTGAGTCGCTTTCGATGGGTTTTGAAGGGGTTTTCGCTCTAAAATCCATATCGCAAACCCGAAAAACTCTAAAAAAACTGTCGGTAGCCGAAATCGCTGTAAATTCCGTATCGCTGCCCCGAATTCCTATAAATTCCATGTCGGGAAAGACAGGGTCTGTAAAATCGGGCAGACAGCGGATCGCGGTAGGAAGATACCGCTTAATTGTGACGGGAGATGACGGCAAATACAGAAACCAACCGTCACTACTGTCACAACCGTCACTACCGACGCAGACATGAAAAACAAAAAACCAGAAGAGAGATTACTGTCACACTGGTAAAGCAGTATTTTATGACGGGTGTGACGGGAATGACAGGAGATTTTATGAAAGAGAGTGAGTTGATACGAAAAATCAGCGAATACCTCAAGAGCGTTCCCGACCTGTTCTTTTGGAAAGAGCATGGAGGGATGTATGGCTCGGCGGGCATTCCCGATTTGATAGTCTGTTATCGGGGACGGTTCATCGGGCTGGAGTGCAAAGTCGGAAAAAATGAAGCGACCGTTCTGCAATCGCTGACCATTCGCCGCATCTTGCGGGCGGGAGGTTATGCGAAGATAGTGCGGTCGGTCGAGGAAGTAAAACAACTTATATCAGCCTTTGAGCAGGAGTAGTATGCAAGCGACGGAAAGAATGATTCACAAAGTATCGGTAGCGGAAGAAGCCGTTTTCGATTATGAAGAGTTGGTCGGCGCGCAGCCGCCCATCCGCGACATTAAGCAGGAGGTCGAGACCTATCTGAACATAACCGCTGCCCGGGCGCGTGGATATTATTTCCGAGTGAAGTATTGCGACGAGACGATAGACCGGATGCTGATGCTCTTCCTGTACAAGGGTGAGAAGTTCGGGCGAATGCAGGTTTGGAAAGTGGCGGGGATATGCTTTGCGGAAGACTGGACGGAAGAGCAGGAGGAAAGCGGTCAGATTCGGTTTTGGCTGAAGACAAAGATATGCGACCTTCCGCCCGAGGTGGATTGGGTGGTCAAATATCGGGTGTGGCAGGAAGAGGAGGCAAAAGCACGGGAGGACTACAATGACTGAAGTGGAGATCAGGGAATACCTGCAAAATTATAGAGACAGGAAAACGATAGCCGATTACAAGGTGCAAAACGGCAGGAAAGATGACAGGGACGTGGTGTGCATCCAGGCAATCGAGAATTGTATGCGATTACTGCCGGACGGACTCGGGGATATTCTTCGGATGCACTATATCGAGAGAAAATCCTTGCGGAAGATCGCAGCGGAGCATTTCTATTGCAAGGACACTATTGCCAAGCGCAGGGACGAAGCAATAGCCCTTATGGGCGTGTGTTTGGCGAGCGTATGAAAAAAGCGGGGAGGTCAATCCTCCTCGCTTTTTTCATGGTCGATTACCCATTGCAAAAGGTCGTCATAATCAATTGCGCCGGCTGCCATTTTTAGAAAAACCGACGACAGTTCATCTTGCGTATAGGAAAGTGAAATTCCGTTCAACGCAAGGAACACGAGCATTGCGTGTGCGCCGATTCGCTTGTTGCCATCCAGGAAAGGGTGGTTTTGCACAAGCCCGCAAGCCAGACGAGCGGCTTTCTGATGCACCGATTGAAACAGTTCGGTTGAATCAAAGGTTTGGAACGGGGCGGCGATAGCCGAATCCAAAAGCCCCTCATCCCGCAATCCATCCAAACCGCCCGTGTCCATTACCAGAGCATGGTGCATAGCGATGATTTGTTGTTTGGAAAGGACAATCACTTCGCCAACTCCTTATAAGCCGTCCGATTTTTTTCAATGAGCTGCTTGGAGAGTTCTTCTACGGAACTATCCGCCGCCATTTGAATCGTGGTGTTTGTGCGCTTGACCTCAAAGGGAATACGTTGTTCCCGAACGGCTTGCTTGGCAAACATGGTAATGGCAGAACTTAAAGAAAGCCCGAGATCGGTAAACAGTTCATCAGCCTGGGCTTTAAGCTGTTCATCCATACGGATCGTCACATTGATGTTAGCCATAAGAATACCTCCTATTCGAGTTTCATCTACATTATACAGCAAAACGAATGAGATGTCAATAGTATTATATGAAAATTATGTGCGGATTATGTGCAATGCAATGAATAATAACAATAGACAAGACCAGACATTTTTCCCCCGAAAGTCGCCAAAACGTGCGTATAATGAGAGTAGGTAATATCCTCCGAGGGGGAAGGGAGCGACCCGAGCGGCGTGATGCCGGGAGAGAATATGAGAATGGGGGAAGCGCTCCCTTCCCTTGTGTTTATGAGGAATAAATAATGCCGAGAAAACCGAAACGCCCCTGCAGCTACCCCGGGTGTCCGAGACTGGTAGAGGGGCAATACTGTGAAGAACATAAAAAATTAACGGACGCGCAGTACAACAAATATTCGCGGGATAACTTTTCAAAAAGTTTCTACAAGACTCCCGAGTGGTTGTTCGTTCGCAAGCGGCAGCTTACAGAGCATCCGTTTTGTGAAGAATGCTTGAAGAAAGGACAGGCGGTGCGGGCGGTCATCGTGGACCATATCCGCCCCATCAAGCAAGGCGGTCAACCTTTCGCGCCGTCCAACCTGCAGTCGCTGTGCTGGAGCTGCCACTCGCGCAAGTCAGCCGAGGAGGGCAGCCGGTGGAGGACGTCACCCCGCAAGGGCTGACCCGCTCGGGGGAGGGGGTATCAAATCCCCGGGGCTTCCACCCCATACAGCGGGGCCGCACTCTCGCGCGAAAAATCGCATATTCAAAAATCAAAGGGGAAAATCAACCTTTAGGGGATACCCCACTAAAGTGGGAGCGGGCAAAACAGCCCGCTTTTTGATTTCCCGGGAAATCAAAATAATCAATGAAATCAAATAATCAAAAATGGAGGGACTATGCCGAGCGGAGGAAGAAGACCGGGTGCTGGGCGACCGAGAAAAGCCGCCGCCCAAAAGATACTTGACGGCAATCCGGGCAAGCGTCCCATCGAAGTGCTGAACTTCGATACAGGGGGAATGGAACTGCCGAGCGAACCGCCGGAGTATTTAACGCCAAAGGCAAAAGAGATATACAGGACGGTATTCGGATGGCTGAAAAGCATCGGCTGCACCAACGGCATACTTCCATACAACCTCGAGGAGTATGCGTTTTGCAAAGCGCGATGGCTTGAGTGCGAGGAAATGAACACGAAACACGGGCTCCTCGTAAAAGACCAGAACGGCAAGGCTGTCCCGTCGCCATTTGTGACGATGGCACAGCAATATCTCAAGCAGACTAACGAGGTGTGGAGCAAAATATATCTCGTCGTGCGCGAAAGCAAACTCTCCAAGTGGGATGAAAACAACCCGAATGACGATATCATGGAAAAACTGTTGGGAGGAAAGTCGTGATGGAATACACGCAAGAGAACCCGTTGCGGCTTATTGAGTTGTTTGCGGGTATCGGCTCGCAGACACAGGCACTTAAAAATGTGGGAGTGTCGCATATGGTAATAGCGATTTCGGAAATAGACAAGAACGCCATCAAGAGTTATACGGCTCTGCACGGCGAGACGGTCAACCTGGGCGATATCAGAGAAATCCGGGAACTCCCCGAAGCAGACTTTTGGACATATTCGTTCCCATGCCAAGACATCTCGGTGGCGGGGCATGGTGCGGGCATCAAGGAGGGGACGCGGAGCGGGCTGTTGCTTGAAGTCGAGCGGCTGTTGAAAATCGCTGCTGAAAAAGGAACACTTCCCAAATACCTGCTTCTCGAAAATGTAAAGAATCTTGTGAGCAAGAAATTCAAAGCCGACTTCGACAGTTGGCTTTCTTTTTTGTCCTCGCTCGGATATACGAATTATTGGCAGGTACTCAATGCCAAAGACTACGGTATCCCGCAGCATAGAGAGCGGGTGTTCTGTGTTTCTATTTGGGGAGAACATACAGCATTTGTATTCCCCGAAAAGCGCGAATTGACCTTACGGCTCAAAGACATGATCGACGAACACGTCGATGAAAGGTACTATCTCAAGGAAAGCACCATCCGTAGCATCGTGACATCGAAGTTCAACTCCCGGCGCGACTCGATCCGCCGCCCAAGCGATTATGCTTACTGTTTGCGGGCAAGAGATTGTTATGAACCACAATGCGTACAAGTCGGTGATGTAGTCGGTGAGAAGTGGGAAAAGATGCACGAAATGAGCCGAAGGGTATTCCAGACGGATGGAATATCTCCCATGGTGCATTGCGCGGGTGGCGGCAATACGGAGCTGAAAATCGCAGAGGATTTTGTCCTCGGCGGCTTGCAAGAGCATCAAGTTCCGAGAACAGATGGGGTGAGCCCTACGTTGACGGAGGCTATGGGAAAAGGTGGAGGACAAACCCCTGTAATCATTGATACCAGCGAGCCGAAAGAACGATTTTTCAAGCAAGCGTTCGAAACGATGAAAGAGAACGAGTGTGAAGCCGGGGACACGATAGATGCGTTCAATAAAAAAGTGAACAAGAGTGGAGTCTGCCCGACGCTCACCACGCGCCCGGAGGGGTTCAAAACAGCAATCTTGCCTGTTGTCGTGGCAATGCGCGGGCGAAACCCGAATAATCCGTCGGACAGGACACCTAGGATACCATTGCGACAGCGACTCGAGGTGAACGAAAAGGGGCTGTGTAATGCGCTTACCAAGGTTCAAAAAGACAACCTTGTAATGGATGCGGACTATGTATCCAGGAAATACGGCGAATTTATCGACGAAAAAGGGTACATCCCCGAGATGTTCGTGGCTTACAACAAGCAGGAAGTTCATGATGTTGCGCCGACATTGACTGGGCAATGTTCCTGTCCCTCGGGCAGCTCGGCGGTACTGAAACTCGAAAAACCGATAAAGGTCAAAGTGGCGACCAAGCAAGGATACGAGGAGGCAACGGCGGGGGACTATGTGAACATTACTTTCCCGAGTTCCAAGACCAAAAGAGGTCGGGTAGGGAAAGGTGTTGCGCAAACGCTGACCTGCGGAGACGGAAACGCAGTCATCACGGAGAACGTGCGCATTCGCAAACTGACTCCGAGAGAATGTCTGCGTCTCATGGGCTGGACAGATGAGCAGATTGACAAAATCGAGAGCGCAAAGGTCAGTTCGACGCAGCAAGCGGGAAACGGAATCGTGGTGCAGGTCTTGGAGGCAATCTTCAAGGCTTTATTTTTTGATAAATCAATCAAGGAACGGTGAAGATGAATAAAAGGATTTACACGGCAGAGTCGGTGACAAGCGGACACCCGGACAAACTTGCAGACCTCATTGCGGACAGCATTCTCGATGAGTGCCTGGAACAGGATGCGGACAGCCGCGTCGCAGTCGAAGTAATGCTCACTCACGATAAGTGCTTTATCGGTGGTGAAATCACCACGAAAGCAAGGGTGGACTATGAGTTCATCGCCAGAGCGACCATTGCCCAAGTCGGCTATGACCCGAGGGGATTGGACTACGACATTCATATTCATGAGCAGAGCATGGACATAGCCGGCGCAGTCGACAGAACAGAGCAGGGAGCGGGCGACCAGGGAATCGTGTACGGCTATGCCACAACGGAAACGCTGAACTTCATCCCGCTGCCTGTCGAACTTGCGCACCGACTGACGGATAGGCTTGAGCAATGCCGTCGCAGGGGCATCATCAAAGGACTTTGCCCGGACGGGAAAAGCCAGGTGACCGTGCAGTTTAACGGCGACCGCTTTGATAAGATCGTTTCCGTTCTTGTATCGGCGCAGCATGAAGCGTGGAAATCGCTCGACGACCTTATTCCCGAGATCAGGAAAAAGGTCATCGGCTATGTGTTCGCCGAGTATGATATGTCCGATGTCGAGATACTGGTCAATCCGTCCGGGCGGTTTGTGATTGGCGGCTTTGAAGCTGATACTGGTCTAACCGGCAGGAAGCTCATGGTTGACTCCTACGGCGGGATCGCGCACAACGGCGGCGGGGCGATGAGCGGCAAAGATGCAAGCAAAGTGGATAGGAGCGGGGCATATCTCGCCAGATACATTGCAAAGAATATCGTAGCGGCGGGACTTGCGGAGAAATGTGAGGTCGCACTGACGTATGCGATAGGCATCCCGGCCCCGACGAGCATCGACATCAATACCTTCTTCACGGGAACGGTCAATGAACAGCTCATCCGTAATGCGGTTGAACAGGTTTTCGACCTGCGCGTGGGAAGAGCAATCGATGCGCTCGCCCTTAAACGCCCCGTCTATGTCCAAACCGCAGTCGGAGGGCATTTCGGGAAAGAAGACTTCGCGTGGGAAAAGACGGATAAAGCGCAGGAGTTGAAGAATGCAATCATGCCGTGAGACCCTGGTATGCGACAACATACGGCTGGTATATTATGTGTTCGGGAAATTTTCTCAAACGGAAGTCGCTTCATTGCATAGGGACGACATAATATCGTCCGGGCTGTTGGGACTTGTAAAGGCAGCAAATACATTCGATAGTAAGCGCGGCACAAAGTTTTCTACCTATGCCGCACTTTGCATTCGAAACGAAATGCTGATGTATATGCGGAAAGTGCGGCGGTACTTTGGGAAAGAGATATCGCTTGAAGAGCCTGTGTCAACAGACGAAACAGGAATGGTCTTAACTATCGCCGATACCATCGAGGCAAACGAAAACCCACAAGACGAATGCCTTGCGGGTATAATGTTTGCAGAGTTTCAGCGAAGACTGTCGACGCTTGACAGAAGTGTCCTCAAAATGAAGATGGAAGGGTACCGGCAAAAAGAAATTGCGAGGTGTCTGGGCTATTCACAGGGGTATATAGCCAAACGAATCAAGGGAATACAAGCAAAAGGCAGGCTTTGGATGCTTAATTCTCTCGACCGAGGACAAATTCGACGGAACAGTCGAAGTAATCAGCCAAAGCGATAATGCTTTCAAGGCTCGGTGTACTTCTTCCTTTTAGCCAATCATAGATGATGCTTTCATCGATATGGGCTTCTTTGGAGATGTTGGCTTTGGTTTTTTTGAAGAAATCCACCAGGTACGGTAGCCTGTCCTTGAACGGCGGAAGGGGAAGAGGCTCAAATTCAGAGCCTTCATCGCTGCGGCCGAGCAAAAAGTCGATAGAGCAATGGAAATAGCCCGACAGACGGAAAGCCATGTTCAAACTGGGAAGTCTCTCGCCGTTGGTATAGCGGCAGATGACTTTCCTTGTAACACCAAGCTCTTTGGCGAGGTGAGCGGGCTTCATTTCGTGGTCGGTAAGCAGCTCTCGGAGCCTTTCGACAAATTTCTCCAATATACTCATAAATAAGTCAAAACCTCTGTAATAATTATCTCGGATTGCGGACACAAAAAGTTGATTGTGTCCGCAAACCAAGTTATAATAGTAGTACATAGCGAGCGCGCAGCTATGAAATCAATTAGGAGGTTTCAAAATGGCAAACTTTGAACCTGCACGGAGCAATCCGAGCAGCACGGACTGGATGGAACAGGAGGGTGAGATGCACGATGCCGTAACGGATTCGCGTGAACTCGCGGCAGGGCTGTTGTTCCTGCTGAAAGAGTATTACATAGGTTCGTTTGAACTGAATGAAGGTAAGATCGCCGTCAAGTTCAATAACGGACAGCAGTTTTCCATATCAGTCAATGAGCGCGCATAAGACAAAGCCGATAAATTAAGTATCGGCAAAAAATACAAAAGACAACCCGTGAAGACACATAAAGCGAAGAAGACCGCCGAGAACTCGGCGGTCTTGGCTTTTTCTTTCAGTTTTAACTGGACTAAATAGGAATTATACGGTATTGTTCAGGCTACGGAGGTACAGAAATGAAAAAAGGAAAGGTCGAGTTCCATAGCCAGGGACAATCTGGTAATATCTATTATATCATCGGGGCGGTGCGAGGCGTTATGCAAAAACAGCACAGGATCGCGGAATATAATGATATGTGGGAGCGGATACAGAACGCCAAAAGCTACTGGGAGGCGTTGAAAATCATTGCCGAACACGTGGATTTGGTCGATTTGGACGGAAGATATAAGGTTTAAAACAAACAAAATATACGTGTCTCTGGGAAGGAAGGTACTTCGGTGCTTTCCTTCCCGTTTATTTTCGGGAGGAGGGAGAATGCCATTCAATGAACAGCTTGCGGATCGGGCGGCGGCATTTATTCGCTCGCTCAAACACACCAAAGGCACATGGCATGGCAAGAACTTTGACCTGCTCCCGTGGCAGGAAAAAATCGTGCGGGATATATTTGGCACGGTAAAAGAAAGCGGCTATAGGCAATACAATACCGCCTATGTGGAGATCCCCAAGAAACAGGGAAAGTCAGAACTTGCCGCAGCAATCGCGCTTTATTTATTGGCGGGCGATGGTGAATGGGGCGCGGAGGTGTACGGCTGTGCGGCAGACCGACAGCAAGCCTCCATCGTTTTTGATGTCGCTTGCCAGATGGTGGAACAATGCCCGGCTTTAAAAAAGCGGATAAAGCCCGTGATGTCGCAAAAGCGGCTTGTGTATGCGCCGTTGAACAGCTTCTACCAGGTGTTGTCGGCAGAAAGCTATACCAAGCACGGACTGAATGTTCACGGAGTCGTTTTCGACGAACTCCATGCGCAGCCGAACCGTGCCTTGTATGATGTCATGACTCACGGCTCGGGCGACGCGAGAAAACAGCCTCTGTTTTTCTTGATAACAACAGCGGGAACGGATCGAAACTCGATATGTTGGGAAGTGCATCAAAAAGCCAAAGACATTCTCGAGGGACGTAAACACGACCCGTCTTTCTACCCCGTGATTTATGGGGCAGAGGACGATGACGATTGGGGAGATGAGCGGACATGGTATAAGGCAAACCCGTCGCTCGGAGTAACGGTTGACATTGATAAACTGCGGACTGCCTATACTTCTGCAAAGGAAAACCCGGCTGAAGAAAACCTGTTTCGGCAACTTCGTTTGAACCAATGGGTAAAGCAATCCGTTCGATGGATGCCGATGGATAAGTGGGACGAGTGTGCCTTTGCGGTTGACCCGGAAAAACTCAAAGGGCGGGAATGTTACGGCGGGCTTGACCTCTCGTCAAGCACGGACATCACGGCGTTTGTCTTGGTGTTTCCGCCGCTCGACGAAGAGGATAAATACAGCATACTTCCGTTCTTTTGGGTGCCGGAGGATACAATCGACCTGCGGGTGCGGCGCGACCATGTTCCGTATGATGTGTGGCAAGCGAAAGGCGAGATGTTTTCGACCGAGGGAAACGTCATCCATTATGGATACATCGAAAACTTTATCGAGGAACTCGGGACAAAATACAACATCAAAGAGATTGCGTTCGATAGGTGGGGTGCTGTTCAGATGACCCAAAACCTCGAGGGGATGGGTTTCACGGTCGTGCCGTTCGGACAGGGATATAAGGATATGAGCCCGCCGACCAAAGAGCTGATGAAGTTGGTGTTGGAGAAAAAGATCGCCCACGGCGGAAATGTGCCACTCCGTTGGATGATGGACAATGTATATGTCCGCACAGACCCTGCGGGGAACATTAAGATGGATAAAGAAAAATCTACGGAACGCATCGACGGCGCGGTGGCACTCGTTATGGCTCTTGACCGAGCAATACGAAATAACGGACAGACCGACAGCGTTTATAACGATAGAGGAATTATTGTGATCTAAGACTGCCAAACTATTGATTTTTGCGCTCAAAAGTGCTATACTTATATTATATACGGAGAGCATTATGGAAAAAGTTGGTGTACCACAAATTCATATTATTCCTTTTGATTTAGGTGTTGTATTTTATGATGTGTTAACCATAGATAATTCCAAAAATATATTGTTTGCCAAGTCATTTTGTGATGAATTAGCGCAGGAGTCGACAAATCGAAGTTGGAAACTTACGGAATTATTCCAAATTCGAGGGAATATTAAGCATCGTAAAAATCAAGTTCCTTTTGTGATAGATTATAAAAAGTGCGATTTTGCTGATCAGGCTATTTGTAAAGCGGAATTAAGACCAGACCTGTTTTGCTACATTCTTTCAAATGGGGTCGGAATCTTTGAGTTTATCGACTTGGAATGTTCCGCTTTGAAGGATACCGACAAGTCAATCGGCAAATATAGCAAGGCGTTGGTTGCAAATTATCAAAAAAAGGTTACTCAATCCACCATATTGAACAAGGCAAGCTTCAAAGATGTTTGCCCCGAAGTAGAAGAGCAAATGCTGATATTTCGTGAAATTTGTTGGAAATTGGTGGCAGAAGGTGTAAAACGTAAAAAGATAAAGCATCTCCGCCCGTTCTCAAGCAATATCAATTATAAAGCCACAGGATTGTCCTATGTTTTAACTATTTACTTATTTAACGATGGTGAAATATCCGAGAGAGAGATGAATAATTTACTCTGTTCCTCGATGTTTTCAAAAGTTGTTAACCAAGAAAGTTGGGAACGGATCGACAAGGAAATAAAAAATACGGATGCAACCGACAATCCATACGTTATAGATGGTAGTGTAGCTAAGGTTTATGCCTCTTGGTCAGCGGTAGCGGTTGTTTCATCCAAGCCATTTCAAACAATTGACGATCTTAGAAACAACGAGGCAATAACCCAACTAATTAAGGTCGAGGCTTATGTGCAATCAAGGTGGTTTGTTGCGGACAACTCGATGGATAATGTAAACAAGGACTCTACAGCGTCGATGGAAAGTTTACAGCGGATTGCAAGCCTTATGGAGTTTTGTCAAGCAGAATTGGATAATGAAATTAGTGCAAATATGGGGACGCTCCAAAAGAACCTGCTAAAATTGGTTGTGGAAACCTCATCCGTAAAGCAGTTATATAAGTCTGTGCTAAACCAAATTAAAACACAGTTAAAAATAAAAGAAGCACATAATACGGATAAAAAACGTAAAAATAGATTGATAGCTGATTTGTTCTTGGCGGTTTTTTCAGCTTCGTCTCTTTATAAGACGATTTTGGACTTGATAGAAGGACAATTTGGTTGGCTCAATTGGGTAATATTCGGTGCTATGATGATTGTAGCAGTCGGAACAATTATATTTAATTATAAAAACAGGTAGGTTTTTTATGAAAAGTATTCTTATAGTAGTGGATATGCAAAATGGGTTTAACCGATATGAGCAAACCCACACTCTTGCCAAGAAAGTCGCTGAACTTACTCAAAGCAACACTTTCGATGTGATAATCGCCACTCGTTTCCTTAATAAGGAAGGAAGCCAATACACAAAAATTTTGAATTGGCATAGGCTGATGACCAGTCCGGATATAGATTTGGTGGAAAACATTAAGACGGATTATGTGGTCGATAAATGGATATATACTTGCGTTAACGAGGAGTTTATAGGACTGCTTAAAAAGTGCAATGATGGTGAAATGCCGAAACATATCTTTTTATGCGGAGCGGATACTGACTGCTGCGTGTTAAAGATTGCCACCGATTTATTTGAGCAAGGCATAATGCCAATAGTCTTAACAAATTACTGTGACTCCAATGGTGGACCAAAATCCCATGATGCGGGTATTCTGGTGATGGAAAGGCTGATAGGTAAAAGAAGTCTTGTCGATGAAAAAATCGAAAAAAGAGCTGATGTCGAAAGGTTAACAGCAGAAAGGCAATATTGAATATCTAAAGTTAAAAAATGCAACCGCACTCCGAGAGTGCGGTTTTTCCATGCAAAAAAGCGGAGGGAAAGATGCAGATAGAAAAGAGAGCGGTAGCAGAGTTGAAAGCGGCTCCATATAATCCGAGGAAAGACCTCAAGCCCGGCGATGCCGAATATGAGAAGCTCAAACGGAGCATCCAGGAGTTTGGCTATGTCGAGCCAGTGATATGGAATAAGCGAACAGGGACGGTCGTCGGCGGGCATCAACGGCTCAAAGTCATGAAAGACCTCGGCTACGAGGAAGTCGACTGCGTGGTGGTGGACTTGGACGAGCAGAAAGAAAAAGCACTTAATATCGCTCTGAATAAAATCAGCGGCGAATGGGATGAGGGGCTGCTCGCCAATCTTCTCAAAGACTTGGATAACAGCGGGTATGATATCACATTTACCGGCTTTGACCTCGCGGAGGCGCAGGAACTGTTCGGGAGCGGCTCGTTTGAGAATGTGCATGAAGATGAGTTCGATGCGGAATCGGCCGTAGCCGAGATATCCGAACCCAAGACCAAGCACGGTGATTTATGGCTTCTTGGCAAGCACAGACTGCTGTGCGGCGATTGTACCATTGCGCAGGACGTTGCAAAACTCATGGACGGAAGAATTGCCGATGTAATGGTCACGGATCCGCCATATAATGTGGACTATGGCTCGGCGATCATCGGGAAAAACAAATCCAAGACCAGGACGGAAAGCACCATCGCCAATGACAACATGAACGATGATGACTTCCATCAATTCTTGCTCGCATTCTATAAAGCGGCATACGATGTACTCAAAAAGGGCGCACCGTTGTATGTTTTTCACAGCACGAAGGAGACGGTGAACTTCACGCAGGCGATGGAAGAGGCGGGATTCAAGTATGCCCAGACGCTTGTGTGGGTGAAAAATCATTTCACCCTCGGTCGGCAGGACTATCAATGGATACACGAGCCGATTTTATACGGCTGGAAAGAGGGCGCGGGACATTACTTCATCGATGACAGGACGCTGTCGACCGCTTTGGAGGGCGTTGCCGAGAATATCAAGAAGATGAGCAAGGCAGAACTGACAGACCTTGTAGAGCGAATTTTGGGGCTTCCTACGACCGTCGTGAGAGACAACAAACCTGTGAAGTCGCCCGATCATCCGACGATGAAACCCATCACCCTGTGCGCAAAACTCATATACAACAGCAGCCACGAGGATGATACGGTATATGAGCCGTTCGGCGGGAGCGGTTCGACAATGATGGCGGCAGAACAGCTCAGCAGAAAATGCTGCGCCATTGAACTCGAACCGAAATACTGTGATGTCATCGTGCGCAGATACAGGGAACTGTGTCCCGATGCGGAGATAAAACATATCCGAGACGGACAGGAAATATTCGATTGACGGGGGCGGGTTCGCTGGACTTGATCCGAAACTTGTGATATGTTGTTCAAAAAAAGGGAGGTCCCAAGAATGAAGAGTATCACAGAAGCCATATACGACGGATGGATCAATGAACGTGAACGGAGGAACAAATTGCCCCAAGATGACCCCGAATGCAAAGCATTGTCAAAGTTCGAAGACACATTGACAAAGGAACAGAAAGTTCTGTTCGACCAGTTCATGGATGCCTATACGACCAATGAGGAGAAACTTCGAAAAGCGGCATACGGACGTGGCTTAAAACTTGGTATCCGATTGGGATGTGAGGCGGCGAACTATGATGCGGAGGAGTGATATGGAAGAGAAAGACGATACGACCCTCTGTGGTGAGATGTCGTTGGAAGAGTTCATGCAACATCTGAAAGGTATCGAAGAGCAGAGCGACAGAGAGGATGAACTGCTGGAGTTTTACAATAAGGCATGGGAAATCCGATTGGGGACGAAACTTGTTCGAGTTCCGTTCGATGCGGTCTCTTTCAATGCTATATATGATGCATTGAGCAAGATAAAATCGGAGGAGTGATCCTCCGATTTTTCTTGAAAAAATGTGTTTTTCTTTCGGGTTTCGGCGTGTTTTCGCTGGGCTCTTTCGCTCGTTTACGGTATTGTATAGGTACAAAAACGAAAGGAGAAACACCATGAACAAAGCATACTGCACAGGAAAACTCGCCGCCCTGGTAAGAGACCATAACCATTATCTGAAAGTCAGATACACGGATGCGGTCGCGGATTACAGGCGGGCAATCGACAACCTTATCTATGTAGCCAAGAGCGTGGGCATCACCATGAAATACGCCATCGAAAAGGATGGCAGCATCACGATACTGTAAGGAGGCGGCGAGATGAAACAGGAAATCAGCAAAGCAACACTCAAGGCACTCGAGAAAATCGCAATGCGGGAAAGCGCAGCCATAGAGGAAAGAGGCGGGCTGGAGCGGAAATGGAACGACACCGAGGACTTCCCCGAAGTCGCGGTATGGTCAATCGAGGCGATGCTCGTCGCGGCGTACAAGCTGGGCAAACAGGCGGCGAAGACAGATAAATAACGATACAACATCAATGTGGCATAGCCGCTCGGGAAACCGAGCGGTTTTTCGTGTGCTTGAAAGGAGGGTGAATGGGACTATTTAAGAGGAGCAGAGACGGTCCAAAGGAGAGACGGGATCGCTCGGAAAAGATGAAAGACTTCATTCGCGGAGTCGATGTGGACTACATCGGGAACAGCAACAGCGGTGTTCGTGTGGATGAACTGCGGGCGATGCAGACGAGTGCGGTATATGCCTGCGTCAAGATACTATCGGAGACCGTGGCGAGCCTTCCGTTGCATCTGTATAAGAAAGGAAAGGACGGGAAACACGAACTCGCCGACCAGCACCCGCTGAATGCGTGCTTGTATGAGCTTCCGAATGAGGAGATGACCTCGTTCGAGTTCCGAGAAAGCATGATGTCGTCATTGCTGTTGTGGGGAAACGCTTATGCGCGGATCATCAGACGGCAAGGTCATGTCGTCGAGCTATGGTATTTGAAACCGCATCTCATGACGGTGGAGCGGGACAGTCTCACGGACAAGATAAAATACACCTATTCGGACGATGTAACCAACGAAACCTATGTGTACAGACCTGACCAAGTCTTCCATGTAAAGGGTTTATCGTTCGACGGGGTAAAGGGCATCAGCCCGATTGCCCAGGCGAGAGAAGCGATTGGACTTTCGCTCGCTACCGAGGAATACGGCGCAAAGTTCTTCGGAAACGGAGCAAGACCGGGCGGTGTTCTCGAACATCCCGGCATCCTGAAAGACCCTGAAAAACTGCGTGAGTCATGGAACAAGGTCTATCAAGGAACGAGAAACAGTCACAAAGTGGCTGTCCTCGAAGAGGGGATGAAATACCACACGATAGGGATTGCTCCCGAAGACGCACAGTTCCTCGAAACCCGCAAGTACCAATTGAACGAGATATGCCGTATCTTCCGTGTGCCTCCGCACCTCGTCGGGGATTTGGATAGGGCGACATTTTCGAACATTGAACATCAGTCAATAGAATTTGTGCAGCATACCATTCGCCCCTGGCTTGTGCGATGGGAGCAGGAAATCAGCCGTTCACTCTTGGATGAGAAAGAACGGCTTTTGTATTTTGCCAAGTTCAATGTAGACGGACTCCTGCGCGGTGACTATAAATCGCGCATGGAGGGCTATGCGATCGGTCGCCAGAACGGGTGGCTGTCAATCAATGATATTCGCCGCTTGGAGGATATGCCGTCCATAGACAAGGAACAAGGCGGGGATGATTACCTCGTCAACGGAAATATGACGGCGGCGGGTGTTGCAACGCAACAAGAACAAAAAGGAGGTAGCGATGGAGAAGGGAAAGAAGGAGATGCGAATGCTCCCGATGAAGGAACTCCGAATAAGCGAAAACGACGGGTCGGCGGTGATTGAGGGACACGCCGCCGTGTTTGATTCGTGGTCGGAGACACTCGGCGGCATTTTCCCGTTTAAGGAAATCGTTCGCCAGGGCGCATTCAACGAGAGCATTGGTCGAGACGATATTCGCGCACTTTTCAATCACGACCCGAACTATGTGCTGGGACGAAACAGAGCGGGAACACTCGAACTCGTCGAAGACGAAGTCGGGCTTCGTGTGCGAATTTCACCGCCCGAGACGAGTTGGGCGAGAGACGTGCAGACGAGCATACGCCGCGGGGACATCACGCAGATGTCAATCGGATTTATGGTCGAAGACGATGAATGGCGAACCGAGAACGGAATGGATGTGCGGGAACTTCGCAAGGTCAAACTGTTCGACGTGAGCCCGGTGACATTCCCTGCGTACACGGCAACGGATGTCGGCGTGAGGGCAATGCAGGAATATGAAGGGTACAAGGCTGAACAACGCAGACAGACCGAGGAAGCGGCTCAAGCTGCGGCACAAAAAGCCAGAGAGCAAGAGAAGCTCAAACGGCTGAAAACAAAAATTAAAAATCTTTGAGGAGGAACGATATGGATATCAAAAAGGTATTGGAAATGAAAGCGAAGAGGGAGGATGCCAGGCTGAAAGCGATGGCTGTGCTGAACAAAGCCGAAGCCGAGGACCGTTTCCTCTCCGATGAAGAGCAGAAAGAGATCGACAAGTTCGAAACGGAAATCCGCTCTTGGGATGAAAGCATCAACCGCGCGGAGAAAATGCTGTCGATGCAGCCCGAAGACAGGAATGTCGAAAAACCTGAGGCGAAACCCGCCCCCGACAAAGGCGACGAGAAACGCTTTGCATCGTTCGGGGAGCAGCTCATGGCGGTGTACAGGGCGGCGGCACCCGGCGGTCGCACGGATGAGAGACTGTCTACGAGAGCCGCACTCGGTGCGAACGAGACCACGCCCTCGGACGGCGGCTTTCTCGTACAGCAGGACTTCGTGACGGAACTGCTCAAACGCACTTACGAAACGGGTATCCTTGCGAGCAAGGTAAAGAAAATCCCCATCAGTTCAAATGCAAACGGACTGAAAATCAATGCAGTCGATGAAGAGTCGAGAGCGAACGGATCGCGCTGGGGCGGTATTCAGACCTATTGGGAGGGCGAAGCGGAAGAACTGACGGCAAGCAAGCCCAAGTTCCGCCAGATGGAACTGTCGCTCAAGAAGCTCACGGGGCTTTGTTATGCGACGGATGAACTCCTGCAGGATGCGGCGGCTCTCGAATCGGTCATTCGCCAGGCATTCGCGGAAGAGTTCGGGTTCAAGATCGACGATTCTATTCTGTTCGGCACGGGCGAGGGCGAGCCTCTCGGAATCCTGAACAGCGGTGCGATCGTACAGGTCGCAAAGGAAAAAGACCAGACGGATATCATCACCGTCAACAACCTCATCACCATGTGGAACAGACTGTGGGCGAGATCGAGGGCGAATGCGGTGTGGTACATCAACCAGGAACTCGAACCGTACCTGTACACGCTTACGGTCGGAGATAAACCCGTGTATATTCCTGCGGGCGGTCTGTCGCAGAAACCCTACGGCACTCTGTTCGGTCGCCCTGTTGTTCCTCTGGAACAGTGCAGTGCGGCGGGCGAAGTCGGGGATATTATTCTCGCTGACGTCGGGCAGTACCTGCTCATCGACAAAGGCGGTATGAAAGCGGCAAGTTCCATCCATGTCAGATTCCTGTATGACGAAAACGTGTTCCGCTTTATTTACCGTGTGGACGGTAAGCCCATTTGGAACAAACCTCTCACTCCTTATAAGGGAAGTGCAAGCGTGTCGCCGTTTGTGACGCTCGCCAAGAGGAACGCATGACAAAAGGAGGGATGAGGGTATGCTTACATTGCAGGAAGCAAAAGAGTTTCTCCGAGTCGACGGCGATGACGAGGATGCCCTCATCTCGTCCTTGCTCGTTACGGCAAAAGATCTGACCGAAGACGTGATGCGCCGGAAATTGTCCGACTTTGAGGAAATGCCCGAACCTGTTCGCCAGGCGATGCTTATCCTTGTAGCAACTTTATATGAGGAAAGACAAGTTTCGAAAGGCAAGACGGGAGTATCGGTAGCCGATACCCTCGATCTTGTACGGCGAATGCTGTTTGCATATCGCAGGGGAGCGTTCTGATGGATATCGGAGAATTGAACAGGCGAATAGAGGTTCTGAAGTATTTTGTCGAACGCGATGAATACGGCGGAGAGGACGGCAAATGGCGACCTGTCGGGCGCGTATGGGCAAAGATTGAACCAGTAAGCGGGACAGAGTTTCTGACAGGACAGCAAGTATCGGCAGAGACGGTAACACGGATAACCGTTCGATTTTATGCAGGGCTGACGGTTATGCATAGGATTCGGTACGGGGACAAGGAATATGAGATTATCGGTATAACGGACGATGGGACGGAACACCGTTGGACGGTAATCAATTGCAAGGAGATGGTCGGCGATGGGTTACAGCGCAAAGCAGAGAAAAGTCAAAGTGGGCATCGAAGGTGCGAACGAGATTGTCAAAGACCTGAAAGCGATGAATGATGCGGCGGCGGCTGTACTCATGAGCGGAGCAAAGAAGGGCGGCGAAATTGCATTGGACGATGCCAGGCAGAATTGCCCTGTTGATACGGGTGCGCTGAAAGCCAGTTTGGAACTGACAGAGGACAAGGCGACAGCGACAAAGGCAACGGTAAAGGTCGACTACGATAAATCCATCCGATATGGGACCTTTGTCGAACTCGGGGCAAGAGGGCGACCGGGGAATCCATTTCTTCGGAATGCGGTCGACAACAATATCGACAAAATAAACGACGCCATCGTGAAAGAGATTTCAAATGCAGTAGGGAGGAAACTTTGAAAGATATATGTCAGGCTCTGTATGAGTATTTAAGCGGGCAAAAAGAGATTGCCTCGCAGGTCGGAGTAAGAATTTATCCGATTGTTCTTCCGCAGGATGCGCCGCTCCCGTCTATTGTCTACGCACCCGTTCTTGCCAATTACGATTCGGCTCTACAGGGTGACACGGGATATGCAAGACAATTCAGATTGTCTGCCATGCCCGAACATTCAAGTTGGCAAGGGAATTGTCACGAGATGTAAAGAAAAGTTTACAGGATTTCCACGGCGATATGTGCGGTTTACACATTCAAGCCGTGTTCATAAAATCGGATTACGAATACGATGCAAATACGTCCTTGAAATTTTCAATGGATGAGTATATGTCAAGCATCGAGTTTGAAATTCATTACAATGAAAAATAGGAGGAAGAAAATGGCGGTTGCAGGAAAAAACGGAAAAGTCGTCATCGGCAGCGGCGGCGAACAGAAAGTGGTCGGTATCAAGTCCTGGTCTCTGGAACTGTCTCTCGAGACATTGGAAACCACGGCTCTCGGCGACGATTGGAAGAACTATATTGCAGGGATGAAAGAGTGGACGGCATCGAGCGAAGGCGATTATGAAGTGCCTGTCGACGAAGAAGGACAGGCAGCGCTGCAGGATGCGTTCCTGAACGGAACGACCGTGGTGGTGAAGTTGTATGTCGACGGCGTGAACTACTACCAGGGCGAGGCATACATCAACAGTCTGTCCATAGAAGACCCTGTGGACGATGTCGTATCAATCAGTATCGAGTTCACGGGTTCGGGCGCGCTCACTTTTGAGACGGGTGAATAAAGGAGGAGAATAATGAAAAAAGGAGTAACAATCCAACTTGACAAGCCGAGAACGCTTCGTTACGGCATGAATGCACTTGCAAAAATCGAGGATATCACGGGAAAGACCATCATGTCGCTCGACCTCAACTCGCTCGGCATCAAAGACCTGCTTGTCATCGTATATGCGGGCTTGTGCCACGAGGATAAAGACCTGACCCTTGAACAGGTGGGGGATTTATTGGACGAATATACGGACATCACGACCCTCGCAGAAAAGGTCGGGGAGGCTCTCACAGAGGCGTTCGTGAAACCCAAGACGACCGAAAAGGGGGAATAAAAGCCGTCGACTTTGACTTGTCGGTTTTCTTGGAAAAAGCTGTGGTACAGTTCGGAGTAGATCCGCTTATTGCGGGCGAATATACGCCATACGAGCTTCTCCTGATAGGCAAACAAGTTCAGGAAAAGTCCTACCGAGAGTTCGAAAATGCATTGACGGTCGCCTGGCACACGGAAGCCTTTGCCCGACAACGCAGACTCCCGAAATTGGATAAAATACTCAAGAACGTCAGGAAACCGCCCAAGAAAACGAACAGTAGGAGCGATGCCATCCTAAAAGCAATGGCGGCGGCAAAGGGTGTAATTATCAAATAAAAAGGGAGGGGATACAATGGCAGTTATAAGAAACCTTGTAGTAAAAATAGCGGCAGACATTTCCTCCCTTTCCAAAGGTTTACAGACAGCCGAAAAACAAATCAAAAAAGTCGCATCAGCATTTACGGCTGCGGGAACAAAACTGACCGCAAGCGTAACTGCACCGCTCGTGGCGTTGGGATATGCGAGCGTCAATATTTCCCAACAGTTCGAGCAGAGTATGGCGAACGCTGCATCGGTTTCAGGCGCAACGGGCGATGAACTCGAAAGGATGAAAGAGATTGCCCGCGAAATGGGCGCACAGACGGTGTTCTCCGCATCCGATGCGGCAGATGCAATGTACTATATGGCATCCGCTGGTTACAAAGTCGACCAAATGGCAGACTCAATACGAGCGACCCTCGACCTTGCGGCGGCAACGCAATCCGACCTGGCTTTCACTTCCGACGTTGTAATCTCGACACTAAACCAGTTCGGAATGGAAGCAAGCGAGGCATCAAGGGTAACCAATACCTTTGCGGCAGTAATCGGCGCATCCCAGGCGACGATGGAAAAACTTGCATACTCAATGCGATATGTAGGACCGATTGCGAACTCACTCGGGTATTCCGTTGAAGAGGCGGCGGGTGCGCTCGGTATCCTGTACAATGCCGGATTTCAAGGCGAACAGGCTGGTACTGTTTTGCGAAGTGCGCTGTCCAGGTTGCTGAAACCGACAGCGGAAATGATAGGGGCGTTCGAAGAATTGGGATTGTCCGTGGATGACATGAACCCGTCTATGAACAGCCTTGAAGACATTATACGCAAATTGGAAGATGCGGGAATAGACAGTACCCAAGCGGTCAAGATTTTCGGTGTCGAAGCGGGCCCGGGTATGCTCGCAATGATTTCGTCGGGCGCAGATGCTTTGCACGATATGACGGAGCAGATAACGGGAACTTCCGCAGCGACCGAAATGGCGGAGAAACAGTTGGATACTCTGCAAGGTCAGATGAAAATCCTAAAATCGGAAGTAGAGGAAATAGCCTTGCAATTTGGCGATATCCTTATTCCGATCATCCGACAGTTGTTGCAAAAGTATATTACGCCGCTGACGAATAAACTTATGAATTTGAGCGCAGGAACGAAAAAGAACATTGTCGTGATTGCGCTTTTGGCGGCGGCTATCGGACCATTGCTGTTGGTGGTCGGGAAACTGATTTCGAGCGTAGGTGTGATTGTAAAAATAGGCTCGCTGCTGTTCTCGAAAGTCGGATTGATAATAGCCGCAATCCTTATTGCGGTTGTCGTTCTGAAACGGCTGTGGGATACTAACGAGGATTTCCGAAACGCAGTCATGGAGATTTGGGAAAAGGTCAAAACCTTTATTCTCGATGCCGTGAATGCGATAAAAGACTGGTGGGAGAAAAACGGGGAAAAAGTCATCAACAAAGTGGTGAGTACAATGAAATCCCTGTGGAAAGTCCTAAAACATGTTTTCGGGAAGATTCAGAAAATAGCCGAGAAAGTATGGGGTGTTGTCAAAGATATCGTCATTGATGCTGTTACTGCGATTCAGGCTTTTTGGGCAAAGAACGGGGAGACGATATGGGCAACGGTAAAGACGTTGTTCACCAACATTTGGAACATCGTCAGCACCGCATTTGATATTATTTACAATGCGGTAGTCAGTTTCCTGGGATATGTTCGTCCGATTTGGGAAAACATCAAGCAATTGTTTGCCTCGCTTTGGGATACGATGGTCGCATTATATGAGACTTTGAAACCTGTTTTCGACCTTCTCGGCGGCATTATTATGACTTTATATGGGGTCGTAACAAGCGTGGTTTCGGGAATTATTTCCGCGCTCGGTCCGTTCGTACAGGCGGTCATTGATGTGGCACAAGCAATCCTGGAAGTGATTCAGTTGGTTTGCGCGGTGTTGCGCGGGGACTGGTCGGAAGCATGGGAACACATGAAAAATGTCGCATCGAACCTCTGGGATGCCATAAAGAATATATTCCTCGGGATATGGGAATTCATCCAGGGTTTTTGCGAGGGGATAAAGAACTTTTTCAGTAAACTCGGAGACAATATTGCGGCAATTTTCAAAAGTGCCTGGGAAGGCATAAGCGGCTTTTTCGTCAATGTGTGGGAAGGAATAAAGTCGGTATGCTCTTGGATTTGGGACACGATCACGGGACTGTTCTCAAAGATAGGCGACTTCTTTTCTGGTCTGTTCAAAGACGCTTTCAATTGGGGCAAAAACCTCATACAGAACATAGGCGACGGAATCAAGAAAGCGTGGGATTGGGTCGTTGACGGAGTAAAAGGTGTAGGCGAGTCAATCGCAGACTTCCTCGGATTCGGGTCACCGACAAAGAAAGGTCCAGGACATACCGCAGATGAATGGATACCAAACCTCATGGACATGATGGCGCAAGGGATGTATGACGATATCCCGTTGATTCAGCGAGCCGCAATCCAGGTCGCAAATGCGCTGGGGTTGACTACTACGGCAAATCGCGCAATGGTTGGCGCAGGGACCAGCCCGAACGGTGACTTATTAAACGGGCTACTGCAGGGGATTGCATCAATGAACGGAATGCGTGGCGACCAAAGCGGAAACGAATTGGTGTTGCAAATTGACGGTCAGACATTTGCCCGTCTGATTGTGCCAAGTATTACGAGAGAATACAAGAGGAACGGAATTGAACTAAAGGGGGTGTAAAGCGGTGAATTTTTTCAGCATAAACGGAAAAACGATCAAATCACCGACTGAAATCACGATATCGCCCGAACACCTCGATAAAGCGGAACGCACTTTGGACGGAACGATGGTGATAGATGTGATCGGGACTAAGAAAAAAGTGGACGTGTCCTGGGAATATTTAGCCAAAGAGGATTTGAAGGTGTTGACGACAGAATCCGGGAGCGACCGCTTCTCCCGGATTACTTTTCACAACGGGGAAACAGGAGAACTTGAAACCATTGTCTCAAGGGCAGAAAACCTGACGTATATGCCTTATTATGATTGGGCAAAGGCACAACTTCTTTGGAAGGATGTTTCGCTTTCGTTCAAGGAAAAATAGGAGGGGTTATGGAATATTCAGATAATCCCCGAAAGGTTTACGGTAAGGTCGAGATTATATACAGCGACAAGGAAATCAGCAGCAACATGGGTGTGACGGTGAGCGGAAATTCCGAAATCAGTCACCCGAGGGAAGTGTTCGAAGGATACCAAACTCCTACCGTCAAGGCTTGTACAATGGACGGAAATTCGGACATGGGCGGGTCGTTTCAAATGCTCGGGAAAAACTGTATTCTTGGGTGGTGGAGCGGAACGCTTTGTGACGGAAACGGCGTGTTTGCCGTTAAGCCGTACATCGAACTGTCATTTGTCTTGCGTCCCATTATTTCTTGGATCATACGCGGAGACGATAAACTCAAACAATACCCTGTAGACTTTACCATTCAGTATAAGTCAAACGGAAATGTTGTCAGAACTGACGAGATAACGGGGAATACGGAAATTGAAATTAAACTCGAACCGAGAGTCAATGACATTACTTCGATTCGCATGACAATTTCAAAATGGAATACCCCGAATGCTTGCGCTAAAATTCTGCAATTTTACGATAAGTTATATGAGGAATACGTTGGGGATGCCATGCAGATGTTTGAGGTGAACGAAGAGATGTGTTCATCGGACGGAAACTACAACATCAACTCTGACAGTATGACGGTAACGCTTCATAATACAGACAGGAAATTCGATAAAGGATATCTCCGTTCTCTTATGATCCTCGGCAGAAAAGTGCAACCTTACATCGGGATAGAGAAAGAGAACGGAGTCGAATATACCAGGCTTGGCACATTCTATTCCGAGGAATGGCAAGTGGAGCAGGATAGTCAGTGGGTAAAGTGTACGGCCGTAGACAGACTGATGAGTTTGCAAAGTCAAACATACATGGGATACCCTTTTACGGACAGGGTTTCCGTATATGAGTTGGCAGAGGATGTTTTGCAAAAGAGCGGGCTTGAACCCTCTGAATATGTTATTTCCGCCAATCTGAAAGAGAACATAATAGACATGGCGTATCTTCTAAAGACAACTGCATGGGACGCATTGCAGGAAATAGCAAACGCAGCCCTCTGCAAAGTCTTTGTGGATCGAGAGGATAGAATTCACCTGCGAAGCGAGGAGACGGAGTCGCTCTCGGCAGGGATAGAGATAAACCCGAGCAATATGTTCAGTTACAAATCGAGCATTACGTTGACCGAATTTGCAAACAGAATCAAGGTGGAATACACGGAAGTGAGTATAGCAACGGAAATTATAGAGGTGGCTGAACTTGAGGTTGCTTTGAATCCGAATGAGGTCAAGACAATCACATTGGAATATTCTTCCGATATAGCCTATGCGATGGCATATTCGAGCAACTCCAATGTAAAAGTGGTAATGGAACAAGGCGGGGTAAATGCTTGCATTCTGACGTTGACGAATGCGACAGGTAGTGTCCAGGCAGCTACTTTGACGGTAGAGGGCAATGCGATCGAACTCAATTCGCATACCGTTTATTCGGAGGACGAGGACAGCGTGAACAGTTATGGCACGGTGGAATATACACACCCTGCTTCGGAACTGGTGCGCACCGAAGAACAAGCAAAATATATCGGGTCGATAATTCTTGCAAGGATGCGGGCGGGTGAGGGCGTTATTACAACGGAATGGCGCGGAAATCCTGCCCTGGAAATTGGAACGGGATACAAGAGCGTAGACAGATTCGGTGATGGGAAAGAGTTGGTTTGCGAATATAACAAGTTCACTTACAATGGCGGGTTAAAGCAACAGACCCGAGGCAGATTGAAATAGGAGGGTCAGGTATGGCAACATGGAAAGAACCGGAGACGAACCATACGGTCGAAGACCAGGTGACTCCGGAAATTTTTAATACACTTGCAGAGAATGAGGTGTATTTGAATGAAACAAAAATAACAACAGATCAGGTGCAGGAGGCAAAGGTGATGAGCGAAACAAGCACGACTCGGGAAAATTTGACCGAGCAGGACACCATAATGGGTGCGTTCGGGAAAATTCGAAAGTGGTTTGCCGATTTACGCGCTTTGGCATTTAAGGACAAAGTCGGTGGGACAGATATTGTGGAATCATCGGTCACAACTACTCACCTCGTTGATTCGGCTGTGAGTACGAATAAAATCGGTTATATGGCTGTGACAGAGGCAAAAATTGCCTCGAGTGCTATTACAGCCGCAAAACTCGCAGATGGTTCGGTTATATCATCGAAAATTGCATCCCTGGCGGTCACGACAGAAAAACTCGGAAGCCTTGCGGTAACAGCTGCAAAACTTGCGGCGAGTGCGGTTACGACAGACAAGATAGCCAATTCCGCCGTAACCGACGCCAAGATTTCTTCAGTTTCGGCAAGCAAGGTCACAGGTCTTGCAGATGTTGCAACGTCGGGAGACTATAATGACCTTATAAATAAACCGACGATATCCTCTGGCATAACTCTTACGCGCACGACAATCAGGCTGAACCAGCAGTACAATATCCCCGCAACGGGTGTTTATCTGTGCTTTGTGAGTTACTTGAATGCGGCAAGCATGAAAGGTGTAGCGTGCTTGGGTACAATGTCGAACGCAACAAGCATTGACAACGGAACTTGCAGCGGGATTTCTTCAATTTACTATGACGGGGGATATAAAAACATTCAGCTTCGCTGTATTAACGTAAGTTCGACAGCATTTATTTATAGGCTGTACATTTCTACAAACTCGACAGCCGCACCGACGCAGCTTTTTGACGGA
Source organism: uncultured Clostridia bacterium (assembly GCA_944328495.1). GTDB lineage: Bacteria > Bacillota > Clostridia > Christensenellales > Borkfalkiaceae > Borkfalkia. Next base: position 85,271 of record CALVHR010000001.1, read on the forward strand.
GACGGAACAATGACTGTCATTATGTACAAAATCAGCGGACTTTCGGCGATAACTTAAGGAGTGAGTATGGCGAGAGCGAGAAACAGAATTAAACTTGTCAAAGGCAATGCGTTCAGCATCGCCTTTCATAATGTCCGCTTGCCGATTGTCGTCGAAGGGGAAGGAGTTGAAAAGATCGAGATAACGGAAGAGGACCGTTTGGACTTTTCTATTACTCGGACAGACCGTGTGCCTGTGATACAAAAATACTATCCGGGCGAGATAGAAAGAAACGGCGATACATTCTATGCGATGCTGACTGCCGAGGAAACGGAAAGGCTTGAAAGCATTTTATACCGAGCGCAGTTGCGAGTTGATATTTCAAATTGCGGAGAGGAGGTTTACACGCTTGTCGATAAGGAATTGGAGGTGGTAGCAAAATGAGCGGGTTTCACGAAAAGTGCAGTTGTGTCCATGTCGAGCCGTTTCAGACAATCACCAAAAAATATAAAGGCGTCGAGAACGATGCATTGGAAACGGTCGTGGACAATAAAGAGTGGACCATTGAGGTCAAACCCAAGCCCCAGCAATACCAAAGCAAATATGCATTCCCCAATATCGGGAATCCATCGGTGCTATATGTCGACGTCAAGGAAAACGAGACATATCGTTGGGACGAGGAAACAAGGCAATATGTCTGTATTGGTACAGACTATCGAAGCATTAAAATCATAAATGGAGGGAACGCATAATATGAGCAACAGAATTCTTGACAGTCAGATCCAGAGCAGGAACGATACGGCGGCGAATTGGTCGTCTGTGAACCCCGTCCTTTTGAAGGGCGAAATCGGTATCGAGATTGATACCAGAAAGATGAAGGTCGGCGACGGCACGACAGAGTGGAACAGTTTGAAATATCTGAAAGACGATATTGTCATTGCATCCACAAATCCCTCGACGACCGATAAAGACTTCGACCTGGGAGAGTTTTGGCTGAACCAGACCGACAAAACGCTGTATGTCCTGGTTGCAAAAACAGAGAGCGCGGGCGAATGGAAAAGGATCCCGAACGCCGAGGAACTCGTCGTTGTGTCTGAGGCGCTCGTTGCACAAAAACTGAAAACGGCAAGAAGTATCAGTATCATCGGCGACGGGTCGGGTGCGACAACTTTTGACGGGAGTGCGGATGCGAGCATTACGCTTGTGCTGAAAAACACTGGTGCAAGCGCAGGAACATACACAAAAGTAACGGTCAACGAAAAGGGATTGATTACCAAAACCGAACTTCTTACGGCGGAGGATATCCCGACACTCACGCTTGCGAAGATCTCCGATGCAGGAACGGCAGCGGCGAGGGACGTGGGAACTTCTCAAGGTAACCTTGTGGAGGTCGGCGCAGACGGTAAAATCCCCGACAGCGTTTTGCCGCCTTTGGCTATTACCGAACCCCATGCGGTCGCTGACCAGTCGGAAATGCTTGCTCTCGAGGCACAGGTCGGTGATATCGCAATCCGTGCGGATGAGGGAAAATCCTATATTCTGAAACAGACTCCCGCATCGACGCTTGAGAACTGGCTCGAACTGAAATCTCCCGAATGCAAAGTCCTGTCGGTAAACGGAAAAACGGGTGCAGTCGTACTTACGACAAGCGACATCGCTGAAGGCTCAAACAAATACTATACCGAGGAGAGGGCAACGGCAAACTTTGAAAGCAATTACAAGGCATCGAGTTCGGCAGACCTGACGGATGGCGAAACAATTCTCCATGCGACCGACACGCTCGTCCTGAACGGGGGTAACGCATAAGGGGGCTGAAATGGTTTCAATTATAATAAGCATCTGTGCGAGCATCATCAGCGGGATGGTGCTTTTTTTCTTACAGCGGTTTTTCAAACGGAAAGCCAAGAACGATGAGGCTCGGGACGCAGCAAAGGCGAAAGAAAATATGCTTATTTTGAAAAGCATAGATGCAGTCGGCAAGCTGACGTATGCTAATGCAGTCGCTATTCGGGACGGGAAAACAAATGGCGAAATGCATGAGGCTATGGAAACATACCAGGAAAATAAAGCCGAGATGTATGAATACCTGCTCGAACAAAATGCGAATAAGTAAAGGAGGGAAAACATGGAAAGTTATTTGGAACTTGTCAGCGTCCCTGCGATAGCAGCGGTCGTTTACTGGGTCATAGCAATCATAAAGTATGCTGTAAAGGAAAACGAAACTTTCAAAAGGTTTATTCCGCTGATCGCCGCAGGGCTTGGCGTAATTCTCGGCGTGGTCGCCTACTACCTCGTGCCGGGCATTGTTCCCGCCGATAACGTGGTGGTCGCCATTATCGTTGGCGGGGCGAGCGGTTTGACTGCTACGGGCGTCAATCAGATCATAAAGCAACTTGGCAAAGGAGATGGCGATGAGCAGAAGTAATCTTGTGAAGTGCGAAATTGCAAACGCCATTGTGATGCAACTGTGGGTGAAATGCCTTATTTCGACGGAAGAAAGGGATGCAATTATAGCCAAAAACAAGCGCAGTTTTCTTTCTGAATAACGCAATTTTTCTCTGGACTTTCGTTGCAAGATACGCTATTGTTTGTCCTGCCCTGGGATGGGCAGGACAAATTTTTTATCGAAAACAAGTCCTCTCATCACATAAGGGAAATAAAACAAAAAGTCTACAAGGAGGTATGAATGGCCAAGAAAAGAGTCGCCGCATACGCCAGAGTGTCTACCAATAGCCGAGCGCAGGAACACAGTTTCGAGTTTCAAAGCCGGTATTGGAATCAGACGCTTGGTAACAATGACGAATACGAGTATATCGGTTTATTCGCAGACAAAGGGATAAGCGGAAAATATGCCAATCGTCGACCACAGTTCCTTGCCCTTATGGAACTATGCAGCCGTGGAGAGGTGGATATCATCTTTACTAAATCCGTCCAGAGATTTGCACGAAACGCCGAGGAATTACTCAAATATGTACGGGAACTACGCGAAAAAGGCATCGAGGTTTACTTCGAAAAAGAGAATATCCATACATTAAATCCCGATACCGAGTTGTATCTCACAATCGCTGCGGCAATCGCCGAAGAGGACTTGACTCGATATAGTAACAATGTCGCATGGTCAATTAAAGATAGGTTCGAGAGAGGGGAAATGATACTCGGACCGAGGATTTACGGATACCGAAAAACGGCAGAGAACAGGTTGGTCGTTTATCACGATGAGGCGCAAATCGTGAAATTGATTTTTGAGGAGTATATCAAAGGGAATGTAAGCACTCTCCAAATCGCAAAGAGGTTAAATTCTATGGGAATACCCTCGCCGAATGGAGGCGAGTGGCTGTGTAGTCAGATATCATACATTATAAAGAACGAAAAATACTACGGTGACATGATTTTGCAGAAGACATTCGTCGAGGGCGGAGTAAAGTATGCAAACCGAGGAGAGCGGGTCAGATATTATGTCGAAAATAGTCATGAGCCGATTGTAAGCAAGGAAATATGGGATAAAGCACAAGAGATATTGGCGCAAAGGGCGAACCCGTATCTCGTAGGGGCAAAACAGAAATCGTATCCGTTCACAGGGCTGATTGTGTGTGGAGAGTGCGGTGCGAATTATACGCATAAAGTAAATAACAGCGGAACGATTTCGCAGGCGAATTTTTGGAAGTGCCACATAGCAATACAAAAAGGGGTAAAATACTGCCATAATCCAGGCATTAAGGAGAAGGTTTTATACGACCTGTTCATAGATTGCTACAATGAATTCGTGACCGAGGGGTATTACAAAAGAACAGTCGATAATACCGAAGCACTTGATAGGCTCGCTCGGCTCAACGATAGCGAAACAGAGCTGACGATGCTGATGACTCGGGGAGTGATAAATCAGAATCAATACTTGAACGAACAGCAGCATATCAGAGCTGAGATGCAATGCATCCAAAAGAAATTACAGGAAGAACGATCTTACCTTGTTCAAGGGAGCGACTTCCATCCGATAAAGGAGTTCGATGAGGAAAAGCTGTATAAGTTTATCAAAAGAGTGGTCGTCAAAGATTGGACGGTAATGTTCGAATTCTTTAACGGAGTATGCATTACTCGCTCCTATACCAACGGACAGCCTGGGAACATTAAAGACTGGAAGTTAAAACAAAAGCAAAGGCGGGAGGAACAGAATGGACAGTAATCAGAGAATCGTGCGGACAATCCCTGCATCGTTTACGCGGACGACCGCGCAGTTCGTTCGGCTGCTAAATGTGGGCGCATATGCTCGAGTGAGTACCAAAAAGGAAGAGCAGGAGGATAGCTACGAGCGGCAGGTGTCCCATTATACAAAATACATCAAATCACATGATGGGTGGCGGTTTGTGGATGTGTATGCTGATGAGGGCATAACAGGGACTCGAGCGGAAAAGCGAAAAGATTTTCAACGGATGATGGATGACTGCCGTCTGGGTAAGTTGGATAAAATCCTCGTCAAATCAATTGCTCGATTCGCTCGCAATACCGTGGATGCGCTCAATGCCATACGAGAGTTAAAAGAGTTGGGTGTCAGCGTTTACTTCGAGAACGAAAATATCGACACATTGTCTCCTGGCGGTGAGGTATTGCTCACAATCCTTGCTGCTATGGCAGAGCAGGAGTCGAGGACCATATCGACAAATATCAAATGGGCATACCAAAAGAAATTCCAAAACGGAGACATACAACTGAATTATAAAAGGTTTCTCGGATATACCCGAGACGAAAACCACAACTTAATTATAGTGCCCGAGGAAGCATCTGTTGTGCAAAGAATTTTCCGTGAATATCTGTACGGATACTCATACTCAAATATAGCCGCTGGACTGACAAAAGATGGAATACCCACTCCGAGTAACAAGACGAAATGGTACGCATCGGTCATTATGAGCATTCTCCAAAATGAAAAATACTATGGAGGACTGATATGCGGAAAGACATATAAGCCAGACGTGTTGAGCAAAAAGCGATATAAAAATGAGGGGCAGACTGAAAGATATTATATAGAGAATAGCCACCCCGCCATTATATCGAAAGAGGAGTTCGATCTCGTACAGGCAGAAATGAGACGGAGGCAGACGATACGAGGGTTCTCTGAAACAAATCAAGGTCGGTATAGCAGTAAATACGCATTCAGCAAAAGGATAATCTGCGGAGAGTGTGGGGCGTATTATAGGCGGCACGCACAATACCACAAAGGAGAGTATATCCACACATGGGTATGCCCGACTCATAAATTAAAGGGCGGGGCAGCGTGCAGCCAAACCTATTTAAGGGAGGAGGAAATAGAGGGGGCGTTTCTTGAAATGCTTAAAGCACTCGTAGTGGACTTCGAGGAAATTTCCGACACCTTGAAAGAGAACATAGTATCCTCACTCGATGATAGTATAGAGGAGGACATCAACGAGACACTCGCCCAAATAGAAATGAGGCAAACTGAAATGCTCGAACTGCTCCGCGAAAAGAGGGCGGGAAGAGTTTCCGACCAAGAGTATAACGAACGAGGCGCGCTGATTGAAAAAGCGATACAGGAGTTAACTGAAAGGCGGGTGAAACTCGAAAGTAAGTCAAACACGGCAAAGCTGGCAATGAGGAGGGTGGATCAGATAGCAAAAACCCTAAATGATGTTGGGAGCCTGGATGAGTACAACGGAGAGATATTCCGTGCCATCGTCGAAAATGTGGTGGTGAGAAATACATATACCCTGGACTTCTATCTTAAGGTAGGCATAGTCGAGAGCATAACAATTACCCGCAAATAAGAGTCGCCGACCGTAGGGGAAAACCCTTGCGGTCGGCAATTTTTTTTGCTATAATATAATAAATAAAGTGGAATGAGAGAAAATTATGGAAAAGCTTATATCTATAACAACGGTAAACGAAATAGACAGAGAAAAACCCTATACCGCAGAGACATTCCGCCAAGCGGGGGCAAAAAGGCTGGCGAGATTGCAGGAGATCAAGGCTCTTTTGGAGTCGGAAGGGTATGAACAAAGGCGCGCCGACTTTGAAGCGGAGCAGGAACGCCTGATGCAAAAGTGGCAGAGCTATACCGCGCATATCGGGGAATGGGAAGAGGAAATGACGGAAAAGATCATGAGCGATCCCACGCTTTCCGAGGAAGAGAAGGGCGAAAAAATGCAAAGCGAAGTGTATGCCAAGGTGCAGGAAATGTACAGGCAGGCAGAGAGCGGCGAGGCGTATCAAAAGGCCATAGGCGAATACGGTGCGTTCATAAACGATCATGCACTGATGCAGGAATCTATGCTGTATCATCTTACAAGGACTTCACCCGAAACCGAGCCTTTCTTTGATTTGGCGCAAGCGATGTCGGGCGAAGAGGCGGACGTCATCGAATACGAAATGCCCTCGGACTGCATTTACGACCAGATAAAAATCTGGGAAGAGTATGTGGAGAACGGATACATGGATGACTACAACAAGGCCTTTGCCGAGGACGAACGGGCAAAAAAACTTTCCGCTCTGCAGCTTGAATATCTCTTTTCCGAGTGCGATACCGTGTGCTTTCATGCCGAAGAGAGCGTTCATATCGGCGACGAGTGCGACGCGCGCTTCGCCGAAATTTTGGGCGAGGTTGTCAGTACGGAAAAGACGGAAAATTACGGCATGAGCGTTTTAAGAATTTACTTAAATCCCACGCAAAAACTAAAAGAATATCTGCTTTCGTTCAAAAGATTCGACTGCTATCACTATGATGCGTATCAAAGATACGATCCCTATTTCAGTTTTGCAGACATCACTTTTTTAAAGGACGGCGAGGTGCTTTTGAGCTGTCTCACGCATGAGGGCTATTTCGACGTCGCGGATAGCGTAAAACCCGTTTTCGACGGTTTTGAAGAACAGATAAAACAAAATCGATAAATCGTGCATTTTCAAAAGCGTGGGAACTTCGGCATTGCAGACGGCAAAAACTTTTTATAGTTACACCATTTGAAAATAGGCATTTTTGAGACCTTTTATGGTCTTGTGCCACGTTGAGACGCTGGTTTGTCTTTCCAAAAATTAAGAGAAAAAAGGTCAAAACCTTCGGGTTTTGACCTTTTTTTATATCCGTAAATAGGAAATATGTGGGGTAAGCTTGCTAAATTGGATGCGGAAAAATGGAGTGAATTTTAAAAAGCACGCAAGAGCCGTTTTGAAGTGTTTCAATCATCCCATGAAAAGTCAGGACTTTGATTTTCTAAAAACAAAAATCATTGAGTTCATGCAAAGAGGTCCGAAAACCGAGTTTTCGGACCTCTTTGCATTGGAATGCGATCTGTCGGGGAGAACGGAACAGAAGAAAGATATCTTTTTTCAATAATTCATCGCGGCGGCAGGGAAAGCCGAGGGGATTTGAAGGCAGTTTTTTAGTGGAGGGAAAAAGTTACCGAAACTTCGGCGGTACCGCCGAAGAAAGCGAGCAAGCCCTCTCTGGTCGCTCCGTTAATGGTGCCTATTTTTGTATAAGCCCAACTGTTGCTGCCATAAAAAATAACGATTTGATTGCCGCTGTACAAGATCACGTCCCCGACGGTTGTTGTCATCTGTTGATCATCTCTTTCCAGAGAGAATCCCAAGCCGCCGACCATTTCAAAATCGCCGTAACCGTGCATTTTTATCGTAATATCACCGTTTTGCAATTTTTCGGCAAATGCAACTGCGGAGACGGTGTCGGCCAGTGTGATTTCCATGTTATTTTCTCCGCAATATATTTGCACGGCAGTGGCCTCCTCAACGGGTACGGATTGATCCGCAGTCTGATCGTTATCCGTATTTTGCGATTGATCAATATTTTGATCTGTTTGCTGATCGGGTATTGCGGTATTTTCGGTAACGTTCGTCGCAGGAAGAGGGGGTGTGCAGGCGCAAATGACCAAAAGCACCAGGGCAAACAAAATTGCGGTTAATTTTTTCATAAACATTCTCCGTGTTTTGTTTAAGAGCTTATAAAAGTTTTACGCAAATATTATAACGGGCAGGATACAAATATGTCAAATACTTATATCGTATCGTACTGAATGCTTATCAGGCATAAAACGAGATAGGACTCAACTTTTATGCGTGAGATGAAGAGCAGGCCGGGGCGCTCCGCGAGAATGAAAGTATAAATGCTTGCCGAAAATATTAAAAGGGGGGAAAAGGGATGAAGGCAACATATAAAAGTTCTTTGTAAGTGTTGCGTCTGTTGCCGATTTATGGTAAAATGGTTCTGCGGAGGGAAAATAAAATGAATATCTGGCACGACATTTCAGAAAAACGCATACAAAGCGAAGATTTTATGTGTTATATCGAGATCCAGAAAGGATCCAAGAGCAAATACGAATTGGACAAGGAGACGGGAGTTCTGAAACTGGATCGGGTATTGTATACATCGACGGTATACCCGGCCAGTTACGGTTTTATTCCGCGCACGTATGCGGATGACGGAGATCCTTTGGATGTTTTGGTCCTCTGCAGTGAGCCGATTTTGCCGGCGACGCTTGTGCAGTGTTATCCGATCGGGATGATCAATATGCTGGACGATTGGAAAATGGACGAGAAGATCATAGCCATTCCGTTCCGCGAGCCGACATATAACATATATAAAGACATATCCGAATTGCCGCGCCATATTTTTGACGAGATGATGCATTTTTTTGAAGTATATAAAGTACTCGAACACAAAAAGACTTTTGTCAAGGAGATCATGGGGCGGGACAATGCGGTGCAAGTGATTCAAAAGAGCATAGATAATTACAAAATTGCCCGCGAAAAGGGAGAGATCTGAGGAGACAAGATGTCAAAAAGAGCATTGATCGTAGTGGATATGCAAAACGATTTCATAAGCGGGTCGCTGGGCACGCAGGAGGCGCGGGCGATCGTCGCAAAGGTGAAAGAGCGCATACAAAGGGCGCGCGGAACGGGTGAAGATGTAATTTTTACGCGCGATACGCATTCGCAGAATTATCTTTGCACGCAAGAGGGGAAAAATCTGCCGGTTGCGCATTGTATCTGCGGGACATTCGGCTGGGAGCTTGCGGAGGGGCTTGCGGCCGCAGGCGAAAAGGTGATCGACAAGCCTACGTTCGGCAGTACGGAGCTGGGCAGATACGCGGCGGAGAAGGGGTATGAACAGATCGAGCTGATCGGAGTATGCACGGACATTTGCGTTCTTTCCAATGCTTTGATCGTAAAAGCGTTCTGCCCGGAAGCCGAAATTTCCGTTCGGGCATCTTGTTGTGCGGGCGTGACGCCTGTGCGCCACGCAACGGCTTTGGAGGCGATGTCCGCGTGCCAGATAAAGATAATTTAAAGAAACAATGTGCGCGGATAAGATTCATGCAAAATAGCGTACAGCCGATCGGGCGGGGGAGAAGGCCATGAAACTTCTGATCACGGGAGGCGCCGGCTTTATCGGAAGTGCTTTCGTGCGGTTCACGTTGCGCGAGCACCCCGAAGACGAAGTCGTGTGTCTGGATAAACTTACGTATGCGGGCAATCTTGCAAACCTGGAAGGTGCCTTTCAAACGCGCGCATTTCGTTTCGTGCGCGGCGACATTGCAGACAGAGAAAAGATCGCCGCGTTTTTTGCGCGGGAGAAGTTTGACGGCGTGATCAATTTTGCGGCAGAAAGCCATGTCGATCGGGCGATCGCCGACGCAGAGCCGTTTGCCGTGACCAATTATCTGGGTACGCAGGATCTTTTGGAAGCGAGTTATCGCACGGGAGTATCGCGATTTCATCAGATATCCACCGATGAGGTATACGGTTCGCTGCCGCTGGACGGAACACATTTATTTACGGAACAGTCTGCGCTCCTTCCGTCGGGACCGTATTCGGCGAGCAAAGCGGCCGCAGATCTGCTGGTCATGTCCTATTATCGGACATACGCATTGCCTGTAACGATCACGCGCTCGTCCAACAACTACGGGAAATATCAGTTTCCCGAAAAGCTTATTCCGCTTGTGATTTTGCGCGCATTGCGCGGCGAAAGCGTGCCGGTGTATGGCGACGGAAAGAATGTTCGCGATTGGCTGAGCGTGGAGGAGCATTGCCGTGCAATCGATCTGGTGTTTCGATGCGGCAGAATCGGCGAAGTGTACAATGTGGGCGGAAACGGTGAGATCTCCAATATCGATCTTGTAAAATTTATACTTAAAAAACTGGGGAAAAGCGAAAGCCTGATTGGTTTTGTTGCCGATCGTAAGGGGCACGATCGGCGATATGCGCTGGATTTTTCCAAATTGTACAACGAGCTGGGGTGGGAGCCGAAGATTCCGCTTTCGGAAGGGATCGGGCAAACCGTTCGCTGGTACACAGAAAATACCGCATGGCTGCATGATGTCGAAAGCGGCAAATACAGGGAAAAGAATGCACAAATTTTGTCTTGCGCGCATTGCGAATCGCTCTGATGCGCGCAGCAGAGAAGAATACGGGGATGCCCCGCGGCTGAGCCGCGGGGCATCCCCGTATTCGTTGAAAGGTGTAAAGAGGAGTTGCTCACAGAGGATGCAATGCATCAGTGTCTGTCGAAGTGCATCTGACCGCCTGCATATTCGTACAGGTAAGAAGTCGTACCGTCGTCATTGGTTACGATCGTAACGCGGTAGCTTTCGGTTGCGTTGCGGTCTCCGATGCGAACGGTGATCCCTTTGTTTCCTTCATCTTCAAAGTAAAAACGTGTGGCCTGATTTGTTTCGCGGTCATAGATTTCCAGCTCGATCTCGGTTTCGTTGCGTTCTTCTTCGTATTCGAGGGAGGTCCTTTCGAGCAGAGCTCCGTTTTCATACAGAGAATAGGTGTATTCCTGTTCAGATTCGCCGCTTTCCTGCGAGACGGACTGTTCCACGGTCATATATTTTCCCGTCTGGCTGTCGAGAGTGACAATAAATTCTGTTTCGAGTTCGGATTCATCGTATTCGGTTTCCGATTCCTTTTCGCCGCGTACGGGGTATTCCTCTTCGCCGACTACAAGGATACCTTCGATGCGGTATTCGGTCTTGATCTCATTGTCGTCATCGTCGTGAAAGTCATCTCTGTCACGATCTTGGTCGCGGTCGCGATCGCGGTAGTCGTCGTCGAAATCGTCTTCGTCTGCAGTATCAAAGCTTACGGTGCGAAGGGGATTTGTCTTTTCGACCTGGTTGTAATAGAGCACATATTCGACCGTTTCGCCCAGCATGTCTTTATAGGACACGATTTCTTTCACGGCATAGTTTTCGCGGTCGGAGGTTTCGTTGGACACGGAATAAACACCGTCGCTGAGAATGCTTTCGACCAGCAGCATATGTTCGTTGAGCATTGTGATGGTCTCTTCGTCGGTGACGGAAGCCGCTCTTGCGGAAGCAAAACTCATCGCTGCCGCAGCGGGAGTATCGGAACTGTTCATCGCGGAGATGAGGGTGCCTGCGGAGAGGGCGCTGAAGCCGTACACTTCGCTGACAGAAGCGGAGGAGGCGCCGGAGCCGTTCTCATTTTTGGAAGCAGAGGTATCGTCGCAAGCCGCGATGCCGAAAGCGAGCGCCGTGCCGAGAGCCAAAGCCGTTAGAGTGAGGATTGTTTTTTTCATGGTAAAGATCTCCTTGTTTTTTAATTTAAACGCGGTTTGCGTTTTGTTTTTACACTTATACAACAGCGGAAAATAGTAAATTGTTGGGAAAAATAAAAAAAATACAAAATTTTTTAAAATTAAGTTTTCATAAGTGGGTGAGGAATTGCGGGCAAATAAAAAATATGTTGACAAAAAGTGCCGAATGTGCTAATATATTTATAAATATAAAGAAACGCAGGGACGGGGAGGAGTATTCGCTTTTCGGGTTTAAGAGAGAGAACGGACGGTGCAAGTTCTTACGGGAAAGCGGAGAAGGTAGCCCCTGAGCGGCGGACCGAAAGGGAACGAGTAGGCTTCGACGGTGATTCCCGCCGTTATGAGGGAACCGATATCGGCGCGCGAGCGCCTGCATCGGACAGAGTGCGGGGTCGGTGATCCCGAAATCAGGTGGTAACGCGGTTATGATCGCCCTGAACGGCCAAATGGTCGTTCGGGGCATTTTTATAGGTTGTTTTCCGGGGGCGGAAGTTTTCGGAATGCGGCGGGCAGTGCGGGAGTATTCGCACATTATTACGGAGGTCAGGTTATGAAGATCAAGGGAACGCAATTGTTTGTGAAGGCGCTGATTGAAGAGGGCGTTGACACGCTGTTCGCCTATCCGGGAGGGATGGCGATCGATCTGTTTGATGCATTGTACGGCGTGAAGGAATTCCGCGTGGTATTGCCGCGGCATGAACAGGGACTTGTGCATGCGGCGGACGGGTATGCCCGTGCGACGGGAAAGACGGGCGTGTGTCTGGTGACGAGCGGACCCGGCGCAACCAATCTTGTTACGGGTATCGCAACAGCCAATTTTGACAGCGTGCCGCTGGTCTGTTTTACGGGGCAGGTTCCGACCAACCTGATCGGCAACGATGCGTTTCAGGAAGTGGACATAGTGGGCATTTGCCGCAGCATTTGCAAATACGCGGTGACCGTGCGCAGGCGCGAGGATCTGGGGCGCATCATAAAAGAAGCGTTTTACATTGCCCGCACGGGCAAGCCGGGGCCGGTATTGGTCGATTTGCCCAAAGATATACAGCTTGCGCTGGGTTCGGACGAATATCCGAAAGAGGTATTCATGCGCAGCTACAAGCCTTCGACGAGTGTGCACATGGGGCAGCTGAAAAAGGCGGCGGATATGCTCGCGAATGCAAAGCGCCCGCTTTTTCTTGTGGGAGGCGGCGTAAATATATCGCATGCGGGAGCGGCGATGACCGGGCTTGCCGAAGCAATGAACGTGCCTGTTGTCACGACGATCATGGGCAAAGGTGCTCTTCCGACCGATCATCCGCTGTATATCGGGAATATGGGGATGCACGGGAACGTAGCGGCGAACACTGCCGTTTCCGAATGTGATCTGCTCTTTTCGATCGGGACGCGGTTCAATGACCGTATTACGGGGAAGATCAGCGAGTTTGCGAAGGGCGCGAAGATTGTGCATATTGATATCGATGCCGCATCGATCTCCCGAAATATTGTCGTGGATGTGCCGATCGTAGCGGATGCGCGGGAAGCGATCGAGAAATTTGCGGAGATCGCGAAAGCGCCGTCGCATACGGGTGAATGGGTGGAACGCCTGCAAAAGCTTAGAGCGGAAAATCCGATCCGCATGAGTGCGGCGGCGGCGCCGCTCACGCCGCAGGATATCATTGAAGGGATCAACCGCAATTTTGCGGAGGCGATCGTCACGACGGATGTAGGGCAGAATCAGATGTGGACGACGCAATTTCTGCAGCTGCGCGGGAAGAGCCGCCTGCTGACTTCGGGCGGGTTGGGCACGATGGGATACGGGCTTCCCGCGGCGATCGGTGCAAAGCTCGGCTGTCCCGATATGGCAGTCGTCAGCGTATCGGGCGACGGCGGTTTTCAGATGAACGAACAGGAGCTTGCGACGGCAGTGTGCGAGGAACTGCCCATTACGGTGTGCATTCTCAACAATTCTTATCTCGGCAATGTGCGGCAGTGGCAGGAAATGTTTTTCGGCGGGAGATATTCCTGTACCTGCCTTGAAAAGCGCAGAAGCTGCGGAGCATGGTGTTCCAAACCCGGTGCAAAGTGTCCGCCGTACGTGCCTGATTTTGTCAAACTTGCCGATACATACGGAATCGAGGGCATACGCGTGACCAAGCGTGAGGATATCGACGCAGCGTTTGCGCGTGCGAAAAAGAATACAAATGCGCCGACGATCATCGAATTTATCATCGAGCGCGAGGCGGATATACTTCCCATGGTGCCCGGCGGGAATGCGCTTTCGGACATGATCACCGAATACAAAAAGGAGGGCAAATAATATGGCGGGCGAACGCAAAAGATGGATCTCATTGTATGTTGAAAACGATGTCGGTGTTCTGGCGAAGATCGCCGGTCTGTTTTCGGGCAAATCGTACAACCTTTCCAGCCTGACGGTGGGCGAAACGGAGGACCCGACGGTCTCCCGAATGACGATCAGCCTTGTGGGTGACGACAAGACGTTCGAACAGATCAAAAAACAGCTCAACCGCAGCGTCGAGGTGATCAAGGTGCTGGATTTTACGGATCTTGCCATCCATAAAAAGGAGATCCTGTATATCAAGATACACAGTTTGAAAAAGGATGAAATGGAGGAGATCTTCCGTTCGGCGGCAGTATTCGGCGTGACCGTCTGTGACTATGACCGCAATTCTTTGATTTTGGAAAGTTTGAAAACAGAATCCAAAAACAGCGATGTTCTTCGTTATTATATGAAGTATTATGCGACGCGCATGGAAGCGGTGCGCGGCGGTTCGGTCGCGATCGAGTCTGTCAGCAAGAACGACCGCTGAATTGCAAGAAAAAACGCTGTCGATCGATTTTATAGTATGAAAGAAAAAAAGCGCGCTGTCCGTTGCAGGAAACGGACAGCGCGCTTTTCGGTTAAAAACGGCGGGCGCAGAAATGCGCCCGCCTTACGAAGGATAAAAGGGGAAGTGTGAACTTGTTTAAGCTACTGCAACCGCCGCCAGCGAGCAGTTGCCGCCAAGCGTGCTTTCGCAATAGATGATGAACGAGATCGTTTCTTCCTGCGATGCGGTCACGGAGAAATCAGCTTCGTATGCATACGTTGCGTTATCTTCCTGATCATGCATTTTTTCAGTAAAAATGATGTTACCGTTGGAATCGATCGCCTGAATGTAATATGTGCTTTTCCAGCCGCCGACCCACAGATACACGTGCGAAGTTTCTGCGTCGACTTTGACGTCGATTGCGCAGTATGCGCCGCACATGCCGTTATTGGTGCCCTGTTCATCGCAATCGTTATCAATGGGAGATGTTGCATACGTCGTGCCGTTTGTCCAGTTAAACGCTGCCTTATAGTCCCAGAATACACCATTGCCTTGTACTTTCAAAGTTTCTGTCAGGATAGAACCGCTGCCGCCGTTCATGCTGTCGGATACTTTATCATAATTGAGATAGAACCAATCCTTTGTGCCTTTTTCAGTGAGATCAATATGGTTTTCCATGTGGCCCGTCATTTCGGTTTTGTTCATTGAAAGAGCGGTCGTGGCAGGGACTTCAGTTGCTTCTCCCAGAAGAGCGATCGCAACTAGGGAAGTGTTTCCCGTACGGCTGCCTTCGGGCATTTCGGAAGGCGTAATGACAAGTGTGACCGTCTGTTCGCTGTCCGCTTCAATCGTGAAAGTGATCACTCTGGCGATCGAAGTACCGCCTGCGGTAAATGATTCGGAAACGGCAAGTACCATGTCACCGAGCATAAGACGGACAGCACCCGTTGCGTTCCATGCACCGGCGTAGATACGGATCTCTTTGACAGAAGAGTCCACCGTGATATCGAAGGATGTTTCTGTGTCAAGGCAGACACCATTGCGGTTGTTCATAGAAGCGGGGATATTTGATCCGTTGGACCAGGACATGTTAGCTTTATAGTCGCTGAATGTCCAAGCCCCTTCTGCACAAATATCGCGTTCGGGGGTAATACGATCCGAAACGTTAAGAGTTCCGGCCTCGCCGCTGCCTTGATAGTGCTCCCAATAAAGAGTGTCGAGAGTTTCATCGATATCGGTCAGATTTACATTCAGTCCTTCCGCATCGGCTACGGTTGAGCTTGCCGTTACGGCGAGATCGGCCGCATTGACGGTCACGGTGCAATTGAGCTCCTGTCCGTCGACGGCGGCGGTGATGATCGCCGAACCCGCGCCGACCGCTTTGACGGTACCGTCCTGGCTCACCGTTGCGACAAGGCCGTTGTTTGTGGACCAAATGACAGTCATATCCTCTTTGTCAGGAGTGACGCTTACGGTAAGCTGATCGGTTTCGCCCTGAGTCAGGGTAATTTCCGTATCGCTGAGAGTATATTCGTATGTGGGCAGGGGATCGGAAACCGTTACATTGCAGGTCAAAATCACTTCGCCGATCGTAGCGTAAACTTTCGTGCTTCCCGCTTTGAGTGCTGTAACAAGTCCGTCTTCTACGGAAACAATAGCATCGTCTTCGACGCTCCAAACCGGTGTGAACTCCTGTTCAGGAGTGACCGTGACGGAAAGCTGTTCATTGTCGCCGACCGTCATCGCAAGTTCGGTCTTATTGAGGCTGTACTGCGGATTTTGCGGATCGGTGGAAACGGGATTGCGCAATGCGATCGCCGCGAGCGAGCAGTTGCCGCCGCCGTTTTTGTCGGTGCAATATACAACTGCCGTGAGAGTTTCGCCTTCTTCGGAGTCGATGGAAAGTTCGACCATGAACGGGCGGTTGCCGCTCGTTTTTTCCGCGATAAGCTCATTGAAAAGGATGTTCCCGTTGCTGTCGATGATTTCGACAAAGTAGGTGCTCTGCCAGCCGCCGGCCCACAGCACGAGCTCGCTTTGACCGGCAGGAACGGTTACGTCGATGTTGACGTAAGCGCCGCATCTTCCGTTGTTTGTTCCTGTTTCGATTTTTTGGCTGTCGCCCGAAACATTCGTTTCATTCGGGTCGGAAGCGCAGGTCGTGCCGTCCGTCCAGGTAAATGCCGCGGCGTAATCCCAGAAAGGTGTGTTGCTGCCGTATGCGAACGAGTCGCTTACAAAAGCCGTGCCGTCTTTCTTTTCGTCGGGCCCGCCGTTATGGTAGGTCGCAAACCAGTCGATCGTGCCGATCTCGGTGAGATTATAGACGTTCGTATTGCTCGTCATTGCGGTCGATCCTTTGAGGGAAACGCTTGTGGTCGCTTCCTGCGCCGCCGTTGCATCGCCGAGCACAGCGATGGCAACGAGTGACATATTTCCGCCGTCATGCATATCGGTAGGCGCAAGTTGCAAAGTTACAGTTGTGGCTTCTTTCACATCGACAGTATAGGTGATAAGCTTGCAGGCGGAAGAACTGTCTGCGGTGAACGATTCCGAGTAGGCGATCACAACATCGCCCAAAAGCAGTGAAGTGTTGTTTGTTCCGTTCCATGCGCCGGTAAAGATTCGGATTTCTTTCACGGAAGAATCAACGGTGATAGAGAAGGCGACTTCTTCACGGGCACAAATGCCGTTTGTATTATTGTAATAAGCGGCGGCGGTATTGCCTGCATACCAACTCAGATTTGCTTTATAATCACCAAAGCCGGGGAAAGATTGACTGTTCGTCAGTTCAGCTGTTGTTGTGATTATATCCGTCGCTGCATACATTTGGTCGATTCTGCCGCTTTGGTAATGTTCCCAATACAGAACATCGTACGTTTCGCTCAGATTGCCAAGATCAAAGGACTGTCCTTCGATATCGGTAACGGCGGCACTCGCGCTTACAGCGAGTTCGGGTACCGTAACGGTGCAGTTGAGCTCCTGATCGTCGACGGCGGCGGTGATGATCGCCGTACCCGAGCCGACCGCTTTGACGGTACCGTCCTGGGTCACCGTCGCGACCGAATCTTTGTTTGTGCTCCAAACGACGGTAATGTCTTTCGCGGGCGTAACGCTGACGGAAAGCTGATGAGAAGTATTCAGCTCAAGGGTAAGTTCCGTCTCGCTGAGGGTATATTCATAGGAAACGGGAATTTCCGTAACGTTGATCGTGCAGGTAAGCGTTTCGCTGCCGTTGACAGTCGCCGTAATGACGGCCCTCCCTTGGGCGCGGGCGGTCACAAGCCCTTCGCTGTTTACGGAAGCGATCGTCGGAGCGGAAGATTCATAAGATACCGTAAACTCGGTTTCGGGCACAGTACAGGATACGCTGAGCTGAGCCGTCTCGTCCTTGGTCAGGTTGAGCACATTGTTGCTGAGGCTGTAAGAGATCTCGGTGCCGAGCACGGCGATCGCGACGAGCGAGCAGTTGCCGTTGTTGTAGGTGTCGGTCGGTTCGATGACGAGGGTAAGCGTGCGTTCCGCTTCAACATCCAGTTTGTAGGAGATCATCCTTCCGACGGAAGTATCGTCAGCGGAAAATTCTGCCGAAGCGGCGAGTTCTGTCGTGCCGAGCAGGAGTTTGGTTGTGTTTGTACCGCGCCATGCGCCCGTATAAATGCGGATCTCTTTGACAGAAGGATCGACGTCGATGGTGAAACGCAGTTCTGCGCGTACGCAAACGCCTTGGGTATTATTTGTTCCGGAAAGGGTAGGCGTTCCGTCCGACCAAGAGATCTTGGCTCTATAATCGTTGAAACCTTCGAAACCTGAAGAGGTTGAATTGTTCACAGTCAAGTCTTTGTTTGGAGTAATAGTATCTTCCGCATCTTTCTTGGTGATGATTTGCCCGCCCTGATATTTTTCCCAGTACAGGGTATCGAGCGCTCCCGTAGCATCCGCGTCGGTCAGATTGACGGAAGAGTCTTCAATGTTCGTAACGGTCGAGGTCGCAGTCACTTTCGGGTCTGTATATTCGACGTTTACTGCACAGGTGAGTTTCTGCCCATCCACAGTAGCGGTGATGACGGCATAGCCGCCGCCGACAGCCGTTACGACGCCGTTTTCCACGGTCGCGACCGAAGGTGCGCTTGTCGTCCATTCGACGGAGAGGTTATCCTGAGCGGGATAGGAAACGACAGAGATTGTTTCCATGTCGCCTTCTTTCAGGTTCAGTGTGGTTTTGTCCAGACGATAACTGTATTCGATTTCGTCGACAGTGACTTCGCATGCGAGTACGATCGAACCGTACGTTGCGGTGACGGTTGCGTCGCCCGCACCGACCGCCGTGAGCAGGCCGGTTTCGCTGACGGTCACAACTTCGTCGTCCGTCGAATCCCAATCGAAGGCGGGTAAGGTGTCTCCGTCTTCGAGAGCGGGAGCAGTGAGAATATTCAGCTGGCGTGTGCTCTTTTCCTGAATGGTCAGTTTTGTGCAGTCGAGCGTGTAGATGTATTCGGCCTGCACGGTGACTTCGCAGGTGAGCGTTTTGCCGTCCACCTTTGCGGTGATGGTTGTCTTGCCTTCTTTGAGTGCGCTGACGGTCCCGTTTACAGAGATCGAAGCGACGGTGTCGTCTTCCACGCTCCATGCGGGCGTGATCTGCTTTACGGGGGAAACGTTGACGAACAGCTGTTTGCTTTCCGAAACGCGCATCGTCAAAGACGAATAGTTGAGCGCGTAATCGTATTCGACGGGACCTTCCTCGCCTCCCGTAACGGTGACGGAGCAGGTCAGCGAAACCGAGTCGTTCACTTTTGCCGTAACGGTCGCATTGCCCGCTTTTACGGCGGTCACGGTGCCGTCTTCGGCAACGGTCGCCACCGCTTCGTCATCCGAAGAGAACACGGCGGAAACGGCGTTGCCCGCGTCGTCCGAAACGGAAAGTTTTTCCGTCTGCCCGACTTCGAGCGTGATGGACGTTTTGTTGAGTTTGTAAACGTCGGATGTGTCCGTATTGCAGGCGGCTGCCGAAAACAGCATTGCGATACAGAGCAGCATGGAAATAAGAAATCTCAATCTTTTCATATCCTATCCTTATCCTTTCGGTTTAAAACCGTATCGGTCCTTTGCGGATCAGTCCGCGTCCGCGGCGGTGCCGGCGGAATTGCCGGTCACCGCGAGCGCGGCGAGGGAAACGTTGCTGCCGTCGTCCCATTCGTTGCTGAGATTGATCTTGATGACGAGTACGCCCGATTCTTCGGCGTCGACGTTCAGGGTAACGAGCTGACGGTTGGAGTTCGTGTCTCCGTTGAACGAATCGGCGGTGTGGATGAGGCTGCCGCCCTGCGAATACACTTCAACGGTGTTCGTGCCCTTCCATGCGCCCGTGTACAGCAGGATGTGCTTTGTGTCGGGCGTTACGATCACCGAGATCGTGATCGAGCCGGGCGTGCAGGTGCCGTTCGTCGAGCCGCTGTTGGAGGCTTCGGTGTCGCCGTCGTTCCACGAAAGCGCAACGTAGTCGGAGAACCCTCTGCCCGCGTCGAAGCGGACCGAGTTGATCGCCGTGCCGTTTGCGCGGCTGACGGGCGAAGCGCCGTTATCGCTGAAATGCATCCAGTCCAGCGTCTCTTCGCCGAATGCCGCGCCCGCAGTGCTCAGGTCGGCGGCTGCGGCGGTTTTCGCTTCGGACGTAACGGCGATCGCGGGATCGTCGCCTTCGGAAACGGGCGTGAGCGTGGTGGACGCATACGCGCACAGGAAGTAGACGTTGGAAGGGGAGGGAGCATGCGTCTGGCTGCTCGCGCCTTCCTTGAAGCCGACCGATTCGCTGCCGACCACGGAATAGGTAACGTACAGCGTGCCTTCCTCTTCGCATTCGATCACGATGCGGCGCAGGAACGAGCCGTCGATGTCGCCGAAGAATTCGGTCTGCACGTTGCCGGCGCGGTCGCGCACGGTCAGTTTCGCGGTGCATTCTTTGCCGCCGACGTACAGGACGTAATATTTCGCTTTGCCGTTCGCTTCGATGGTCATAAAGAAGTCTTTCTGCGAAGCGATGCCCGTCATGAGCGTCTTTTCGGCGACCGTGCCGCCGTCGGAATACTGTTTTACGAAGAACGAGTCATACGAGACCCACGATTCGTCGTACGAATCCGCATACGAGAAGAGCTCGGGACCTTCCGCTTTGCGCACCGCTTCGTCCGCGGCGCCGTCGCCGAAGGAGATCCAGTCCACGTCGCCCGCTTCGGTCAGGTCGATGCTCGTGCCCGCTTCCTCGTCCGTGAACGCGAATTCGGTGGGAGCGTTGTCGTAATCGCTGTTGACCTTGGAATCGGCGGGGGATTCGAAGTAAATTTCAATGACATACGTGTCCGTCACGGCGCCTTCGAACGTGAATTCGTACAGGTCGCCGTCGAGCGCCGCGCCGCTGAACGCGAAGGGACGCATCTGCGAAGACTGTTCGTAGTATCCCTGTTCATAGAACGCGACCGACTGCAATTTTCCGTTCAGGGTCACTTTATCCAAAGCGCCCCAGCCGGGGTTGGTGTGGATGCGGATGTTCCAGCTGCGCGTATCGAACGCAAGGTCGCCTTCGAACGTGCCCTGCGCCCCGTTGATGGTCACCACCACGGCGCCTTTCATGGAATCGAAATACATCGAAATGTCCGTGGTGCGGTACTGCCCGTACTGGTAAGCGTCCGTCTTGGTGTCGTCTTCGTACAGCGTCGTCGAAGCGGCAAAGTTTTTGGAAGGATACACTTCCAGCGCCATTTCGCTCCAATCGCCCGCGCTCGTGTTCACCATGTTCTTCGCCAAGGTGATCAGCGCGCCTTCACGCACGTAGATCGGGGAAGTTTCCAGCGGATGCGTCACCGTATACGTCGCGGGGCCGACGAAGCGTTCGCCCGTCCATACGTCGATCCACGTGCCTTCGGGGAAGAACACCGTGCGGCTGTTGTAGCATTCGGAAGCGCCCGCTTCGGCCTGTTCCACATAGTACATGAACACGTGCGCGTTGCCCGCCTGTTCTGCGAACCACACTTCGATCGAGTGTTCGCTGCCTGCCGCAAAGATATCCGTCGTAAGATAGGTGTCGTACAGGCCGCTCGAATCGAGCACCTTGAACCCGTCGATGTACACGACGATGTCGTCGTCGCCGTAGAAGGAAAGGGCGGCGGGCTTTTCGCCGATCGTAAAGTAGCCGCTCCATTTAATGGAGAAGTTGTCGGAGGGCAGCCCCTTGGGCGAACCCGTTTTCCATTCGAAATTGATCTGCGTGTCGACCTGCGTATATGCGGGCGAACCGGACCAGTTGTTGTTGGAATAATATTCGGCTTTCAGCCCCGCCGCTTTCGTTCCGTCTCCGGCGTCGTGCGTCAGCATGCTGCCGGGCACGGGCATATCCGTCGTCGCCTCCGAAAGGGGCGCTACCAGCAGGTAATCGCCGAGCATGTATTCGTCGTTGCGCGAAGCTTCTTCGTACTGCGGGTAGTTGATGTCGACGCGGCTCATCACGGGCAGGCCCGTGTCGTAGTTGTTGCGCGCCAGCGAGTAATAGAGGGGCAGCAGGCGGTAACGCATGTCGACGTACGTATGCGTCACTTCCTCCGCCGTTTCGCCGTACAGCCAGGGCATGCGTCCGGGCTGGCCCGAAATGCCTTTCATGCAGTGCACGCGGCAGATGGTCGAAAGCGCGCCGTACTGCATCCAGCGGGAATACATCGAGTCGGTCACGGGCTGGTTATGCCCGCCCAGGTCGGAAGACATGTAGGGGAGCCCGACTTCCGCGCCGCCGAACACCGAAGCGTAGATCTCCTGCGCCAGCGCGTCGGTATCCGCGCCGATATCGCCCGTCCACTGAATGGAATAGCGGTGCGCGGTCAAATCGGAAGCATACGTCCAGATGCCGTGCTGGCAGCCGTCCACGTTCGACATCATCAAAGCGCGGTTGGCGTATTCCTGCAAAGAATCTTTGTCTTTGTGCGTATCCCAGAATTCTTCGGTCACCCAATGGTACGCGTACATGCCGAAGGCGTACACCGAAATGTCGGGATCCGCCGAATTCAGCGCGACCGTCCAGTTGCGGTCGTACCACCAGTAGTCGACGCCCAGCGAAAGGATGAGCGTAAGGTTTTCGTTGCGGTATTCCACCTCTTCCTTATCCAGGCCGTTGGTCGTGCCTTCCACGGGTTCGGGGTGGTCGTTGAACGCAACGTTCACGCCCAGCTCGTGCACGTCTTCGAGGAAGCCCTTCATGTCGGGGAAGAGGGTTTCGTTGATCTGATAGCCCGTGCCCGCTTCGAAGTTCACGCCGCCCGCGCGCCAGTCGGTATCGATGACGAGGACGTCGATGCTGTAACCTCTGTCCATATAGTCTTCGATCTGCTGCAGCGCCGTTTTCGCGCTGTATTCATAGTAGCGGGAATCCCAGTAGCCGAGCATCTGCAGCGAAACCATTTCCGATTTGCCGGTCAGGTCGGTGTAATCCTGGCAGAACTGATCGTAGCTGCCGCCGGGCAGGAACACGAACACGTCCGTCGCGTCGTTGTCAAAATCCCAGCCCTGCAGAGGATCGTCCGAATCGGATACGGAATAGCCGTAATCGGAGGGGATGATGCGCGGGCTGTCGGTAAAGTACCAGCTGCGCAGCTCGTCCGACGGGCTGGGGATATACACGTTGGTGTCGGTCATCCCGTCAAATTCCCATAGGAGATTTGCCGAGCCGTCGGTCACGGTCACGCCGCTCGCGTCCGCGTTTTTGGGAACGTGCACGGTGTACTTTTCCGTCACGATCTGCTTTTCGGTGTCGGTATCGGTCACCGAATACTGCACCGTGTCCCAATCGTCGCGGTTGGAAACGATGTAGCTTTCGCGGTTTTCGAAACCTTTTTTGCCTCTCTCTTCGATGCGGAGCAGCGTGTCGGAAAGCAGCTGGATGCGAAGGTCTCCGACCTCGATGGTCGAAATGCCTTCGAGCTCGGGCCCGATTTCTTCGCCGCCGCCCTGTTCGCCGCCCTGCGTTCCGTCGTCGGGCGGGTTGTCCGTCTTACCGCCGCAGGCAACGATCAGCGCGCTGAATGCGCACAGCGCCAGAACGGCAAGAAAAACGGTCAGGATCTTGCGCCATTTGGAATTCATAAAAACCTCCATACATTTTATTTGGCGCCCGCAGCAGGCGTGTGCCGCGCGGGCGGTATTCCCGTAAAAGAACTTTTCCCGAAAATTTTGCATTGCGGGTTGACAGATACTTTCATCTATATTATAATGTAGGTGTTCATCTTTGTGAATGAGCAAAAACCGAAAAAACCTTAGGATTCGAAGCGAAAAAACAGAAAAAATCCAAAAAATCTTTGACGATTCGGCGCGTTATGGATCCCATAAATTTCGGCGCGGAAAGCAGTGCGGCGGAGAAAGGGAGAGCAGACGCAACAGGCAGGAGGGATAAGATGTTGCAATATTCCGGGAAGGTGATCGACCCTAAAAAGAATATTACATACGGCAGTTGCCGCAAAGAACATTTTGTTATGTTTTCATCCAACCCGACGAAAGCATATCCGCTGCGCGTTGAAATGATCGGGACCACATATCCCGATAAAGATTACTTTATAGAGCGCAAGCATGCCGATTATTTTGTTTTCGAATATGTGGTTTCGGGGAAAGGATATATCACGCAAGCGGAAAACAAATGGACGGTGGAAGAAGATTGCGTCTATATATTGCAGCCCGGTGCGGCGCACCGTTACGGCGCCGATCAGAAACATCCGTACCAGAAGATCTGGATCAATTTTTTCAGCGACATCATGACGGATGTACTGGCTGCGTACGGGCTCGCTTCGCAGACGGTATTTCCCAATTCCGGGTGCCGTAAATATTTCGACGAATTGCTGGAGCTTGCGCAGCAATACTCGGACAACGGCGACGCATACGTGAAAGTTTCGGATATACTGTTCCGTATGATCATGTCATTGGCCCAACAGGCCGTTCGAGACAACGGGGGATCGACGCTTGCCAATACGGTCAAAGAAGCTCTGGACGCGTCCGTATACCGCAAGATCACGATAGAAACCATTGCCGAACAGCTTTCGATCTCCAAATCGCAGATGACGCGCGAGTTCAAACGCTATTACGGAGTAACGCCGTATCACTATATACTTGACCGAAAGATCGCGATTGCGCGCAGGTTGCTGCTCGTGACGAACATGAAAGTATTCGAGATCAGTTCGCAGCTGGGCTTTTCGGATGAGTATTACTTTTCAGACCTGTTTAAGGCAAAGACGGGTGTGTCGCCTCTGAAATTCCGATACGGAAAATAGGAGACAGGCAGGTTGCCGAAGGCAAACCGTCTTTCAAAATGCATTTATAAACAAATGCGCCGCAGAAAAACGAAAGTTTTTCTGCGGCGCATTTTTTCAGGATCAGTTTTTCTTGCTTCTGGGTTTGAAGATCAATGCGAAAATAAAAGAGAAGAGTACGGCTGCGGTCACGCCCGCGCTCGCGGCGGAAAGTGCGCCGGTGAGTGCGCCGAACAATCCGCTTTCCGCGCCGCGCATCGCGCCGCGTGCGAGCAGGTAGCCGAATCCGGAGATAGGGACGGTAGCTCCCGCGCCCGCAAAATCCACGACATACTGATAGACTCCGAATGCTTCCAACGCCACGCCGGCAAGCATAAAAAACACGAGGATCTTTCCCGATGTAAGTTTGGTGCAATTGATGACGATCTGCGCCACCGTGCATATGGCGCCTCCGACGGCAAATGCTTTGACAAACATCAATGCCGTTTCCGCATACACATTCATGAAAGGCCCTCCTTTTTTTTGTTGTCCTGTTCGATGGTCACCGCGTGCGAGATGCAGGGGATTGTCTCGCCCTGTCCCGAAGATACTGTGGAAAGCAGGGCGCCCGTAGCCGCGAACAAAATGCGCCGTATATTTCCGCCGCGCATCAGCTTATCGTAGATATAGGAGTTCAGCACGACGGCGCTGCATCCGGCGCCGCTGCCGCCTTGGTACTCGTCCTCTTCGACGCGGTAGATGATCTCCCCGCAGTCGACGTGATTCTCGGAGATGTCGACGCCTTTTTGGCGCAGCAGTTCTTTGAGGATGCGGCTGCCGAGCACGCCGAGATCGCCCGTCAGGATGAGATCGTAATCGGATGCTTTTCGCCCTGTATCGTGCAGGTGGGTCAGGATGGTATCTGCGGCGGCGGGAGCCATTGCCGCCCCCATGTTGTTGACGTCCGAAACGCCGTAGTCAATGACTCGGCCGACCGTTCCGCCGGTGATGACGGGGCCGTTTCCGTCTTGCGAGAGGATGGCGCAGCCTGCACCCGTGACCGTCCATTGCGCCTGCGGGGGGCGTGTCGTGCCGAGTTCGAGCGGATAACGGTACTGGCGTTCGGCGGAAGAGAAGTGGCTTCCCGTAGCCGCCGCCACATTTGCGGCATAACCGCCGTCCACGAGCATGGCGCCGAGCAAAAGCCCTTCGCTCATGGTGGAACAGGCACTGTAAATGCCGAGGAAAGGGAGCCCCGTTTCGCGGGCGGCAAAGCTTGCGGAAATGATCTGATTCAGCAAATCGCCGGAAAGGATGGCGTCGATCTCGTTCTGCGCGAGTTTTGCTTTATGAATGGCACATTCGAGGGCGCACAGAAGCATTTTTCGCTCGGCGCGTTCAAATGTCGCCTCTCCGAACATATCATCGGAGAGGGGATAATCGACAAGCCTTCCGACTACGCCGATACATTCTTTCGGGCCCGCCACTGTACCTGTCGCAATGATTTTCGGGCGGTTATGAAAAAAAACGGTATGTCCCTGTTGCACTGTAAATCCTCTTTTTGTAATTCGTATCGGCAACAGTTTGCGTGTCTGCAATGTTTTTATACGGGGCGCGCCGCAGGAAACCTGCGGCGCGCCCTCGCATTATAATTTTTTTTCAAAATCTTGTTTGGGTGTGACGCCGAATTTTTTCAGGTACAGCCGATAAAAAGAAGAGTAGTCATTGAAGCCGCAGGCGGCAAAAGCGCGCGTTGCGGGCATCCCTTCGCGGATGCGGCTGCGCGCCGCCGCGAGGCGCTTGCCCGTCACATAATCCCATACGGAAAAGCCGGTCGAGTTGCGAAAAATACGGTTGAGCTGTGAAACGCTGATATAAAACGTATCGGCAACGATGCGCAAAGACAGTTCTTGGAACAGGTGTTCGTTTATGTAACCGGCGATCTCATTGGCGAGAGTATTGCGGTCGGGAACGGGCTCTCCTTTTTTCACTGCAAAAGCGCTGCCGAGTTGTCCGAGAAGAGCGAAAAAATAGGTGAGGATCTCCGTGCGCCGAGAGGATTCCGTTTCGGTGTGCGGCTGCATTGCCGAAAAAAGTTTGTGCGGGTGGATATCCAGTTCGCTCGCGCGGTACATATTTTTTTCGCCCAATCGTCGATCGTAAAAGGGCGCGAGGAGACTTCGTTCAGGGTCGACGGCGTCGACCAATTCGGCGGAAAAATTGATGGTGTAGCGTTCATAGGGTTCTCGGCCGAGTATATTGATGCGGTGCGATTCCATCGGCCGCATCAGCATGAGCGTATCGGGCATCATGCGATAAGAAGAAGTTTCCACGAGGCATTGTGCCGAGCCGGATACGAAATAGAGGATCTCAAACTGTTCGTGGATGTGCATCTGAAAAAAGGAATCGTCCGGATTTTCGTCCGTCAGGTGACGGAAGAGAAGAGTCGGACTGCTGTAAACGCTGAAAACAGGCATAAATTTCCCTCCGCAATTAGTATAACAGAGAATGCGCCGAATTGCAATCAAATCGGCTTATTTTTGCAATTGATTTGTAAATCAATGTATATTATACTGAAATAAAAGGAGGATAGGAGGATGCAAAAATTGGTAAAGTTCTGTGCGGCGGTGTGCTTGAGCGCGGTGATGTTTTTCAGCGGATCGCCGGCATATATTGCGAAAGCGGAGCAAAATGCGGAAGGCGGAACGCATACGGTGATCGATGCCGCCCCGCCCGTGCCGAGCATAACGAAATTTTCGACGGTCGATTGGGATGCGGGGTGGTATCGCATGGAGTCCGATCTTCGATTGGGTACAGCCGTTTATACGGTGGATCTCGATCCGAACAATACCGAATATCTGACAGAAAAGGAAGAAGATTTTGAAATAGTATCGTTATCCGAAAAGTATATCGGCAGCGATTATATTGTCAGCCGCAGAAAGGAGCGGCAAGCGATTTTTTTCCGTGCGGAACAGGATATTTACGTCTATGCGGCGGTCGATTCGCGGTATTCTTCCGCGCTGAGCTGGCTCAGCGGGTGGTCGTATACAGGGGACACGATGCAGATCCGTGACGGAACTTCGTATCGGATCTATGAGCGCGCGTATGCGGAGGGGCTCGTATATATCAATAAGATCGGAAACGATTCGGATGCCGCGAACAATTATTTCCTGATGGTTTTGCCGCAAAACGGATTTCCTGTCAGCAAGATGCTTACGGACAATCCGGTGATAGCGGAGGGAAGTGAACCGAAAGGCGATGACAAAAATGACGGATACGTCTATTACATAAATGATGTTTTCGGGCAGGAGTCGTTGCCGCAAGGGTATACGGCATATGGGGAAACGGAAGGGAACGGCGTGTCGGTCCGAGGTGAAGAACTCGGGGGCGAAGAGAGGGTGAATTTTGCGCTGAATGCGAAGTACACGACGAACAGCAACACGCGCAATGAAAGTCCCGTGGACGGAAATACGGACACATATTGGCAAAGCGATGGTTTTCCCGGGGAATTGAATGTGGATCTGGGGCAAGTGCGGACAATCGACACGCTCGTATTGCGGCTGCGCAACAAAGATACCTGGGCAAATCGCACGCAGCGGCTGGAAGTTACTGGAAGCGCAGACGGGGAGGACTATTCGGTTTTGGTGGCGCAAGCCGATTATGAGTTTATCACGGCGGAAGGAAACTATCTGACATTTCGTGTTGCGGCAAACGTGCGGTATTTGCGGGTGACGATCTATTCCAATACCGAGCACGGCGGCGCGCAGCTGAGCGAGATCGAGGCGATCGGAACGGAGAGCGACCGAAGGACGGAGCGGAATATTTGTATCGAAAAGGGCGCATACGGTGCGCAGGAAGTCGGCATAGACAGAAAGTTTGAGCCGACTTCGGGAAAGACGGTCATTGAAACGCGCGTAAAAACGGACGGAAACAGCCGCGATATGCAAATTCCCGGAGTCTATGGGGCAGACGGGGCGTGCGTCGTATCCGTATCTTTTGGCAAAAACGGGTATATTCGGGCGAACGGAACGGATATTATGCCCTATGAGGCAGACGTATGGTATTCCGTGCGGTTGATTCTCGACGCTGAAAAAAAGACATTTGACGTATATATCGATCATTTGTGCAGGGCGGAAGGCGAACCGTTTGCGGAAAGTGCGGGTGATATAGGAAAGATCCGTTTTTCGGCGGCGGAGCGCTCGGACGGGAAATTGGAGATCGATTATTTGCGCGCATTCGATTATACGCAAGTTTATTTATTCGAGGAAGAATTCAACGATTTGCAGACGGGAACTCGTCCCGACGGTTGGACGATAACGGGCGGTTCGGCGGACGTAACGGAGTTTCCTTTTCCCGAAGACAAGAGTTTAAAAATCCAGAGCGACGGAAGCAGGACGAGCGCGGAAAGGAGCTTTGATCCGTTGCAAGGAGACGTTACGATCGAGGCAAAGGTGCGTCCCGTACGGTCGGGCTGGGTCACCGCGCCTCTCGTGAGCGATGCTTCGGGCGGTGTGGCGGCGAAGGTCGCGTTGTTTCGAAACAGCATTTTTATTTCAAACGGCGACAATTGGGTATATGTCTGCGACCAGGAAATCCCGAACAACTATTACGGCGCAGACAACTGGTTTTATATAAAAATCGTGCTCAATACGTATACCAATCGCTATGATTTTTACGTGGACGGTGCTTTGCGGTATTCAGGCGCAGCGTTTGCGGACGATGTCGAAACTGTAAGCCGGGTTTGTTTTGCGGCGGAAGAGACAAACACGCTGTATATCGATAATGTACGCGTATATGACAGCGATTCGTATGCGCGCCATATGATGCCGCAGGAAAACGTATACAATGTCAAAGATTTTGGTGCGGCGGGAGACGGCGTGAGCGATGACACGGCGGCGATCGCTGCCGCCGTGGAGGCGGCTTCGTACACAGGCGGAACGGTGCTTTTGGAAAACGGGGTGTTTTATACGGGGCAGATCGTCCTGCACAGCGATATGACCTTATTCATCGATACGTCGGCAACGTTGCTGGCGAACATGGACCGAAACGTATATGATAAAGTAATTCCGTCCGACGGCTACAACGGGAACAAACAGCTCGGAAGGGGGATCATCTGGTTTGAAGAGGAAAAGAACATCCGCATAACGGGCGGCGGCACGATCAACGGAAACGGTTTTTACGGATTCGGGGAAAACGACCCTGCCAATCAACGTCCGTGTGTCATTTATTTTGCCTCTTGTCAGGATATCGTCGTTGAAAATATCAATATCGTGCAGAGTCCGTTCTGGACGCTTGTGCCGTATGAAAGTTCGGGGATCACGATACGGAACGTCAACATTACCAACCATGTGGCGCCCAACCGTGACGGAATCGACCCGGTGAATTCGAGCAACATCACGGTAGAAAATTGTCTTGTGATCGCAGGTGACGATGCGTTTTGTCCGAAAAGCGGCAATCAGATCCCCAGCCGCAACGTAGAAGTGCGCGATTGTTTCTTCCAGTCATATTGCAACGGGATTAAATTCGGTACCGATTCGCAGGGCCCGTTCAGCAATTATTCGTTTGAAGACATTTACATGAAAGGCGTGGGGATGTCGGGGATCGCTCTGGAAGCGGTGGACGGTTCGGATATCGAATACATTTCATTCGATCGCATTGAGATGACGGATGTGGATAATGCCATGTTTGCCGCGATCGGCAACCGAATGCGTACGCCGTACGGGGTGTCCGATCCGTCCGCGCATAAGAAGCTCGGCAGCATCGGAAACATAGTTGTAAAAAATTTGCGTTTTACCGACTGTATGCAGTGGCCGTATTCTCATAAGAACGAAGATACGCATGAGATTTTGCTGTACGGGTTAAATCCGTCAAAAAACACTCTCAATGACGGAAAAGCCCACAGGATCTATAATGTTTTGTTTCAAGACGTATATTTGGAAATGCCCGGCGGCAAAACGGAGGTGCCGGCGTTTGACGAAGGGTTGGGCGGCGAATATCCCGAACATGAGGCGCTGGGCGATTCGGTCGGATATGCATATACGCTTCGCTGGACAGACAATGTGCGATTTGTAAATTGTACGAGCGTCTTGCTCGCGTCGGATGTGAGGCAGGAGATCGGAAAAGCGGATTATACGCAGGAAGAGGTTTTTGTACGCGGAGTTGCGGATTTTGCGCTGGGGATCGAGGAGATCGTGATCACCGAAAGCATATCGGAAGAAGAACTTCCGCTTCCGCAAACCGTGCCAGTCGTACTAGTTACGGGGCAGGTGATCGACGTCGCGGCAGCAAAATGGTCAGCGGTTGACGGGTATGAAGCGGGCAAAGAAGGGGTGTATGATTTTCGTGCGTCGCTGACGGAAGATGAACGCGCTGCGGGGACCGAAGATCTCAGCGCGTATGTGCGTGTGGTCGTGGAAGGTGCGAACGGTACCTCTCCCGATCCTGACGGAGCGAGAGAGGAGCAAGATGCTGCGGGGGGATGTGCCGGAACGGCATATGATTCCCGCACGGCCGTATCGGTATTTGGTGTGTCAATTTGCATTGCCGTGCTTGCCGCCAAGAAAAAGCGCAGCGATGTGTTTTACGGAGGTCGAAAATGAGAAAACTGTATTTCGGGATCATTGCGGCGATTTTGGCGGCGATCCTGTTAGCGGGATGTGCTCCCGCAAAAGAAAGTACGGGGCGGGCGGAGAAAATTTTGCTCAGCGCGTCCGAGCTGACATTGGAGGTCGGAGAAACTTCGACGCTCACTGCCGAAATTTTGCCCGACGGGACAGATCTGCCGTTGAGCTGGACGACAGACGATTCGGCTGTGGCGACGGTAAGCGCGGGAACAGTGTCGGCAGTGTCCGACGGTACGGCGAAAATTACCGCGGAGGCGGGCGGAAAGTCTGCGGTCTGTACCGTTACGGTGCGAAAAAAAGATGATGAAATCAAGCGTGATGGATACCTGCTGTACGAAAATTTTCAAGATCGTGCGGAAGTTCCGCAGTATCTGAATGTGCAGACAGACGGCGAAGGGGAAGCGAACATGTCGGACGGTGCGCTGACTCTCCGTGCGAACAGCGGGGGTGCGTCGGCATCGTATGCCTTTCAAGACGCGATGAACGGAACGTTTGTCGCAGAGGCGCTTGTGCGGGCAGATTCAAACGATTTTGTCAATGTTCTGTGTTTTCAAACAGGATCGGGAAAAGCGGTCGTGTGTCTTGGCATGGATGCGGGTGGATTTCGATATTATGACGGTTCGGACTGGAGCGCGTCCGTGGCTCGTTACGAGGTAGGGGAATGGTATGACGTTCGCATGCTGATCGATACGGACAATGCGGCTTTCGACCTTTACGTAGGCAATGATAGATATGAAGACCTCCCGTTTGCTGCGGCGGACAGCGCGGATTCGATCGGACGGCTTATTTTCGGGAGTGTTGCGCAAAACAGTGCAATTTCTTATCGTTCGATCAAAGTATACAGGGAAGAGGTGAAATTGTTTCCCGTGATCGATGCGGAGAAGTCCGCATACACGGCCGCACTTGACGCAAAAGGAGATATCGTGCTGGAATACACGGTCAGGGGGAATCCCGAGCCGTCACTTTCCTTAACGTGCGACAGACCCGATGAGGCGGAGATCTCCGCCGACAACCGTACGGTCACGTTAAAAGAGGATGCGGGTACAGGCGCATATACTTTTACGCTTTATGCCGAAAATGACGTATCCGTTACCGTCAAAACGTTCACATTGACCGTAAGGGAAAGGGAAGAAACATTGTTGGATGCTGATTTTTCGGACGGCGGGCTTCCTTTCGGCATGCAGTTGCGGGCACAGGGGGGTACGGCGGGTACAAAGGACGGAGCGCTATGCCTTCGCACAAATGAGGCGGCATCGTCTGCAAGCGTGACTGCCGTATATGATTTCATCGATCCGCTTGTCGGAGAAGTGCGGTTTGATACGCGGGTCATGAATCGATCGGTTGCGTCCGATCATTTTCTGAATGTATTGTTTCTATATAAGAGCGAAGCCGAAAGCGGTGATCCGAATCTTTGTACAATTGCCGTTGCGATCGAAAAAAATGTGCTGAAATATCATAACGGAAGCGGTTGGCAAAGTATCACGGCAGTCGAAAACGGAGCTTGGATCGATATTGTTGTAACAGTAAATTTCGATACCCGCCGCATGAAAGTGGAGCTTGACGGAAACGAGGTTTTAAGCAATGCAGTATTTCGCAATCCGTCATTTTCGGATGATACAGCAAAACTGATCATCGGTTCAACCAAACTCGGTTGCGAACTCGTGTATGATTCTTTGCGAGTAAATATTTTGGCGTGAGTAAAAAGAGGCGGCTCCGCATCGCGGAGCCGCCTCTTTTTGATGTTTGTTTGCGGGAACGGCAGAAAAAGTTCCGATCACAGCGATTGGTAGACGGAATCGGAAACGGGTTCCAGCCATTCGTTGCTGCTTCCCTCCGCGGGAATTTCGACGGCGAGATGAGCAAACCAGCTGTCTTTTGCCGCGCCGTGCCAATGTTTTACTTCAGGCGGGATCACGACGACATCGCCGGCAGAAAGGGCGCGCGCGGGCTTTCCCCATTCCTGATACCATCCGCGCCCCGCCGTGACCAAAAGGATTTGTCCGCCTTTATGATGGATGTGCCAATTATTGCGGCAGCCCGGCTCAAATGTCACATTGCCGATGGGGACTTTTTCGCTCGTCAGCATGTTCAGATAGCTTTTTCCGACAAAATATTTGCTGTAAGCGGTATTTTCGGTGCCGGTTGCAAAAACGGTTTGCTTTTCAAATTGTTGTAAAGTTTGCATTTTTTTCTCCGTGATAAATTATTTCGATAAAAGTATATATCGAAAGCGGTGATTCTGTCAAATACGAAAAACGCATTGTGCAGCATGCTTTTGCGGCATGAAGGGCGGGGGATGCGTTTTGAGGGGAAGGGATAGGCGGAAAGATTTTAAAAAAAACAAATATTTTGTAAAATGGTGCGCAAGAAACTTTGACAATTTTTTTCGGATATGGTATTATAATCAAGCATATCGAGTTTGAATGCGAGCGCACGCAGAAGTACCCAAGTGGCTCAAGGGGCTCCCCTGCTAAGGGAGTAGTACGGGAAACCGTAGCGCGGGTTCAAATCCCGCCTTCTGCGCCACAGAAAGCCCGTTGCCCGAAAGAGGGTGGCGGGCGTTCTGTTATTTGCGGCGTGTTTGTCTCCGTCGAGGCCGGCCTTCGACGGACATCGTGCTTTTGGCGTATGCAGTCGGGATTGGATCGGGACTGAAAACTTTTGCGTACAGATACCGCTTTTTTGTCCGTTGACACTTTTTTGTGTTTTTGGTATAATAAACGAAAAATTTTATTGCGGATGTCTATGTGCAAAAGGGACGGGCATCGCGCGGGAAAAGTTGCAAAATAAATCGCGCGGCAGGGAGAATGCAGATGAAAATAATGATTGCAGGATTGGGGCTGATCGGGGGATCGATGGCAAAATCCTTAAAACGTTCGGGTCATTTTGTGGACGGGACAGACAGACCCGCTGTTCGTGAACGAGCGAAAGCGGAAGGAGTGATCGCGCATATCGCAACGGATTATTCGGAATATGACGTGGTATTTGCGGCTCTGCCTCCCGATGCGGCGATGCGTTTTATAGACGAGAATCATTTCAAAGACGGTGCGATCGTTGCGGACATATGCGGCGTGAAGAGCGCGATTGCGGCGGCGGTGCAGGCAAAGCCCCGCAATTTTCGGTATGTGGGATGTCACCCGATGGCAGGGAAGGAAGTGTCTGGTCTGGAAAATTCTGCGGAAACTCTGTTTGACGGAGCAAGCATGATCATTGTCGAAGACAGCCGAACCGATGCAGATGCGGTCGCGGTGTTGGAATCGCTGTATGCAGGCATGGGGTTTGCGCAGATCAAGCACTGTGACGCGGAATATCATGACAGAAAGATAGCATACACTTCGCAGCTTGCGCATATTGTGAGCAACGCATATATAAAGAGTCCGACGGCGGACGGATTTCCGGGGTTTACGGGAGGCAGCTTTCAGGATATGACGCGCATTGCAGGGGTGGACGAAGAGATTTGGACGCGTCTGTATATGCTCAATGTCGAGCCGGTCGTATCCGAGCTTTCGAGGCTGATAACCAATTTGCAAAAATACCTGGACGCCCTGCGAGGCGGTGACGAAGAGGAATTGAAAAACCTTTTGCGTGAAGGAAGGCTGCGCAAAGCAGAACTGGATCGGGAGCGGAAGATTTTGTAAACAGTGCGCGGAGAGCAGATTATCTCCGCGCTTATGATTTTTATTAAGGCAAAAAGGAAGCAAAGCGTGAAAGAGAAGCAAAAATCGGGCGGTATATTTTTACAAAGACGTGATGCGGATGCAAAATAATTTACAAATTTTTGTCGATGTGGTATACTGAATGCATAAGGCAGTCCAGGAAAACGGGAGGGAATATGCCCAAGGCTCGGGTGCTTTTGGTAACGAAAAGCGAAGAAGGGACAGAGCGGTTTGTCTCTTCGGCAAAGATGCATGAAGAGGGCGATGCGCGCGCTTTCGCGTTTGAAGAGGGCGGCGCGCGTTATATTATTCGCACGGGCGCGCCTGCGCGGTTGATACGCGAGGGTGAAATTTCGTACGAGCTTGTATTGGATCCTCTGCGCGAGACGCAGGTTCTCATTCGAACGGGATACGGCGAGATTGAAGCGGCGGTTCGGGTATCGCGGCTCACGGAGCGGCGAAGTTTTGAAGAGACCGAACTGGAAGCGGAATACTCTCTGTATTATTCGGGAGAGGAACAGAAACATCGGATAAAATTTTCCGCGCGGTCCGAAAGGGACGGCGGTAAGGGGGATAAAGAATGAAAATCAGGTATTTGGGGCATTCATGTTTCTTACTGGAAGCAAAGAACGGGACGCGGATCGTGACGGATCCGTATACGGGCGTAGGGTATGAAATGCCGCGGATTAGTGCAGATTTTATTACATGCAGTCATTTTCATTTTGACCACAATCATGTAGAGAGTGTGGCGGGAGCGAAAGAGGTGATTGCTTCGACGGGGATGCGGGAGCGCGGCGGAGTGGAGATATCCGGTCTGTTTTCGTTTCATGACGATGCCGGCGGAGAGAAGAGAGGGGAAAATACGGTATTTGTATTTGAAGAGGGAGGCGACCGTGTCTGTCACATGGGAGATATCGGGGAACCGCCGCGTTCGAGTCTGATCGATCGGGTAAAGGGAGTAGACGTATTGTTGATGCCGGTGGGCGGCGTATACACTGTCGATGCGGCGGTTGCGCTGGAATACATTGCGGCGATCGGGCCGAAGGTGACCATAGCGATGCATTATCGTCCCAAAGGCGGGACGCTGAATGTGGCGACGCAGGCGCAGGCGATCGCGGCTTTGGGGAAAGAGCGGTGCGTACTGACGGGGTCTTCCGATTTTTATACGGACGATTGCAAAAAATACGCGGGGAAGATCTTATTTTTGGAGAGAAACACGAATGGATGAAAGCGAACTGCTCGCGCTGTATAAAAAAGTTTACGATTTTGTAAACGAGCGAAACATATATGAGGTGCGCAACATTGCGCGTACGTTTGGAGTAAATGCGCCCTGTGAAAACCGCAAACACGATCTGATCGTAAAGCTGATACAGGTTGCGTCCGGGGCGGTGCCGCCCGATCCGCCGAGCAATCGCGGTGCGCGGGTAAAGGCGGGAGCCGCATCCGAACAGAACATTTCGCGTATTCGAGCGCTGATCGAAGAATGCCGGGCGGAGACTCCGTATCGAACGGAGACGGTAGAGCCCGTGCGGATGGAATTGCATGACAGGGCGGGTTCGAAAAAGGAATACGGGTATACGGACACCTGTTATCGCGGGATACTGGAAGTCGACGGGCAAGGCCGCGGGTATTTGCGTTCTGTGCAATGCGATGCGCGGGAGAATGAGCTTTGGGTTTCGGAAAGGACGATCCGCGGGTATTTTCTGCGGACGGGAGATTTTGTCAGCGGATATGCGAGTTTGGACGGCGAGCTTGTCCAGATAGAGACAGTCAACGGCAAAACGCCGCTGTTCAAGGAAAGGAAGCGGTTTGAAGAACTTGCGCCGTTGTATCCGGACAGGCGTCTTACGCTGGGCAGCGGCGATGCGATCATGCATGCGGTCGATCTTTTGTGCCCTGTCGGGATGGGACAGCGTGCAGTGATCTATGCGCAGCCGGGGACGGGCAAGACGACGTTCATACGCCGTGCGGGACAGTCGGTTGCGCAGAGCGGCGAGGCGGAGCTCGTTTTTATTTTGCTGAACCAGCGCCCGGAAGAGGAGGCGGAGATGCGCAAGACGTTTCCGTTTTCTACGGTGGCGGCATCTTCGTTTGACAAACCCTGTGCACAGAATGCGCGAACGGCGCTTCTTGCGTTGGAGCGCGCAAAGCGTATCGCGGAAGAGGGCGGCAACGCGGTGGTGTTTTTGGATTCGCTTACCGCATTGGCGGCCGCTTTTGAAGCGGCCGGCATGGCGGAAGCGGGGTACGCCGTAAAACGTTTTTTTGCCGCCGCACGGAAACTGGACGGGGCGGGTTCGCTGACGATCGTAGCGACGGCTCTGTTGCAGGAAGAGAGGACATACGGCGAAGCCGCAAATGCGGTCATTCGTTTTTCGGAGGAGATTGCCTCGCGCGGGATCGTTCCCGCCGTTGATTTTGCGAAGTCGTTTACCAAACGGGCGGAAACGCTGCTGACCGAAGAAGAGCGCGCGCATGCGGCAGAGCTGCGTTCGGCGGCTGCGGCGGGCGGAACGGAAGCGGTGCTGCGTGCAATGGAAGAGAAAGGCTTTTAAATTGCAAACAAGTGATTCCGCCTTTGCGGCGGAACCGCCGCAAAGGAGATTGATTGGGACTGTTACGGTTCAAAAAGAAAAAGATAATCGGAGCTGCGCTGGGCAGCGGCGGCGCGAAGGGCATGGCACATCTGGGTGCTTTGCAGGCGCTGAACGAAAGCGGCGTGTGCATCGAGGCGTATGCCGGCACGTCGGCGGGTTCGATTGTCGGGGCTCTGTGTGCAAACGGGTACACTCCGGCGGATATTCGCCAATTGCTTGCGCATCTTGATTATAAAGGGCTGGCGCTGTCGGTGCTGACAGCGGGAAGCTTGCGCCCCGCGTTTGCGGTTTTGGAAGATGTCATGGGCGAAAGCGAATTTTCGGAGCTGAAGCTCCCGTTTGCGGCAGTTGCTACGGATGCGTCTACGGGAGAAGAGATCGTTCTTCGCAGCGGAAGTGTGACGCGCGCCGTGTTGGCGTCTTCGGCGATGCCGCCGTTTTTTCGCGGGGTGGAAGCAGACGGGCGCAAGCTGATCGACGGGGCATTCTGCAACGCTGTTCCCGGCGATGTTGCCCGCAGTCTGGGAGCGGATTTCGTGATCGGGATCGCGCTTTCGCCGGTGTCCTCGTATTGCTGCGGGGAATGGATCACAACGTCGGGCAAGCGCATTGCAATGCGGCAGACAGGTTTTCGCGGCTGTGATATTCTGCTCGAGCCGGATTTGGCGGCGTATGCAGCGACGGACGTATTCGGCGGAGCGCGGATGTATGATATCGGTTACGAATGCGCGATGCGGAGGATGCCGGAGATCATGCGGCTTCTGCGCGAAAAGAGTATCTCGGGCGGTATTCGCGGCAGTTTTTAAGGAGCGGGTAAAAAGTATGCGGCAATGCCGCAATCGTACGTATGAAGAAGGATGTTTTGGCCGCATCTGCGGCGGACAGAAAGGCAAAGAAAAAGCGTATTTCGGCGATCGTGGCGCTTTCGGTCGCCGTTTTGCTGGTCATTGCGAGTTTGATCGACGGGTATGTGTTTTCTTTTTCCTACCTTCGCGCTTTTGCGGGCGCGCCGTCGGTCGAAAAGCGGCAGAGCGGAGATCTGCGCATACATTTTCTCGACGTAGGACAGGGTGATTGCACCCTGATCGAATTTCCGGACGGAAAATATATGTTGGCAGACGGCGGAAATGACGGCGAAGCGGTGCGGCGCACGGTGCTCGGTTACTGCAAAGCGGTCGGCGTGCAGAAATTCGACTATGTGCTTTTGACGCATCCGGAAGCCGATCATGCAGGCGGATTGGACGATGTATTGCGGTGTTTCGGGGCGGAGGTTGTTTTTCTTCCGTACACGGAAAAATCGGACGGTGCATATGCGGATTTTTTGGAAGCGGCGAAAGAGAGCGGCGCGGAATGCAAAATTTCACAGACATACGAATATCTTTGTTCGGAGTGCTCGGACGAATTTTATTTTCTGCTGTTTTTGTCGCCGTTGAATCCGTCGCTCGGCGGCAGTTATTATAACTCTGCCAATGCCGAGGGCGCCACATCGCAAGAAGTGAACGACGCTTCGGCGGTAGCGTATCTCGAATATGCGGGGCGCTCGCTGCTTTTGACGGGCGACATATCCTCTTCGGTCGAAGACAAGCTTGTCAACGACTATCTTACGATCGGAAGCGAATTGTTTTCGAGGCCGATCGAGACTTCGTTCGGGTCACGTATTGTTAAAAGACAACCTCCCGCTATGCGGGAGGGAAAAGGGAGCGGAAGCGTTGCAAAGAAAAACCTCCAATGA
>CALVHR010000002.1 GCA_944328495.1 uncultured Clostridia bacterium
TTCATACAGATCTCCTTGGCAAAATTTTGGTTTCGCAACTCTATTTTACCACAGATTTGTATGAACTCCTTTTTTTTTCTTTACCTGTTGCACTTAATAGTATAATTCACCTTTATATCAAAAACCGCGGGGCTTTCTTGCCCCGCGGTTTAATCTATTCCGTACGATGCTGTTCAATAATGTCTGCCCGAATACCGGCTATGAGTTTCCTCTCATACTTGGCAACCCCGCTGATATCATACTCTTCCGCTTTTCGCTCCGCTTCGTTCACTTCTCGAAGCGCTCCCATTTTATCGCCCTTCACATACAACATATATGCCGCCAATATCCGACGCGTCCGCAAGCTGTTTTCCCCTTTCAGGTACATTGATGTCTGCTCATAATAGTGCTCTGCCGCCGCCTTGTCCCTTTGCAGACAGCTTTTGCAATACAATATATCCGTCAATATTTCGTTTTTATAAAATTTCGGCACATATTCAAGCAGACTTTCCAGACGATCTCCTGCTTTGCCGGCATTTTCGATATCCCCGCAATCAAGATAGTAATGAAGGCGGTAATCTGTCAAAATAATAAAGTTCAAATCGTCT
The DNA here is from genome assembly GCA_944328495.1 of uncultured Clostridia bacterium. Classification (GTDB taxonomy): domain Bacteria; phylum Bacillota; class Clostridia; order Christensenellales; family Borkfalkiaceae; genus Borkfalkia. The sequence goes on from CALVHR010000002.1 coordinate 588, forward strand.
TCCGGAAGCTGCGGCAACCCGAAATACAACTCGCGGGAAATCCGGGAAGGTGTGTACCCCTGGTACAGATATCCTTCGATCGCAAGAACGTTTACCGATGTAAGATAAGAAGTTTCCTGTTTGATCAAACCGCGAAGCATGCCCCCGTCCGTATCCATATTATCGTCGTTGAATGGCAAAACATTATAATAGAAAATATGAAAAGCAAAGGGCAAAGCAGTGCATAAAAACATGTATGCCGCAAACGGCAGTTTTCGATACAGAATAAGCGAGACAGCTGCACCCGCAAGGAAAAGAAAGGAAAAGATCAGTCCGCCCCAGATCACCGCCAGAAACCGCGAGTAAAGCCTATCGGACGTTTTCGGCAGCATTTCCGTCGCCCCTGCGATCGAAGAAGGCAATTCGCGAAAAGACAGGCGGATTCTACCCTCACGACGAAAAATCGTCAGAAACCCGATGCGGATACTGTTGAACCGAAATCCGCACAGCCATCCGAAAACGAGATGCCCGAATTCATGAAACGCGTTGCAAACAATACCGGAAACCAAACCGCCCAGAACGAGCAATATAATGATCAGCGCCGAGCCGAGTTCGCTCCAATACTGCAAATAGCCGATATATATGACCGTGCCGCCCAGTGCAAAAGCAACGATCAGTCCGAAAAATCGCAAGACCTTTTCAAATACGGGATTCACGATCTCCCCCTCCCGCTCTTTGCCAACAAATAGCCTTCCATATTGTCTTTTTCGCTCACCGTAAAGCGCTCCGCTCCGGCTTTGCAAAGGATGGAATACAGCAGCAAAAGCCCGCCGCCCAATATATCGGCACGGTTTTTATCCATGCCTTTCAGTTGCAGGCGCTCTTCCTGTCGCATGGAAAGAAGTTTTTTTGACCAAGAAAGCACATTTTCCGTTTGGATGACCGTACCGTGCGTCTTTCGAGGATCGTACGGCTCAACTTGTCCGACAAGCGCCGCAAGCGTCGTTGCCGTGCCGCCAACCGCAGTCATCTCGCAACGCGGTATCGTTCCGTACACAGAAATGCGCTCGCCTATAAAGCGCTCCAACGCGGCAAAGTTTTCTCCGCAAGCGTCTTTCAGCCGCACCGCCCCGACATCCGCGCTCACAGCATAAATGATCTCCCCGTTTTTTCCGACCGTCACTTCGCTGCTCGCACCGCCGACATCGATTATCCCCCCGTCACGGCCTTCCAAGGCACCCAAAAAGCCGATGCGCGCCTCTTCTTCTCCGCTGATCACGTCCACATCCAATCCGCATGCATTTTTGACTGCCCAGACAAAATCCTTGCCATTCTTTGCACTGCGAACCGCCGCCGTAGCAAACGCATACACACATTCCACCCCATCATGCAGCGCCTGTGCATAAAATTGCGAGACAGCCGAAACCGTGCGCGCAATCGCTTCTTCGGAAAGCGCACCGTCTTTTTCTACGCCCGACCCCAACCGTGTCGTATTGATTTTTTTATATACAGAACAACCGTCCGCCCACAACAGCAGGCGGACGGAATTCGATCCGATGTCGATCACCGAATATTTCATGATTTTCTCCTACAACACAATATCCCCGTATCCGAGCATACCGAGCTCCCGCGCCGCCATTTCCAGCCAAAGTTCCGAATAATAAACTTCAAGGTCGTTCTCTGACGTTTCAATGATCTGCTCGTAACGTGCGATCTCTGCCTTTAATTCTTCGATCCTGCGGTTTTTGACCGAGATCGAAATCAGCTGGCTGATCCAGAACACGAGCAGAAACACGAACAACACGACGGCTGCGACGGTCGCTCCTATTACGATTTTTTTGAACTTTTCTTCTTTCACGGATCTCTTTCAGCCGCGCGCACAGGGGCGCACAACTGCTCCTGATTGTATTATACAGTTTCTTTGCAAAAAATGCAAGTATTCTGTGCAAAGTTTCCCCGTACAGAAAAAAACCTACCCCCGCCGACAAATACATATACAGGCGAAAATCTGGCATACGGAAGAGAGCCGACGCCCCTACAAGCATCGCCCCGAATACGGCAAAGAACAGGACGTCTGCTATGATCGCCGCCGCCCTGCTTTTTACAAAGAAACGAAATATTCTGTTTAATTCATATACGAATCCTGCCGATACACCCGTAAGCGCACAGGCAAACACCGCCCCCAATTCCGTCATCAACCGAAAAGCCTCTTCACGATTTTTTCCTTTTTCGCGTAAAATCGTACGCCGTTGATCTTTCCGGATGCCGAAAACGAACCGTTCGTCTTGGAAAAATTGGTGATTTTCAGATCCTCTCCGCTGACCGCCGCACGCCCGTTTTCCAGTGTCAATGCAATTTGCTGTGCCGAAAAAGAATCAACGCTCGCAACCCCCGTCATCGTGATCTTTTTTTGTTCCTCGATGAGCACGGTTTGCGGTTTATTTTCTTCCATAAAAAAATCCCCTCCGAACATTGTCGTCAGGGATATTTTATGAATCGTATCGCTTAAATTATGCCTTTTTCTCTTTGGCGCGCGCTTTGGCTCGCAATTCGCTGTCCAAAATGCGCTTACGCACGCGCAACGAAAGCGGAGTAACTTCCAAAAGTTCATCGTCATTCAAAAATTCAAGACATTCTTCCAAGCTCATTTTTTTGGGAGTATTCAATCGCATCGCATCGTCACTGCCTGCCGCACGCGTATTCGTCATATGCTTCTTCTTGCAAACATTGACATTGATGTCGTCGCTCTTGGGCGAAACGCCGACAACCATGCCCTCGTAAACCTGCGTGCCCGGATCGATGAACAAAATCCCGCGATCCTGTGCATTGAAGAGCCCGTACGTTACGGCTTCGCCTGTCTCAAACGCGACCAGCGAACCCGTATCGCGGCGCTTCAAGTCGCCTTTATACGGCTGATACTCAAAAAACACGGAATTCATGACGCCCTCACCCTTGGTCTGCGTCAGAAACTCGCTCTTGTATCCGAACAAACCGCGTGCCGGTATCAAAAATTCAAGACGCATACGGGAACCGATCGCACTCATGTGTACAAGTTCACCCTTGCGCTCGCCCATACTCTGGAATACTGACCCGGTGCCGTCTTCGGGAACATCCACGATCAGCCGTTCGACCGGCTCATACAATTGCCCGTCAATGGTTTTGTACAAAACTTTCGGCGTGCTGACCTGAAATTCATACCCCTCGCGGCGCATATTTTCGATCAGGATCGAAAGATGCATTTCTCCTCTGCCGCTTACCTTGAACGCTTCCGCAGTATCCGTATCTTCAACTTTCAAAGAAACGTCGCGCAAAAGTTCACGGTACAGTCTTTCGCGCAAATGGCGCGAAGTGACAAATTTCCCTTCCTTACCGGCAAACGGGCTGTCGTTCACCGAAAAAGTCATCTCAACCGTCGGTTCACTGATCTTTACAAACGGCACAGCCTCTACGCGATCAATCGCACAGACGGTATCGCCGATGTTGATGCCTTCCAATCCCGAAAAGCAAACAATATCGCCCGCCATTGCGCTTTCTGCCGGAACGCGCGACAGGCCCTCGATCTGATACAGGTTTACAAGTTTCCCTCGTTTGTTCATACCGGGTATATTGTGATTGCAGATCGCCACTTCCTGATTGGCCTTCACGCAACCGCGCTCGATCCGTCCGATCCCGATACGTCCGACATAATCGTTATAATCAATGGAGGACACAAGCAATTGCATGGGCGCCTTCTCATCCACCTCCATCGGCGGAATATGATTGAGAATCGTATCAAACAAAGGCGTAAGGTCTGTCCCTTCCTTGTCTGCGTAGCGAGACGCCGTTCCCGCGCGCCCGGAACAAAATATGATCGGGCTTTCCAACTGGTCATCCGTAGCGTTCAAATCGATGAGAAGTTCCAAAATTTCATCCTGCACTTCCGCAATGCGCGCGTCGGGACGGTCTACCTTGTTCACTACAATGATCAGCTTATGGTTGAGTTCGAGCGCCTTCTGCATGACAAATCGCGTCTGCGGCATCGGTCCCTCCGCCGCATCGACAAGCAACAGTACGCCGTTTACCATTTTCAGAACACGTTCCACTTCACCGCCGAAATCGGCATGGCCCGGCGTATCAATAATGTTAATCTTGACTCCGTGATAATGCACGGATGTGTTCTTCGCCAAAATCGTGATGCCGCGTTCACGCTCGATCGCGTTGGAATCCATAACGCGCTCTTCCACCACCTGATTTTCCCTGAATGTTCCGCTCTGCTTGAGCATCTGATCGACCAACGTCGTCTTACCGTGGTCTACGTGCGCAATAATTGCCACGTTCCTTAAATCGTTACGAATCAAAATATCTCTCCTGACTTTCAAACTTTCTTTACTATTTTAATACTTTTCACGCAAATTCGCAAATATTTTGACACAGAAAAAGGCGGGTAAAGCATTGATTTTGCTTATACCCGCCGCCCATACGTCTAATTTTGTCAGGAAAGCCACTCCGTCGGCGTCTCACGGTTATTTTTGAACCACTCCGTGTCCTTTAAAAGCACACCGTCGTTTGCCGAACACTTCACGCTCACCCCCGAACTTTTGGACGTCACAACAATGTTTCCGTGCAAAGGCGCAAACCCTGTATTCACGTATTTATCGTTGCCCTCATCATCCTTCGTCAGTTCGATTGTTCCGTAAGTTGTTACATACACCTGATCGGTGTATTTCGCAAATCGGTCAATCGTCGTTTGATACGGGAACGTATTCTCCAGATTTTGCGTGTACTCTACACTCCCCGCACAGCAGCAAACACAAATAATCTTCGGCTGTATCACAGATAGAAGCGCATCCCCTGACGACGTACCCGAGCCGTGATGTCCAGCCTTGAACAGCTCCACCTTGGGGAGCACGTTGCTTTCTACCAGACTTTCTTCCCCTTCCCCTTCCTCTTCCAAATCGCCCGTAAAAAGGAAATTCCTCTCTCCCTGCGTAAACAACAGGCACACCGAATAATTATTTTCATCCGAAGTGTGCTCTTCGTAAAATTTAGTGTACAGGATATTCATTGTCACGCCGTCTGAAATTTCATACGAACGCTTTGCCCCGTTGGTTTCCTCCCAGCATTCCAAAGCAGTATAATGCACTGCCCCCGCTTCCACTTCCGCATCGCGGTTCTCTACGTACTTTTTATAGACGTTCGTTGTCTTGTTTGTCCGTGCAAAATCAATGATCGTCTTGCACTCGTACCGCTCGAAAATACTAGGATAATCATCGCTTCCCGCAAATCCGGCAATATGGTCCTGATCCGCGTGCGTCGCGATCACATATTCCAAAACCCCGTCCGTGCAAAACTGGTCGATGTATTCCGACGTCGTGTCTGTACTGTCCGCCCGCGATCCCGCATCGATCAGAATGTCCGTATCGCCAGCTTTTATGTATATACTGTCGCCAGTGTAATTGTTCCCGAGCTGCATGAAATGAAATTGAAGGTCGCCCGATACATAAATCGAATCGCTCTCCGTCTTACGATGCATGTAGGCCCAAAGAAAAAATGCCGCAATAAATCCGATCACAAGCGCAAGAAAACATGCGATCACCGTCTTACCGACGGAAAACTTTTTCGCCATTATTCCGTACCTCCCAGCCATTCCTCAAAGCGCGCCAAATCATCCGGTTCACCCACGACGACATACCGTACCCTTCTCGCCTGCGAAAATCGAAAATCATTCAGAATATAGATGATCTCATAGATACCTTCCCGGCTTGTGTCCACTGTATTTTTCGTCACGACTACTTTATCGGAAACATCGCGGCGGAAAGAAGTAGCCGTCCACCCAGCCTCTTCGTAAGACTGCCCGACTTCCAAATATACGCATTTTTCGCCGCGCAGCTCGAACGCATCGTTTTTAGTGACTTGCCCGCTGACAAAAATCCCCGCAGCCGCACCGACTGCCAAAAACAAGACCGCCAACACAACCGTCGCGATATGTGTTTTTTTCACCGTTTTTTCCGCCGCTCTCTGCACGCCGGTTTTTTTTCGAGCCATAAACACCTCCTTTTGTGTTTGTCTCATTTTACCATATTTGCCGCAAGTTGTAAACAGCTTTCCGCAAAAAAAAACGTAAATAGCAGAAAAGGACACGCAATCACTCGCACGTCCTTTTCGTTTTATGCCCCGCTCTATCCTGCGGGTGCATTTTTTATACTTTCTGAAATCGCCTCAAACGCAGACTCCATCTGCCTCGGCTCTCTTGTCCGGTATAAGAATTTTTGCCGCATTCAAAGCGTGACTTTATATGAAAGCGATAACTTTTTCTGCAAACCCTTCTCACAAACTCTTTTCTTTCGAAACTCTTCTTTCATTCAACGGATCTGCTTTGCCATCGCTGACATTCTTAGTATCTTCGCTTTTGCGGCATTTATTCATGCCGAGAAAAATTTTTTATCCGCGAACCTGCCCGTTCCCGCGGATGCAATATTTATAACTCGTAAGCTCATTTAATCCCATCGGCCCGCGCGCATGGAGCTTTTGTGTGGATATCCCCATCTCCGCGCCCAGTCCGAATTCAAAGCCGTCCGTAAAGCGCGTACTCGCATTGTGATAAACCGCGGCGCTGTCCACTTCATTTAAAAATTTCTCCGCCGCCGCCCTGTCTTCCGTCACGATGCTGTCACTGTGATGCGTACCGTAGCGGTTGATATGCGCAATCGCCTCCTCTACTCCCTCGACAATTTTGACGGATATTTTCAGTGCCAGAAATTCAGCCGCAAAATCCTCTTCCGTTGCGGGTTTGAGTTCCGGCATGATCTCGCGGCACTTTTTACACGCCACAATCTCCACCCCTTTGTCCTGCAACGCTTTGACGATCTCCGCAAGATGCTCTTTGGCAAATGGCGCATCGATCAAAAGGCTTTCGCAAGCATTGCAAACAGAGGTACGCTGCGTCTTGGCATTGATAAGAATGGGAATGGCTTTTGCCATATCCGCACTCTTTTCGAAATAAACATGACAATTGCCTGTTCCTGTTTCTATCACCGGAACAGTCGCATTCTGCACTGCGCTTTGAATGAGCGCCGCGCCGCCGCGAGGGATCAAAACGTCTACAAGCCCGTTCATTTGCATAAACTGCGTTGCGCCCTCGCGAGAAGTATCTTCTATCAATTGAATGAATTCGGGATCGTAGCCCTTATCCGCGATCGCTTGCTTAATTACCGTCGTAATCGCCTTATTGGAATAAATTGCGTCTTTGCTGCCGCGCAGCACGATCGCGTTCCCGCTCTTGATCGCAAGGCCGATCGCATCCGCCGTCACGTTGGGACGAGCTTCGTAAATGATCCCCAGAACTCCCAAAGGTACGCGTACGCGCTGCAGCTTGAGCCCGTTGTATAAGGTCCTCTCCTCCAACACTTCCCCGACGGGACATTTCAGTTCGATCAGTTTTTCCAGTCCTGCGGCAATGCCGTCGATCCGCTTTTCGTCCAGCATCAGCCGGTCGATAAATTGCGAACCGCGCGTGCAGGCCGCTACGTCCTTCTTATTTTCCGATATAATATACGAAGCGTGCGCGCGCAGAGCTTGTGCCGCCGCCGAAAGCATGGCATTCATATCCGCTTCGCTCGCAAAAGCGATCGCTCTCACACTCTCTTTTGCCTTACGGCAGGTTTCAAGAACAGTCATCTTCCGCTCCTCCTGCAAAATATCCGCCAAAATTCCCGCGGTACGGTTATCTTTATTCTTCTTCCTCGTCGTCGGGAAGATCTACGTTATGATATACATCCTGTACGTCGTCCAGTTCTTCCAGTTTGTCAAGAAGTTTAATAAATTTTTCGGTCTTTTCCGCATCCAAGGTGATCTTGTTCTGCGGGATCATGCGCACATCCGCTTCCAAAAACGAAAGGCCTTTCCCTTCCAAAAATTTGCGCACATCCGAAAACGCTGCGGGACTCGTATAAATCTCGAACACATCATCCAACGTCACGACATCATCTGCCCCCGCCTCGATTGCGTATTCCGTCATGGTGTCTTCATCCAAGTCAAGGCTGCGTTCGACCACGATCAGCCCTTTGTTGTCAAATATATACGATACACAACCGGTGTTGCCGAGTTCGCCGCCGCATTTGGAAAGCGTGCTGCGCACATCGCCCGCCGTGCGGTTTTTATTATCGGTCAACGTGCTGATGATCAGCGCGCTTCCGCCTACGCCGTATCCTTCATAAACCAGCGTTTCATACGTCGTGCTGCCCAGCTCGCCCGCCGCCTTCTTGATACAGCGCTGGATGTTGTCGTTGGGCATATTGTTCGCTTTTGCCTTCGCGATCGCATCCGCAAGCTTGCTGTTCGTATCGGGATTGGGGTTGCCCTTTGCCGCCACGGCTATTTCACGCCCCAGCTTTGTAAAAATACGGCCGCGCGCCGCGTCTGCCTTACCCTTTTTTGCCTGTATGTTATGCCATTTGCTATGTCCTGACATCGTTCTCCATCTCCTGTTTTTTATTTATAATTCCATACCTCTCAGCGCTTGCGGTGCTCGGAAAGCTCATACATCAAAATGCCCGCGGAGACTCCCGCATTCAGGCTTTCGCATGTCTTTCGCATGGGAATGCAGACCGTTTGCGCACACTTTTCACGAATTTCACTGCTTACGCCGTTCGCTTCGTTCCCGATCACAAGACAAAAACATTCCGGCGCTTCAAAATCAAAAACATTCTCGCCGTCCATATCCGCACACAGAAGCGGAACTTCGCCGATCGCCGAAAGCAAGTCTTCTCGCGTTCCCGCATGCAAACGCACAAAGTATATGCCGCTCATCGACGCGCGCACGCATTTGGAGGAATAAGGATCCGCACACCCGTGCAAGTAGATATCTTCGTATCCCGCCGCATTTGCCGTGCGAATGATCGTACCAAGATTTCCCGGATCGGAAACGCCGTCCAAAAGCAGGCAACGCCCCTTTGGCGAAGCAAGCGTCCCTTCCGGAATACGCAGAACAGCTAAAATACCCTGCGGCGCCATGTCCTCCGAGAGCTTCGCAAAGACGCTGTCCGAAACGATAACCGTTTTATCCGGAGAAAACGTGTCTCCCGTATATGATTCCGAACACACAATATGCTCGATCGCACAGCCGCTCGCATGCGCTTCCCGTACTTGTTTGATCCCCTCGGCAATGTATTCGCCGTATTCGCGCCTGTATTTTTTCTCCCGCAGCGAGAGTATGTGTTTCACAAACGGATTGCTCCGCGAAGTTATGATCATACCGCTCCCCCTCCGCAATCCTGCGCGGCCGACAATCATCCCGCAATAGCAAAAAACCTTCTTGCTGTCAAGAAGGTTTTCAGCCGTTACGCGATGGCCGCTTTCGCTTTTTCCGCAAGCGCGGCAAAAGCCGCCGCATCATTGACCGCGATATCCGCAAGAACCTTTCTGTTCAAATCAATGCCGGCAACCTTTAAGCCGTGCATGAACTTGCTGTAAGAAAGTCCGTTCTGACGAGCCGCCGCATTGATACGAGCGATCCACAGCTGACGGAAATCACGCTTCCTGTTCTTCCTGCCGATGTAAGCATACATCAGCGACTTCATGACCGCTTCGCGCGCGATCCTGTACGATTTGCTCTTGGAACCGAAATAGCCCTTGCTTAATTTGAAAATCTTTCTGCGCTTTTTAACAGCGTTTACTCCTCTTTTAATACGCATGATATCTCTCCTCCTCGCTTATTTCTTGTACGGAATCATGTTCCGAACCGTAGCTTCCTGCGTTTCATTCACGAAAGCCGTCTGGCGGAGACTTCTCTTCCTCTTCCTGGGTTTTTCGCCCGTCTTGTGGTTTTTACCCGACTGCGCTCTCTTTACTCTGCCGCTTCCCGTAATGTCGAAGCGCTTTTTCGAGCCGCTATGCGATTTCTGTTTAGGCATTTTTCGTTCCTCCGAAATTATTTTTTCTATCAACGCGCATACGATATACCGCATCTCGCGGCACGCCGTATCGACGCTTTACTGTTTTGCGGGCGAAAGCATCATCGTAATGTTGCGCCCCTCGTTCATCGGTTTTTTGTCCATGACGGCTTTGCCTTCCATCATATCAAAAAATCGATTCATCACTTCGATCCCCATCGGCACATGCGCATTCTGACGCCCGCGCATGCGGATGGATACCATGACCTTATTTCCCGCTTCCAGAAATTTCTGCGCCTGACGCGACTTCACGTTCAGATCCCCCACGTCAATGGTCATGCTCAGCCGAACTTCCTTTACTTCGACCATCTTCTGATTTTTGCGTGACTCTTTTTCCTTTTTCCCCAGCTCGAACTTGTATTTGCCATAGTCCATGATCTTGCAGACCGGCGGATTCGCCGTCGGCGAAATCTTTACAAGATCCAAATCACTCTCTTCCGCAAGGCGCAGTGCCTCCCGCGCACTCATGATCCCAAGCTGATTCCCGTCCGAACCGATCACTCTCACTTCCTGATCGCGGATTTCTCCGTTAACCTGATGCTGGTCTTTAATTGTTTTATACCTTCCTTTTTCAATTCTTTGTCCTGTCATCTTTCAGAACAATATAAAAGCGGGTCGTACAGAATACGACCCGCCTAAAATCAATCATAATAAGACCGCGAAACACAAAGATCTATGATAATTTTAAGGGCACTTGCAAGCGCGATTGCCGCAAGGCGAGAAGGTCTTCTTCTGCTTTACCGCAATATAATAGCAAATTTCCCTCGTTCTGTCAATTGTTTTCTCTGCTTTTTATGAATAAATCCGCGTATTTTTCAAATTTTTCCGACCATCGCCCTTTCAGTGCTCAGAAAGCGATCTTTTCGTCGTTTTCTTTTTTGACACGTTCCGCGAATTCGTCCAAAGCCATGCTGCCGATATCGCCCTTTTCGCGCATGCGCACGGCAACCGTACCCTCTTCTTTTTCCTTGTCGCCGATGATCAGCATGTACGGCAGTTTTTCTAACTGTGCCTCGCGGATCTTGTAACCGATCTTCTCGTTGCGCAGATCCGTCTCCACTCGGATCCCCTTGGCTTTGAGCACCGCTTCCACTTGCTTCGCATAATCCGCCGATTTATCGGAAACGGGAAGAATTTTCACTTGTACGGGCGCCAGCCACACGGGGAATTTGCCCGCATAATGTTCGATCAGAATTCCGATAAACCGTTCGATCGAGCCGAATACCACGCGGTGGATCATGATCGGACGATGCTTCTGCCCGTCTTCGCCCGTATATTCCGCCTCAAAACGCTGCGGAAGCTGGAAATCCAGCTGAATCGTGCCGCACTGCCACGTCCTGCCGATGGAATCGGTCAGGTGGAAATCGATCTTCGGCCCGTAAAACGCACCGTCCCCTTCATTGACCGCATACGGAAGTTTGAGGTCGTCCAACGCGGCGCGCAGCGCGTTCGTTGCATTTTCCCAGTCCTCGTCGCTTCCCATGCTGTTTTCGGGACGCGTGGAAAGCTCCACATGGTATTTAAATCCGAACAGCGTGTAAACTTCGTCGATGATCCGCACGACCCCTTTGATCTCCGAAGTGATCTGCTCGGGAAGCATGAAAATGTGCGCATCGTCCTGCGTAAAGCAACGCACGCGCATCAACCCGTGCAGCTGCCCGCTCTTTTCATGGCGGTGCACCAGTCCCAACTCACCCATGCGGATGGGCAGATCTTTATAACTGTGCGGGTTCAGTTTATAAACGAGCATGCCTCCCGGACAGTTCATCGGCTTGATCGCACAATCTTCCCCGTCGATCTTTGTCGTGTACATATTTTCTTTGTAATGATCCCAGTGCCCGGACGTCTCCCACAGGCTGCGGTTCAGAATGATCGGGGTCTGAACCTCGACATAACCTTCCCGCGTATGGATCTGATGCCAATAATCGATCAAAGTGTTTTTCAGAACCATGCCCTTCGGCAAGAAAAACGGAAATCCCTTCCCTTCGTTGAGCAGCGCAAACAATCCGAGCTCCTTGCCGAGCTTGATGTGGTCGCGCTTTTTTGCCTCTTCCAACATATTGAAATAGGCATCCATCTCGTCTTTTTTCGCAAATGCCGTGCCATAAATACGGGTGAGCATTTTATTTTTCTCGTTGCCGCGCCAATATGCTCCCGCTATGCTCATGAGCTTAAACGCCTTGATCTTGCCCGTGGAAGGAAGGTGCGGTCCCCGACAGAGATCGGTAAAATCTCCCTGCTTATAGAAGGAAATTTCTTCACCCTCGGGAAGATCCTTGATCAATTCGACTTTATATTTTTCCGAATATCGCGTCATCAGCTTGATCGCATCCGCGCGCGGAAGGGTAAAGCGCTCGATGGGGAGATTGCTCTTGATGATGTTTTTCATCTCTGCCTCGATCTTTCCCAGATCTTCCTGCGTGATCGGCGTCTTGAAATCGATATCGTAATAAAACCCGTTATCGATGGTCGGCCCGATCGCGAGCTTGCTCGTCGGGAATATCGCCTTGACAGCCTGCGCCAAAACGTGTGCCGTCGTATGACGGTAGACATTCAGGCCCTCTTTATCTTTCAAAGTGACGATCTCAACATCGCTGTCACTGTCCACGACATGCGAAAGATCTACCAGTGTCCCGTTGACCTTTGCCGCAACCGCCGCCCGCGCCAGACCTTCGCTGATATCTTCTGCGATCTGCTTGCACGATACGGGGCCCGCATATTCCCGTTTGTCGCCTTTGAGTGTGATAACCATTTTTTCTATCCTCCGTATTGACCGTAAATAAAACAAAAACGCCCTCAAACTTTCGTTTAAGGACGCATAACATTTGCGCGGTTCCACCTTAATTGCCGGATTATCCGACCTCTTTACCGTTTTTTCAAAGAAACGTAACTTTTGCAGAAAAAAGCGGTTTCGCCAAGGATACCGAACGCGGAACTTGCAGCAAATTATTCCGCTCTCTGCCGATCGGCCCATCCAAGCTACTTGTCTTTTCCCATTGCATTCCGTTGTGAATAAATTGTAATCCGTTTCGCGCCTTTTGTCAACGATTTTCAGGCTCGGCAAAAAAATTTTTATGAAAAGAATGCAACCCGCCCGGCATAATACCTCCGCAAAAACTTTTCCTGCCGCGACGACAGCGCCGACAGACATTCCACCTTTCCCGCGCCGCTGAGTACGATCTCGCGCAATGTGCCCATTTCCGACTTGCCGTCCTCTATCAGCGTCGCCCTGCGCAAACGGCGGCATCTCCCGTCATACACTTCCGACCCGCGCAAAAATACTTTTCCCTTGCTTGCCCCGAGCAGATATTCCATGAATTCCGTCAGCTGGCTTTCCGTAAAATACCCGGGCACGCACGCCGCGATGCTTTTCCATTTCTCCTGCAAATTCCGAAGACGGAAATTATAAAAGCCGTCCAGTGAATGCTCCCCGATCCCTTCCAGGCGAGTCCGCACATACCGCGAGTCTTCCGCAAAATCTGCCGCCAGTATTGCGGCGAGCAAAATCTCGCGATCTTCTTCGCATAGCCCCGCAGGACGGATCAGTGAGCGGAAATATTCGTATTTGTACCCGATGCAGATTATCTCCGCGATCTTTTCCGCCGCAAGCTTGTGCAATACAGCCATTTCCTTTTCCTGCCCGCAAAGCACAAGTTCTACCCGTCCCGACACAAATCGGATCTCCGTGCTTTGCCCCTCCGCCGCTTTTGCAAGCGCCCCTGCGGCATATGCGATGTACTGGCAATGCGATTGCTTTTCGGAAAGAATGAGTTTTTCCATAATTTCAGTGTATGCAACCAAACGCGAATTATTTACGAAAATCATCCTCTTCTCCCCGAATTTCATAAAATTTTGCCCGTTTGTCTTCGCTTAACTTGACGAACGCAAAAAAAAATTATATAATCAAATGAAATCTTTTAGGCAGGTCTCTATATGCCGCCCCTTCTGATCATTCTGATCGCCGTCCTCGCCGTGCACTATTTCATGGCAATCGCCGCGGCGTATCTTCTGATGAAAGACAAAGGCTTGGTAAAGTCGATCATCCCCTGGAATATCGCGATCATGCTGATTCCGCTGGTCGGGCCGATCACGTACTTTGTTTACAGAGCGATCAAAAAACAAAATTGAAACCTTTCGGTTTCGGAGGTAATTTGTATGGATATGAAAACCGTTGAAAGCAAATGGCAGCAGCGGTGGGAGAAAACGAAAGAAAACTGCTTCAACAAAAAGAATGCAGACAAGAAGTTTTACGTTCTTGAAATGTTTTCATACCCTTCCGGCGCGAAACTGCACATCGGGCACTGGTATAACTACGGCCCGACCGACAGCTATGCCCGCTTCAAAAAAATGCAGGGCTATGAAGTATTCCAGCCGATGGGCTTTGACGCCTTCGGCCTTCCCGCCGAAAATTATGCCATAAAAACAAAGATCCATCCAAAGGATTCCACCGAAAAGAATATCGCGACCATGGAACAACAACTCAAAGCCATGGGCGCTATGTTCGACTGGTCCGCCGAAGTCAAGACCTGCGAAGAGGATTATTACAAATGGACGCAGTGGATGTTTTTGAAACTGTTCGAGAACGGGCTTGCTTACCGTAAAGAGGCTCCCGTAAACTGGTGCCCGAGCTGTAACACCGTGCTTGCCAACGAACAGGTCGTCGACGGATGCTGTGAACGCTGCGGTACGCCCGTCATCAAAAAAGACCTCACTCAGTGGTTTTTCAAAATCACGCAATACGCAGAAGAACTCTTGCAAGGGCTCGATAAAATCGACTGGCCCGAAAAGACCAAACTCATGCAACGCAACTGGATCGGAAAATCCACCGGCTGCGAAATCGAGTTCGAATGCGAGAGCGGCGACAAATTCAAAGTGTTTACAACCCGCTGCGACACCGTCTTCGGGGTATCGTATGTCGTCCTCGCGCCCGAACATCCGCTCGTGAAAAAGCTGGCTTCCGAAGAACAACGCGAAGCCGTCGAAAAATATGTCGCGGAAACCGCAAAGACCAACGAGATCGAACGTCTTTCCTCCGCGCGCGAAAAGACGGGCGTCTTCATCGGACACTACGCGATCAACCCCGTCAACGGCGAAAAAGTTCCGATCTACGCCGCCGATTACGTCCTTTATTCCTATGGCACAGGTGCCGTCATGGGCGTTCCCGCTCACGACGAACGCGATTTCATGTTCGCAAAAAAATATGGCCTGCCTGTCAAAAAAGTTATCGAAAACAAAAACGGCGAAACCGTGCTTCCCTTCTGTGAAGACGGAATATGCGTCAACAGCCTGCAATTCGACGGCAGATTCGGAGAGGATGCCCGCACGGAAATCACCAATTACCTGACAAAACTCGGGAAAGGTCAGCGCAAAGTCAATTACCGCCTGCGCGACTGGCTTGTTTCCCGCCAGCGGTACTGGGGCGCCCCCATCCCCGTCATTCACTGCCCGCACTGCGGCATTGTTCCCGTGCCTTACAAAGATTTGCCGGTTCGGCTTCCGTATAACGTAGAATTCGAGCCGGACGGGAAATCCCCGCTCGCAAAGTGCGACGAATTTATGCACACAAAGTGCCCGCACTGCGGCGGCGATGCGCTCCGCGACCCGGATACCCTCGATACGTTCGTCTGCTCCAGCTGGTACTATCTCCGCTATCCGGACGCTCACAACACCAAAATGCCATTCGATCCCGAGATCGTCAATAAAATGCTTCCCGTCGATAAGTACGTCGGAGGAGCCGAACACGCCTGCATGCATCTGCTCTATGCCCGCTTCTTTACGAAAGCGCTCCGCGATATGGGATACCTCAATTTCGACGAACCTTTCCAATCGCTTGTCCACCAAGGAGTGATCCTCGGGCCTGACGGAAACCGCATGTCTAAATCCAAAGGCAATATCGTCTCACCCGACGAATATGTCTCTACGTACGGCGCAGACGTCTTCCGTATGTATCTTATGTTCGGTTTCTCCTACACCGAAGGCGGCCCCTGGAGCGACGACGGCATCAAATCGGTCGCAAAATTCTTGGACCGCGTCGAACGCTTCGTTCTGAAAGTCAAAGATTACAAATCCGCCAAAGATTCTGTTGCGGCCGGCGCTAACGAGAAAGACCTCAATTATGCGCGCAACTATGCAATCCGCCAAATCACGCGCGATTTGGAAAGCTTCTCTTTCAACACTGCAGTGGCGCGCCTGATGGAATACGTGAACGCACTTTACAAATATGACGGCTTCGCCGAAAAAGACAATGCATTCCTGAAAGAATGCACGCGCGATCTTCTCCTTTTGCTCGCTCCGTTTGCACCCCACTTTACCGAAGAACTTTGGGAACAATGGGGCGGAAAATATTCGGTGTTCGATCATAAGTATCCCGTCTGCGATGAGAGCGCTCTCGAACGCGAAGAAAGCGAATATGCGGTCCAGGTCAACAGCAAGATCAAAACCAAAATCATGCTCGCCAAAGGACTTTCCAACGACGAGATCCAGGCAATCGTCCTCGCGGACGAATCCATCCGCCCGCTCATCGAAGGCAAAGTGATCCGAAAGTTTATCGTGGTTCCCGGAAGATTGGTCAACATTATTTTATAAATCATAACAGCAAAAAGCCGCGGCAGATCCTTGATCTGCCGCGGCTTTTTCATGGCTGTATTTTACAGCCCGTCACGTCTCGTTCATTGCTTGAATTTCGGAGTGCGCAAAAGGCAATATTCATACAGAGGAAACTTTCCCGAAAACTCATCGAAAATTTCAAAACCATAATGGCGGTACATATCCAGATTCGCAGCGTTGTGCGTTTCCAAAGCAACTTGTAAACCGTTTTTGTCCGCATATTCCAGCACGGGATAAATCAATTTATGCGCGATGCCTTTCCCGTGATATGCCTTCCGTACAGCAAAATATACTATATGAATTATGTTCTGTCCCGCCTTCGTGACCCAATCCGAAGATAAAAACTCCTTGGCATTGCGAAAATTTTCCGCAATCTCACCCGTTTCGTCATCCTCGATCAGCCTTTGCTCCGTAAGGTATGCAAAATACCGTTCCGCCAGATATTTGCGGGCTCCTTTGTGTTCCGCAGGGTCTTCCAACATGATCAGCCCGTTCACGTCCGGCGAATCGGAATACATATCGCAATACTGCGCCAGTTCGTTGGTGTCACAATCAAACACTTCCGGCAATATCTCCATGCGCTGCGCCCGCTCGGGTATCAGCGCTTTGTACAGAGGATCTTCGAAAAAACATTCCGTCAGCGTTCGGATCACCGCTTCAAAATCTTCCCTTCGCAATTTGTGCAAGTTACATATTTCCATAATTATCGGTTCAATGCCTCTACGGCGGCAATCGCTCCTTGTAATTTTTTCGTCAAGCCTTTCAGCCGTGCCGTTTCCGCCTCGATCAAACAGCGCAGATTCTTCCTTTCCACTGCCATTTTTACGGCGAGTTCCTCTTTTTCAAAGGTAAAATCCTCTCCTCCGTCTTTCCCCTTATCCATAACCGCGCGCATGACACCAAACAAATCAATATGCCCCGTCAGACGCCCGCTTCCCCATGAACCTGTATCCGTCAGCGCCCGCGCCGTAAAATATGAGGTCACCCCGCGCGCAAATGCCTCTGCGTAACTGTTATCGTCCACTTCCACCATGGCGCTCTTTGCCGCTTCCGCATCCCCTTCCTCCAACGCGGTCATCGCCCGCTGCATATATTCAATGTTTTTTTGCGGATTCTCATGCGGGAAAACAGATTTTTCATACCAATCCAAGGCGACAAAGTTATCTTCACAATATTTAAAAGCATCCAATATCATAACTCCCGCCACATTTTCGCGCTCCTGCGGCTGCTTGGAATGATTTACGCCGCAGATCATTTCATACAGCTCTTCCGCCGTCTCCTCCGCCTTCTCCGCCGCTTTGTAAAACTCGTCCGCCTCTGCCGTTTCGGTTATGTCGCCTTTCAGACTGCGCACCAAGCGCCGTATGCGCGTGGAGAAATCCATCGGCGGCAAAGAACAGTTGTCAAACGCCAAAAGCAGCCGCAGATACAGCCTATGATGAAAAGAATAGATCCGCTCATCGTACGATGTATCGTCATCAAACTGCGAGTGATAATGCGTTTCCATAAAACTGCCCGACGAAAATTCGTTGACAAGCGAGGGCACACCGTTGATCGACATCGAAAAATCGTCCGACCACGTCTGCACCGGGCAGACAACATCGGCTCCTTCCGGATAATACTCGTCTACACCTTTCGGATCTTTTAAAAAATCACGTAAAAAATGTTTATATTCATATACACTGCGAATATAATGCTTTTTTCCGTGCGCGATCGCCGGAAGTTCCAAGTTGATATCCGCAATCATTCTCCCGCGCCAATCGTTCAACCCTTGCGTCATCTCCGCATACGCACCGGCCGACCAATCGTATCTCGAATTGATCTTACCCCACTCTTCCGCCGCAAAAGCGATAAACACCAGTGTCTTTTTCGGCTGGTATCCCGAACGAATCAACGCCTGCGCCAGCGACAGCATCATCGATACCCCGCAGTTATCGTCTTCAAAGCCATGGAAATAGGAATCATAATGCGCTGAAACCCCGACCATTTGCGATGTTTGGCCCGGAATCATCCCGACAATGTTGTATGTCGTCACCTTTTCCCTGACTCGCGACGAGGCGCTCAACGTCACCGCAAGCCGACCCTTTTTCATCGCCGACAGCACTTCAGACATGTCCGCTTTGGACATCGAAAATGCCGGCGCATTCGGTACGCCGCAAATATCCTGCGCATTCAGCGCCGCCGGATCGACCTCTCCGTACCCTTTGTCCTGTACGGCAATCACCGCGATCGCTCCCGCCAGATGCGCCTGATAGGCAGGATAATTGATCCACCATTCATCCCTTTGATTGATCCGAATCAAAGCAATCTTCCCGCGCACGTCCGTCTTTTGAAAATCTTTTTCCGTGCCTTTGCCTGCATCGACAAGCTCTGTCTGCAAATCTTGCACATCCATTTGGGTCTGATAGCCCCCCAAACGAATACAGCGCTCGCCGCCATCCGTATTATAACGCAGCGTCGCACCGCAAAATTCCCAGCCGTCCAAAACCACAGGATGTTTTTCCGTCTTCAATCCGATGGCGCACATCTTTTCGTACAAATACTCACCGGCTTCAAATTCCGCTTTGCTCCCGGCCGTGCGATACCCCAAAAGAGGATCGCTTCGGAATTTTTCCAGCTCTCTTGCCATTGTATAAGAACTTTTTACATCCAGTTCCCTCGCCGAATTTTCAAAAAGGCTCAAAAACTCTTCCGCGGTCATTCCTCCGCGTCTCTTTTCCATCATTGCTCGTTCACCTCTTTCCCTGACACAACCGCTGCCGAAATTAAAATATTTTTACAACCATCCGTTGCCGCGACCCGTTTAACCGCACAATTTGCGCAATATCCTTGTAAGAGCATATTTACAATGCTCATAGGTCAGGCCGCCCTGAAAATAAGCAATATACGGCTCTTTAATCGGCGCATCGGCGGAAAGCTCGATCGAGGCTCCCTGCACAAACGTGCCTGCCGCCATGATCACCTGTTCCCGATACCCCGGCATATCCCACGGTTCAAGCGTCACAAAACTATCGACAGGCGACGCCTCCTGTACTGCCTGGATGAATCCGATCAGCTCTTTTGCCGAATTGAAACGGATCGCGCGCGTAATATCGCAGGGCATCGCCGTAACGGACGGCGATGTTTCGAATCCGAGCTTTTCCAAACACGCCCCGATCAAAAGCCCGCCTTTGAGCGCCTGGCACACAACGTGCGGCGCCATAAACACGCCTTCATAAAAATACTGATACCCGTATGCGTAGGAACCTACTTCCGCCCCGATCGAAGGCGCCGTCAATCTGCCGGCAATCCTATCGATATATTCTTTTTTCCCGACGACATAACCGCCCGTGGGAGCAATCCCTCCTCCCGCATTTTTAATGAGCGACCCGACCGCAACATCGACACCGTTTTCGGTCGGTTCCGTATCTTCCACAAATTCGCCGTAACAATTGTCCGTAAAAATACAACCCTGAAAACCGCAGGAACGGACGAATTCACATGCCTCGCGGATTTGTTTCTGACTCAACGCATCACGCCATTCATAACCGCGCGATCGCTGAATAAACACGACTTTGACCGTCGGATCTTTCAGGCCCTGCCGAATCGCTTCAAAGTCGAACTTTCCCCCTTTAAGATCACATTTTTTAAACGCGATCCCGTAATCGGCAAGCGAGCCGATCCCTTTGCCCGAAATAACTTCGCGCAACGTGTCATACGGATCGCCCGAAACCGAAAAAAGAGTATCTCCCGATTGCAAAAGCCCAAACAGAGCAATCGTCAACGCATGCGTACCCGATACGATATTCGGCGATACCAGTGCCGCTTCCGCACCGAAAATGTCGGCAAACAGTGCATTCAATGTATCCCTGCCTTCGTCGCCGTATCCGTACCCGCTCGTTCCCACAAAATGGCGAAGCGCAATTTTATTCTTGCGGAACGCTTCCATCACTTTGACCTGGTTTTTATATGCGATCTCTTCGCGCGCCGCAAACTGCGCGGAAAGCTCTTTTTCACAATCTTTGATCAGCGTTTCAATTTGCATAAAACATCTCCGTAACTTTTTGCACATTCTCATCCTTCGGATCCAGCCAATGAATTCCCGGAAACTTTTTAAAAAATGTAATCTGCCTTTTTGCATAATTTCGCGTATTTTGCTTAATTATGTCACACATAGTACTGTACGTAATTTTATTTTTCAAAAAATACAGGACTTCTTTATAGCCAATACCCTGCATGCTTTGACAATTTTCATCAATGCCGCACGCATATAAATTTCTGACCTCATCGACCAATCCCTCGGCCAACATACTATCGACCCGGCGATCGATGCGCGCATACAGCTCTTCACGCGGAAAGTCGAATGCAACCGCAACATACGGAAATCGCCCCACAAAACCGTCGTCCTGCTCAGACTTCTTTTTGCCCGTCAGATCGTATATCTCCAACGCACGGATCACCCTTTTCACGTCGTTCGGATGAAGTTTTTGCGCACTTTCAGGGTCGACTTTTTCCAAAAGCGAAAAAAGCACGCCGTTTCCTTCTTCACGAGCAATCTTTTCGTATTTTGCGCGAAGGGCCGCATTCGCGCCGACATTTCCGTTCCCTCGCGTAAAAAGAAGAGACTGAATATAAAACCCTGTCCCTCCGCACACAACCGGCACTTTTCCTTCTTGCAGAATTTTTTCACACACCGGAAGAGCCGCTCTCTCATAATCGGAAACGGAAAAATTTTGTGTAGGCAAAGCGACATCGATCATATGATGCGGGACCCCCTGCATCTCTTCCGCCGTCGGTTTTGCCGTACCGATATCCATCCCGCGATAGATGAGCATACTGTCTGCCGAGATGACCTCGCCGCCCAGAACCTTTGCCATTTCAACGGCAAAACCTGTTTTCCCCGAAGCGGTCGCCCCGCATACCACCAATACTTTTTTTCCCAAATCAAACGATCCTTTTGAATAACTTTTCGATTTCCGTTTTCGGCATGCGCACTGCGATCGGACGGCCGTGCGGGCATTTGAGCCCCATATCTCCGCGCAGCATTTCAAACAATTTCTCTTTTTCCGCATCCGTCAGCATCATGCCGCCCTTGACCGCATGCTTGCAGGCAGTCGTTGCAATTTTATCGCGCAAAAGCTCGGACAATTTAATACCCCGAAGCGACCCCACGTCTTTTAATAATTCATTAAAAAACGAGGCGAGATCGATCGATTGCAAGTCGAGCGGAACCGAAGACACTTTAAAACTTTCACCGCCGAATTCTTCGATCTCAAACCCGATTTCGTCGATCTCGGGAATATGTTCCTTGATAAACGTAAACTCTTCACGGTTCACACGCAATACATATGGCACAAGCATCGGCTGCCGCACCACTTTTCGCGCATCCATTTCTGCTTTTAACCGATCAAAAATAAGGCGCTCATGCGCAGCATGCTGATCGATAAAATACGCAGCATCGCCCTCTTCGTAAATAAGATAGGTATTGAACAGACAGCCGTGATATTCAGCACACTCAAACACAATTTTTTGTTGCTTCGCCTTTTGATCCAGCGTTTCCAAATAGCGTTTGTTTTCGGCAAAATAATCCTTTTCGGGTGCAACCGATCTCGCCCCGCTGTCGTGAAATTCAAAGGTCACGCCTCGCGAAACGTCTGTCGGCCGCGCAAAAACGCCTGCCGCAGCGACCGATTCAGCCTGATCGCGCCCGTTTTTTACCTCCGGAAACGGAACCTGTACATCTCCGCCACCTTGCTCCTTTCCCGCCGCACCGTCCGATTGTTTTGTCTGCAAATCACCGTAAAATGGCCCTTTTTGCACGGAAGAGCGACTTCCCGCGGCGCTTTGTTCCACAGAAATACCCGCAGGCTGTTTTGCCTGCAACTCGGCAGAACTATTGTTTGCAACCTTGGAGCCTGCCGCTGTCATACTCGATCGGAAAGGTTGCACCGGTTCGCTTGCAAGACCTTCTTTCGGAACATCGACTACAAAATCAAGCGCGCGGGAAGTTCCGTCTAAAACCGCAGAAACAACAGAATATATACTGCCGTAGATGATCTGATTGTTTTCAAAACGAACGTCCGATTTATTCGGGTGAACATTCACATCGACAATTTCAGGCGGAACGTCAACAAACAATACATAAAAAGGATACTGGCGCTTCATCAAATAACTTCCGTATGCATTGGAAATTGCAGAAGCCACAGTATTGTTCACCACATAGCGCCCGTTGACAAATACGCTCTGATAGGTGCGATTGGGTTTACTGAAGGATGGTTTGCCGATATATCCATAAACCCGCACCCCGTTTTTTACGGCGTCAATACGGTAACACTCCGATATCACCGCACCGCCATACACCGCCGTCACGGCTTCATCCAATCCCCCTCCGAACGATTGCAGGGATAACTTTCCGTCAATATAATATCGGAAAGCTACGTTTGGATTTCCCAAAACAAAACGAGAAACAAAGTTGGATATCCCCCCTTCCTCTCCCTTATCCGTCTTTAAAAATTTTGCTCGTACGGGTGTATTGAAAAAAAGATTTTCGGCGCAAATTTCCGTTCCCTCACCCAGAGCACACGGAAGAATTTCCCTGATCACACCGCCCGCGCAAGAAATTTCAAACGCCTCGGCACTGCCTTTATAGCGTGAACGGATGCGCACGCGCGCGACCGAAGCGATGCTCGCCAAAGCCTCGCCGCGGAAGCCCAGCGTTCGGATCAGGTCAAGGTCTTCCACCTTCGAAATCTTACTCGTCGCGTGCGGCAAAAACGCCGAACGAAGCTCGCTTCTTTCGATCCCCGCGCCGTCATCCGTGACACAAATCAGATCTTTCCCGCCCCTCTCTATGCTGACGGTAATGTTTTTCGCACCCGCATCCAGGCTGTTTTCGACAAATTCCTTGACCACGGAATACGGTCTGTCCACGACTTCGCCCGCCGCAATGCGGTTGTAAATGCTGCTATCCAGTATGTTGATCTTTGCCATACAATCAGCCCTTTGCCTTTACTTTTTCAGCCAGGTCGGATAAAAGATGAAACGCCTGCATCGGCGTCAGATTATTTATATCCGTTTCGGCAAGAATTTGCTCCGCTTCGCTGTACGCGGGCCGCGATTCCTCTTCCGCCACAAAATCGACTGCCGTTCGGGCAATGTCGTTCTTTTCCAGCTTTTTGAGAATTTCTTTCGCGCGGGAGGTCACAGACTGCGGCACACCGGCCAAACGCGCAACTTCAATGCCAAAGCTTTTGTTTGCGCCCCCGCGCACGATCTTGCGAAGAAAAATCACTCCGTCACCCGTTTCCCGTACGGTTACTTTGTAATTTTTGACCCCGTCGATCTTCCCTTCCAATTCGGTCAGCTCGTGATAATGCGTCGCAAACAGCGTCTTGGCACGAATCTTTTCGGTAATGTATTCAAGCACTGCCCATGCAATGCTCAACCCGTCAAACGTGCTCGTTCCTCTTCCCACTTCGTCCAAAATAAGCAGGGAATTCGGCGTGGCATTCATGATAATGGAGGCGACTTCCGTCATTTCCACCATAAAAGTCGATTGGTCGAGAATAAGATTATCACTCGCGCCGACGCGGGTAAAAATTCGGTCGATCTCAGGGATCTGCGCCGATTTCGCCGGCACAAAACTTCCCATATGCGCCATCAGCACAATCAGTGCATTTTGACGCATATACGTACTCTTGCCCGCCATATTCGGCCCCGTAATGACCATCGTGCGCGTTTCATCGCTGAGATCGGTGTCATTGGGCACAAACCTCTCCTTGGAGAGCGCCTCAACGACGGGATGCCTCCCGTCCGCAATTTTCAGCTCTCCGCCCGCACTTACAAGAACAGGGCGACAATAATTTTTTTCCTTGGCAACCGTCGCAAACGCAACAAGGCAGTCCAGCATCGCAACCGCAGATGCCAACCGTTTCAGCCCACTGATATTATCGGAAAGCACTTGCTTGATCTGCGAGAAAAGTTCCGCCTCCAAGTTCAAACTCTTCTCCGCACTGGACAAAATATTTTCTTCCAGTTCTTTCAACTCAGCCGTGATATATCGCTCCGCGTTGGCAAGCGTTTGGCGGCGCTGATAATTATACGGGACTTTATCCTTAAATGAATTCGTGACCTCGATGGAATACCCGAACACACGATTGTATTTGATGCGCAGGTTTTTGATACCCGTTGCCTCCCGCTCGCGCGTTTCCATCTCAATGATTTTTTGCGCACCGTTATCGTGCATGTCGCGAAGCTCGTCCAACTCGCGGCTGTATCCTTTGCGAATATATCCGCCTTCTTTGACGTTTACGGGCGGATTGTCGACAAATGCCGATCGCAAAAGATCGGCAAGCGCCGTAAAATCACCCAACCCTTCCACAAGATTCAAAACCGCTCGCGAGGTAAAACCCGAAAGCTGAAATTTCAAATTCGGGATCGCCGCAAACGAAAAACCTAAATTTTCACAATCGCGCGGCGTCAGATTATTATTGGAGATCTTGCCGGCTATACGCTCGATATCCCGTATCCCCTTGAGCGTTTCCGCAAGCCCTATGCGAATCACCGTTGCATTGTACAGCTCTTGCACGCCGTCCAGCCGAAAATCAATATCCTCTTTCGACCGCAAAGGATTCAAAACAAGCTTGTTCATCAGGCGCGCGCCCATCGCCGTCTGCGTCACGTCCAAAAGTCCCAGCAAAGACCCCTTTCGCTTTCCGTCCCCGAGCGTGCGCACAAGTTCAAGATTTTTGATCGCCGCCGTATCCAGCATCATTGACGAACCATCCCCGACATAACGGACTCCGTCAATGTTTTTCAAGGCATGTTTCTGTGTTTCCCGCAGATACTCCACCAACGCCCCGCACGCGGAAATCGCCGCGGGAATATGCGCGATCCCGAACGGCTCAAGCGTCTTGCACCCCAACTGCTCCAAAAGATTCTTTTCGGCATGACGCAGCGAAAACGCCCAGGGCACATAACACGAAAAAGCAGGCAATAACCGTATCTGCGGGCAGTTCTTTGTCCGCGATAAAAATTCATCGTTGCATATAATCTCTGCAGGCGCCAACTTTGAAAGATATTCCAAACAAGACGCCACATTTTCTTTCCCGGAAAATGCCGTCACGGCAAATTCTCCCGTGGTGATATCCGCCCATGCAAGCCCGCAATCTTCTCCGCCCAGATATACACAGCAAATATAATTGTTGCGCTTCTCATCCAGCAAACTCTCTTCGATAAGCGTGCCGGCCGAAACGACGCGGATAACGTCCCTCTCCACCATGCCTTTTCCCGGCGTAGGCTCGGTCAACTGTTCACAAACGGCAACTTTTTTGCCCAGCGAAACAAGTTTCGCAATATATGTGTCCGCCGCATGAAACGGAATCCCGCACATCGGAGCCCGCTCGGCAAGCCCGCAATCCCTGCCCGTCAGCGTAAGATCGAGAAGCCGCGAAACCTCCTGCGCATCCTCGAAAAACATTTCATAAAAATCGCCCAAACGATAAAACACAACGCAGTCTTTATAATTTTCCTTGACTTGCAAATAGTGCCGCATCATCGGCGAAAGTTTGCTTGTGTCCATTCTTCTCCCTCTTCTTCCGTTCACGCTTATGCCGCGCTTACTTTACTCAAACGCTTCGCCCGCCAGCGATACACCCGACGTTTCCGATACCCGCATCTTGACAAATTCACCGATCCTGTCGCGATCGCTCTTAAAATATCCCATCCTGCCATATTCGTCGCGCCCGAGATACAGACCCTTTTTCGCGTCATAATCTTCACACAAGATTTCGATCGTCTTGCCTCGATATAAAACCGATTGCTCGCGCGTCTGCGTATTCACAAGCTCAACCAGCCGCATGATCCGCTCTTTTTTTACCTCTTCGGAAATCTGTCCTTCCATTTCCGCCGCTTTCGTTCCGCTCCGCGGCGAATACACAAACGTGAATGCCGTACAGAATTTCGCCTCTTTTACAAGCGCAAGCGTCGCCTGAAAATCTTCTTCCGTTTCCGTGGGAAACCCCACCATGATGTCCGAAGTCACCTGACAGTCAGGAACAAATTTACGAAGAAGCTCCACTTTCTTCAAATACTCCGATGCCGTATATTTGCGGTTCATCAGCCGCAAAACCCGATCCGACCCCGCCTGCACTGGAAGATGCACAAGATTGCATATCTGCTCATGTTCTGCAATGGCGCGCACAAGCTCCTCTCCGAAATCTTTGGGATTGCTCGTCATAAAACGAATGCGATACTTCCCGTCCCTCTCACAAATTTTATGCAATAGCTGCGGAAAGGTAAATTCTCCGCCGCGATCGTTTCCGTACGAATTTACGTTCTGCCCCAAAAGCGTGATCTCTTTGTACCCGCGATCGAGAAGCCCGTTCACCTCTGCAATCACATGCTCAGGATCTCGGCTTCTCTCCCTGCCGCGCACATACGGAACAATGCAATAGGTACAAAAATTGTTGCACCCGTACATAATATTGACCCAGCCATTGGGATAACTCGAACGGAAAGAAAAATCCTCTTCACGGATTTCTCCCTCTTTGCCCCATACATCCACAACCGCTTTTTTGCTCCCCTCTTTACGGTCGAGAAGCGCTCCCAAATCTTCAAGATTGTGCGTGCCGAACACGATATCCACAAACGGAAATTTTTTACGAAGTTTCTGCGCCGCCCCTTCTTGCTGCGTCATGCATCCGCCTACCGCAATCAGAAGTCCCGGACGGCTTTTCTTGAGCTTTTTCAACGCCCCGATATTCCCGTACGCATGATTTTCCGCATTTTCTCGTATGCAACACGTGTTAAATACAATTATGTCCGCATCTTCTTCCCGTGCGCCCTGCTCATACCCGCGCGCGCGTAAGATGCCCGCTATTTTCTCCGACTCATGTACGTTCATTTGACAACCGTACGTTACAATCCAATATTGCTTTGCCATTCCAGCTCCTGCCGTTGATTCTGTATTTACCATTATAGCTTTTTTAATGGATTTTTTCAACTCTTTGAAGTTTGTTGCGCGGGAAATAATTTTTATAAAACTTCAAATACTGAATACAAGGGTAAATATATGCGAATTTTTTTGAAGATCACCGCCATCATTTTATGCACGTTACTGATCGCCGTCGCGGCGGCATTCATTTTTTATTTTTCAATAACTGCCGGCGAACGGCTCGATACATCCAAACTCGAACAGACGCAGAACATCGCCTGCATTTATGATGCGCAGGATACCAAAATCGCCGAAGTCAGTTTTAAAAACGCTTCCAAGAGCGTGAACAGCAAAGATATCCCCGCTCACGTCAAAAATGCATTCATCGCCGCCGAAGACAAAAATTTCTATAAACACCACGGGCTCGATTATCGCGGCATCGCCCGCGCCTTGTTCAAAAATCTGCAGGCCCGTTCGTTTAAACAGGGCGGCTCAACGATCAGTCAGCAACTTGTCAAAAATACTCAATTGTCCAGTGAAAAAACCATCGTACGTAAACTCAAAGAAATTAAACTGACCAAACAACTCGAACGAAAATACACCAAAGATCAAATCCTTGAAATGTATCTGAACAGCATCTACTTCGGGCACGCTTGCTACGGCATTGCCGGCGCCGCCGAATTTTATTTCGGTAAAAGCGTTTCCGAACTGACAATCGATGAAGGCGCCTTGCTCGCGGCGATCATACGCTCGCCCAGCAATTATTCCCCCTTTTCCAACCCTGAAAAATGTCTGTCCGCAAGAAACGCCGTCTTGCGCAAAATGTTCGCGCTTGGATATATTTCCGAAAGCGACTGCGAACTCGCGTCCGATCGGCCATTGCCCGCTCAGCGGGATACAAAACAGACCGCGGATACCTATATCGCCGCTGTATACGAAGAATTGGAAACTTTGCCTTTCTACGATCCGTATAAATTTTTGGACGGCTGTAAAATTTACACCTATATGGACAGCGAACTCCAAAGTTATGCCGAAAATTTGAAAACCGACGCGGACCGTTCCGGAAAAAGCATCATCATTCTGAACAACAAAGCCTGCGGCATCTCAGCATATTTTACAAGCGAAGGAAACATCGCACGCCAACCCGGTTCCGTTATCAAACCCCTGGCCGTATATGCCCCCGCCATCGAAGAAAACCTGATTTCACCGGCAACGCCTGTGCTGGATGAAAAAACCGATTTTTCAGGCTATGCACCTTTCAATTACAAAGACATTTACAACGGCTATGTGTCCGCGCGCGATGCCCTCGCTCAAAGCATGAACATCCCTGCCGTAAAAATTTTGAACGAACTCGGCGTGGACATCGGAGAAAGATACCTTCGCAGGGTCGGCTTACCGATCAATGAAAACGATAAATCACTCGCGCTCGCTCTCGGCGGCATATCGGAAGGATTTACTTTACAGGATGTCGCCGCCGCATACGCCGTATTCGCAAACGGCGGCATCTATACCCGCCCCGCATTTATCCGCGAGATTCGCGCTGAAGACGGAACAATCCTGTACTCCCGTAAACAAGAAAACAGCCGGGTCTACTCTGAGGATACCGCATACCTTATCAGCGATATGCTCCGAAGCGCAGTGACCTACGGAACAGCCAAAAAGCTGGCTTCTCTGCCCTTTTATATCTGTGCAAAAACAGGCACTTGCGGAACGGAGAAAGGAAATACCGACGCTTGGACAATCTCCTACACTTCTGAGCACACGGTCGGCGTTTGGATGGGAAATGCAGACAATTCACTCACCGACATCACCGGCGGCGGCCTGCCGTGCCACTACGCATTGCTGCTCAACAAAAAGATTTACGAAAACCTCTCCCCGCGACAACCTGACGCCTGCGAAAAAGTGATCGAATGCCGCTTAGACAAAGCATCTTATGAAAAAGACCACGTTCTTCGCTTAGCCGCCCTAAATCAGCCGGAAATATATACCTTTACCGATCTGTTCCGAAGCTCCAATCTCCCCTCCGAAACAAGCACGAGATTTTCGTCCCCGTCCGACAGTCCGAAGATATCTTACAAAAACAACACAATAAAAATCGAACTATGTCAGACAGAGTACTATGATTATTTAGTAAAAAGAACAATAAACGGCAAAACAAGCACAATATTCGACGGAAAGCTTCAAGAATGTTTTCGTGACTCGGATATTGAAGCAAATAAGATCTACACCTATTCCATCATACCCTATTTCATCGGAGCCGACGGCGAAAAAATATACGGACAGGAAATTATCCTTCCATCCGTCAATACAAAGAAAAACACATCCCCCGTCCCCGACCGATGGTGGGAAAAATAATGAGACGAATTCTATCTGATTGCTGTAAAGCAAAGGGCCGTTGCACGTAAAGTGCAACGGCTCTTTTCCGGTCTATTAAATTTTTTCCCGAATCAGAAAGCTTTACGAACAAGCGAACAGCGTTTTCTGAAAAATTCCCGAAGCATGAACAAAAGCGATGGATTATTTTTGTCGGATATCCAGCGTTTCCAGAGAAGCAAAAGCTTCTTCGACCAGACCTGCAACATCGAGTTTTTGCTCTGCCGCAAGCACATTTTCCAATTTCGGTTTGATCAACGGATGGCGAGGCAAAAACACGGTACAACAATCTTCATACGGAAGGATTGAAGTTTCAAACGTGCCGATCATGCGCGCCCTTTCAATAATTTCAGTCTTATCAAACCCGACCAAGGGCCGCAATACAGGCATACTCTCTACAACTGCATTGGAAGATGTCATACCCTCGATCGTCTGGCTCGCAACCTGTCCCAGGCTCTCGCCTGTAATGATGCATTGCGCACCCGTCTGCTTTGCAAGCCGCTCCGCTATGCGCATCATGAAGCGCCGCAACAGCGTGATCATCATCTCTTCGGGACAATCTCTGTGGATCGCCTCCTGAATATGAGTAACGCTGACGACATGCAAACGCATTCCTCCCGTATAAGAAGAAAGTACTCGCGCAAGCTCTTCCACCTTTTCACGCGCTTGCATATTCGTATAAGGATAACTGTGAAAATGCAGCGCCTGCAACTGCATCCCGCGCTTTGCGATCATATACCCCGCAACCGGGCTGTCGATCCCTCCCGAAAGAAGGAGTAATCCGTTTCCGGACGTCCCCACGGGCATTCCGCCCGCGCCTTTAACGATCTGCGAAAAGACAAGCGCCGTACCGTTTTCACGAATGTCAATGTAAACTTCATGTTCGGGAGCATGAACGTCGACTTTCAATTTCGGATTGTATTCAAGCAGTCTTCCGCCGATTTCTGCGTTGATCTGCATGGAATTCAACGGGAAATGCTTATCTCCGCGATTTGCCAGCACCTTAAACGTACCGCTCTGCGGAGCAATAGACTTCACCGTATCCCAGATCGTTTCCATATCGGCATGAACTTTATAACCGATGCTCAGCGTATGCGTACCGAACACTTTACGGAGACGCTCCACGATCTCATCCGCACGCGACGCGTCAAACTCTTCCACTACATAACGTCCGCTCGGCTTGCGCATCTCGTGCCGGATCCCCGTCAAAGCTTTTTCGAGATTGTTCATAAAAACTTTCTCAAAATACCCGCGGTTCTTTCCTTTTAAATGAATTTCGCAATAGCGGACAATTATAACGATCTCTCTTTCTCTTTGCATTTTTACCTCATTCTGCCCGCAAGAGCACGCGCATTTTTGTTTATGATACTAACCGCCTCACGCACCTCCGATTCGGTATTATTGGCGGAAAAAGAAATGCGCAGAACACCGTCCGCCCTGCTCTCCCCCACGCCGCAAGCCAAAATAACGCGGCTGTAACGATTTTTAGAGGAGCACGCAGACCCCGTACCCACCAGCACACCCGCATCGTTCAGCATGTGAAGCAGCACTTCGCCGCGAAGCCCCTTTGCGGCAACACTTAAAATATACGGAGACGCGGAGCTAGAGGATAAAATTTCAAAAATTTCAGGATCCAATTCGCCGCGCACAAGCAAATTCAACTCTTTTACCCGTGCAAAATCTTTTGAAAGCGATGCAATTTTATGTTCTGCCGCAAACTCAAACTGTTTGATCGCAAAGGTGTTTTCGGTACCGCTTCGAAGCCCGTTCTCCTGTCCGCCTCCAAAAATAAGGGGATGCAGGCGCGCACCTTTGCGTCGTATTAATGCCGCCACGCCGCGCACTCCGCCGATCTTGTGAGCGCTGATCGTGTAAAGATCGATTTTCCCCGAAAGCGTAAACGGAATCTTTCCGAACGCCTGTACGCCGTCGCTGTGAAATACCGACGCGGGAGCAATTTCTTTTACATGTGAAGCCAACGACGCAATGTCATTGATCGCACCGGTTTCGTTATTGACATGAATAACCGATACCAAAACGGTGTTTTTATCGACAAGACCAAATAACTCTTGCTCGTTCACGCTCCCATCCGCATTCAATCCCGCGATGCGAACGTCCATGCCCCGCCGAGCAAGCTCTTTCGCCGCATTATATACGGCCGCATGCTCTCCTCCCGTTATCACAATATTACCGTGATTCGGACAGGAAAAAAGCACCTGATTATCCGCTTCGCTTCCCGATCCTGTAAATATCAGCTCATAACCGCCGACGGGCGCCACATAAGACAGAATGCGCCTGCGCGCCCCTTCGACTTCTTTATGCACTTCAAACCCCTCCTTATACAGCGCGGAGGGGTTGAAAAAATCGCTTTGTAAATATTTGGCAGCCGCCTGCACCGCATCCGCATCGGGTGCCGTGGTCGCGGCATTGTCCAGGTAAATCATTTTCTGTTAAATTCCGATTCCAATATATTTCTGTTCATGTAGCGGACAATCGTATAGATCATCTGCAGACGGCATTCCAAGACAAGTATACGCTTCCCCACAGCCGTCATCGCCTGTATATAGAAAAATTCTTTGTCCTCCGCCGCTTCGTTGTTCGGCGTCAGGATATCTTCGCGGTTGTCCGGCGAAGCCTTGAGCTTTTTATACGACTCCGACCCGTAACGGCCGATCTTGATCAGTTTTTCGTCGCCGATCTTATACAGAAGTTTGCGGCGGCGCTCGTGGATCACCTTAGAAATGCGCAGTTCTCCGGAAACAAACGTATAGTCAAATTCCAAAAAGAACGTATGCCTGCGCCGCAACAGAAAAATTCCGCCAAACAACATAACGCCGAAAAGCACAAACCAAATCACTAAAACGATCACTACGCTCCGCGTAAAGCCGTCTTCCCCGACCGGACTGGTCAGAGCAAACAGCAAAGACATTATTGCAAATATCAGGCAGATAGCGCCCGCGATCGTAAAGATCGTGTACATGCGCTTCGCAGGCGCTTTATTGCGCATGCCCGCACTCTCTTCGTAAAAAATCTCCTGCATATTATCCCCCGATCAGAATTCAACCGTGCCTTCAAAGACCTGGCGCGCATTGCCTGTAAGAGTTACCGTGCCGTCCGAAGAATAGCGCACGATCAAATCTCCGCCGCGCACTTTGACCGTTATGTCTTCGTCCTGCTTGCAATACCCGTTCAACACGGCAGCAACAACCGAAGCAGCCGCGCCCGTGCCGCAGGCAAGCGTTTCACCGTTTCCGCGCTCCCAGACACGCATTTTCAGCGTTTTGTCATTGACCACGCGCACAAACTCCGCGTTGACTCGCTGCGGGAAATATTTCGCATATTCGAACATCGGGCCTACATTCGCGACATCAACCGCGTCCACTTTGTCACAGAACACAACGCAATGCGGATTCCCCACATTGACGAGCGTAACTTTATATTCGTTGCCGCCGATCATGATCGCACGATCGACTACCCGATCTCCGTCAAGCGTGGACGGGATTTTTTTGCCCGCAAGAACCGCCTTCCCCATATCCACGCTCACAGAACTCACCTTGCCGTTAAATGTAAACAAGGTCAACTGACGGATACCGCTCAGCGTCTCAATGGTCATATATTTATTCTTAACGATCCCGTTGTCGAAAAGATATTTCGCCACGCAACGGATAGAGTTGCCCGCCATCGCGCCTTCGCTTCCGTCTTTGTTGAAAATACGCATTTTCGCATCCGCAACGTCCGACCTTTCAATCAGCGTGATCCCGTCGCCGCCGATGCCGTAATGCCGATCCACAAAATTGATCGCCAGCGATTCGGGACAAGTGATCTTTCCGTCCATATTATCAAAGAAAATATAGTCGTTGCCGCAACTCTGCATCTTGATGAATTTCAGTTTGGTACGCTCTTTGCGCAGATGATTGATATCTACGAGCTCTGTATTGTCTTCGTTAAAGCGGCTTGCTATGATGTCCGCAAGCGCATTTGCCGTATCCAGCGACGTGAGAGTCGTGATGCCGAGCAGAATCGCATGGTGATGCATACGAATATAGTCGTTGATGGAATCCATATCCGTTTTGCCCGTGTACACAATATAATCGATCTTGCCGTCATCCATCAGCCTGTATATATCTTCGCTCTTGGACAGACGATCGACCGTGTGCACCTCGATCCCCAAAGTGCGAATGGTATCTGCCGTGCCTTTGGTCGCATATATCGTCAGGCCCAAGTCGCTGAATTTTTTCGCAAGCCCCAGAATCTCAAACTTATCCTGATCGTTTACGGTAAAATACACGCCCACTTCGCGCTGTTTGCTCGGATGGCAAAGTTTGAACCCAGCCGAAACCAGCCCCTTGAACAGCGCCTCTTCGATCGTCTTGCCGATCCCGAGCACTTCGCCCGTCGATTTCATCTCCGGGCCGAGCTGCGAGTTGACGTCATTGAGTTTCTCAAAAGAGAATACAGGCACTTTGACCGCTACATACGGAGAGCTTTTATACAGTCCCGTTCCGTAACCGAGCTTTTTCAGATGCGCCCCAACCATGATCTTTGTCGCAAGCTCTACCATCGGCACTCCCGTGACTTTGGAAATATACGGTATGGTACGCGAAGCGCGGGGATTTACCTCGATCACGTACAATTCGTTATGGTAGACAAGGAATTGGATGTTGATAAGGCCCTTCGTTTTCAAAGAAAGAGCAAGCTGGGTGGAACACTCGATGATCTTGTCCAGCATGATATCGCTCAAATTGTACGGCGGATATACTGCTATGGAATCGCCGCTGTGCACACCTGCGCGTTCGATATGCTGCATGATGCCGGGGATCAGCACGTCCTTTCCGTCGCTGATGACGTCCACTTCCAGCTCCTGCCCCATCAGATATTTGTCGCAGAGCACGGGATTTTCGATATGCTGGGCGAGAATGACGTCCATATAGCGGGAAATATCGCTCTCCGTAAAGGCGATAGTCATGTTCTGACCGCCGATGACGTACGAAGGGCGAAGCAGAACGGGATAACCGAGTTTTTCGGCCGCTTCCAGCGCCTCTTCCTTGGTCATGACCGTGAGCCCCTTCGGACGGCTGATGCCGAATTGCTCCAACAGTTCGTCAAACCGTTCGCGGTCTTCCGCCATGTCTACGCTGTCCGCACTCGTTCCGAGAATGCGCACGCCCTTTTTATCCAGGTAATTGCAAAGTTTGATAGCCGTCTGCCCGCCGAATGTGATCACGACGCCGTACGGTTTTTCCTTGTCGATGACATTCTGTACGTCTTCGGGCGTCAGCGACTCGAAATACAGCCTGTCCGCCGTATCGAAGTCGGTGGATACCGTCTCGGGGTTATTATTGATAATAATCACTTCATACCCGAGCTGTTTGAGCGTCCACACGCAATGCACGGACGAATAGTCGAACTCAATACCCTGTCCGATACGGATAGGTCCTGAACCAATAACGATGATACGCTTTTTCGTGCTCTCCTTGATAAAAGGCGTCGCTTCGTCATGCGCGTATTCGTCATAAGTCGAATAAAAGTATGGTGTTTCCGCAGAAAACTCCGCAGCGCAGGTGTCCACCATCTTATAGACAGCCTTCCTGTGATACGGTATCTTCTGCCCCGAAATTTTTTCCAGCTCTTTATCGGGATAACCGAGACGCTTGCCCTCATCGTACAACGTTCGCGTCAGCTTTTGCGTTCTGAGCTTTTCCTCGAACCTCACGAGATTCAAAAGCTTATTCAGGAACCAACGATCGATTTTTGTGATCGCAAAGATCTCATCGACCGAAATCCCTGCTTTCAGCGCCGCATAGACCGTGAAAAGACGCTCGTCGGAAAGTTTTTTCAATTCCTCGTGCAAATCTTTTCCTTCGTATTTGTCGAAATTGAGCGATGACAGCGAAATTTCCGCACCGCGCACCGCTTTCATGATCGCCATTTCGAAAGACGTGCCGATCGCCATGACCTCGCCCGTCGCTTTCATGCGCGTGCCCAGCTCGCGCTTTGCATACAGAAATTTATCGAACGGCCATTTCGGCAGCTTGACCACAACGTAATCGAGCGTCGGCTCAAAACAGGCATACGTCTTACCCGTCACGTCGTTGCGAATCTCGTCCAACGTATAGCCGAGCGCTATTTTCGTCGCAACTTTCGCGATCGGATACCCCGTCGCCTTGGACGCGAGCGCCGAAGAACGGGATACACGAGGATTAACTTCAATGACCGAATATTCAAACGAATCGGGATTGAGCGCAAACTGACAGTTGCACCCGCCTTCGATCCCCAGTTCCGTAATGATCTTCAGGGACGCACTGCGGAGCATCTGATATTCCTTGTCCGACAGCGTTACCGCAGGCGCAATGACGATGGAATCGCCCGTATGAATTCCGACCGGGTCGAAGTTTTCCATCGAACAGACGGTGATCACATTGCCCGCACCGTCGCGAAGCACTTCGAATTCGATTTCTTTCCATCCGTAAATGTATTTTTCGACCAATACCTGCGTGATCGGCGAAAGCATAAGGCCGTTGTGCGATATCGTGCGCAGCTCCTCTTCGTTATACGCAACGCCGCCGCCCGCGCCGCCCAGCGTAAATGCCGGACGGATAATTACCGGATAACCGATCTTGTTCGCGACCGCCACGCATTCTTCCACCGTATACGCAATGTCCGAAGGCACGACCGGCTGCCCGATCTTCTGCATGGTCTCTTTGAAAAGTTCGCGATCTTCCGCCCGGTCGATCGCATCCACTTTCGTACCGATCAGCTTAACGCCGTATTCATCCAAAAATCCTTCTTTCGCAAGCTGACAGCCGATGGTAAGCCCCGTCTGCCCGCCAAGAGACGCCAACAAACTGTCCGGACGCTCTTTCACGATGATACGCTTGATGGATTCCAACGTCAACGGTTCAAGATAAATCTCGTCCGCCAACGCACTGTCCGTCATAATCGTCGCAGGATTGGAATTGCAAAGAACTACGTTCACCCCCGCATCTTTCAACACGCGGCACGCTTGCGCTCCCGCATAGTCAAATTCCGCCGCCTGCCCGATCACGATCGGGCCGGATCCGATGACGAGTACCTTCTTTATATCGCTTCTTTTAGGCATTTTCCTTTCCTCCGTCCATCATTGCCATGAATTTATCGAACAAATCACGCGCATCCAAAGGTCCGGCGCAAGCTTCGGGATGGAACTGCACCGTAAACGCATTTAAATCAGGATATTCGACACCTTCACACGTATTGTCATTCGCATTGATGAAACTGATCTCACCAACACCTTTTACCGAATCCGCTATCACTTCATAGCCATGATTCTGACTGGAAATATATACCGTGCCCGTCTTCAGCTCTTTCACCGGCTGATTCGCTCCGCGATGACCGTATTTCATTTTCTTGGTTTTTCCACCCATCGCAAGAGCAAAGAGCTGATGCCCCAAACAAATTCCGAAAATAGGAAGTTTGCCGGCAAGTTTGCGGATATTTTCAATAATTTCTGTATTTTCAGCGGGATCGCCGGGGCCGTTCGTCAACATCACGCCATCCGGATTTAACGCAAGTATCTGCTCCGCCGTATAATATGCGGGAACACGGATCACAAGATTATCCCGCTTTACAAGTTCACGCACAATATTCTCTTTCGCCCCAAAGTCCCAAAGCACTATTGTACGCTTTGCGCCTTCTTCGCCATAATAGCGTACCTGATCGCAAGTGCAATTTTTGACCGCGTCTGTAATTGTATATTTCCCGATCGCTGCAATATCTTGCACAGGCTTAGACGAAATAACGGCGTTCATGACACCCGCTTCGCGTACCGTCTTGGTAAGCTCCCGCGTATCGATTCCATATATTCCCACAACGTTCTGTTCTTTCAGATATTCGTCAATCTTCTTTTCACAGCGGAAATTGGAAGGCTCTTCGCAATACTCGCGAACAATATACCCCGAAAGATAAGGCTTCGTACTTTCGCGATCGGAAAGGATCATTCCGTAGTTTCCAATGAGCGGGAAAGTCTGAATTACGATCTGACCATAATAACTCGGATCAGTCAGCGTTTCAATGTAGCCCGTCATTCCAGTCGTAAACACAAGCTCTCCGAGCACATCGCCGTCCGCCCCGAACCGCTTTCCTTCAAATACTTTGCCGTTTTGCAATGTGAGATAAACTTTTTCTCCGTTCATATGTTACCTTCCCGAATTTTATTTCAGCAATTTCACAAGCACCGCTTTTTGTGCATGAAGCCTGTTTTCCGCTTCGTCAAAAATTTCCTGCGCATGCGCCTCAAAAACTTCATCCGTAATTTCTTCACCTCTGTGAGCAGGCAGGCAATGCAAAACCATCGCATCCTGCTTCGCCACAGCCATGACTCGCGCATCCACACAGAATCCGGCAAAGGCCGCTTCGCGCACCTTCTTCTCTCCTTCTTGCCCCATCGACGCCCATACATCGGTGTACAGAACATCCGCATTCCTTGCAGCCTCTTCGATATCCGAAGTGATCGTCAGCTTTCCGTTCTTTTGCGCCCACGCGCAAATATCCGCATCCGGGCGATAATTATCCGGGCAGGCAATCGCAACTTCCATGCCGACTTTGATCCCCCCCACGATCAGCGAGTTTGCCATATTATTGCCATCGCCGATAAAGCAGAGTTTTAAACCTTTCAGGCTGCCTTTATATTCGCGAATGGTCATCAAATCAGCCAAGACTTGGCAGGGATGGCAATAATCGGTCAATCCGTTAATGATCGGAATCGAACCGTATTTCGCGAGGTCTTCTACATCCTGCTGCGCAAACGTACGAATCATGATCGCATCCAAATACCGCGATAACACGCGGACGGTATCTTTGATGGGCTCCCCGCGCCCGATCTGTAAATCGCGATCGGATAAAAACAACGCTTTACCGCCCAATTCATCCATACCCACTTCAAAGCTGACGCGAGTGCGCGTCGAAGATTTCTGAAAAATCATTCCCAGATGCTTGCCCTTCAAATATTGGTGACCGATCCCGTTCTTGCGCTCGTATTTCAACTGATCGGCAAGATTGAGTATGCCGAAAATCTCTTCCGTCGACAGATCGCCGAGCTTCAACAAATGCTTCATTCGGATATTACCTCGTTCAAAATTTTTATACAGAAATCCATTTCTTCTTTCTTGATATTCAGCGGCGGCAACAGACGCACTTTATTTTTTGCCGTCAAAACAATCAATCCGCGTTCCAGACATTTTTCCGCAACTTCGCGCGCGGGCTTGGTCGTTTCCAAACCGATCATCAGCCCCATTCCGCTGACTGAAATCACATTTTTAATGCGCCCCAAATGCGTGAACAGATATGCGCTCTTCCCTTGCACTTCCAGCAAAAGATCTTTGTCGATGCGCTTCAAAATACTAAGCGCCCCCGCACACGCGATCGGATTCCCTCCAAACGTAGAACCGTGATCGCCTGCACCGAATACCGCCTCGCACTTATTAAATAACATCGTAGCGCCAAGCGGCAAACCGCCCGCAAGCCCCTTCGCCGTCGAAACAACATCCGGTTCAATTCCGTATTGCATGTACGCATACAGGCTGCCCGTCCTGCCGTTGCCTGTTTGCACTTCGTCGATCATCAGAAGAATATCCTGCTTCTTGCAAAACTTTTCGATCTTTTTGACCTCTTCTTCGTCTAGCGGACGCACGCCGCCTTCTCCCTGCACCAATTCCAGCAACACGGCACAGGTCTTGTCCGAGCACTTTTCACGCACCCCAGCAAACGTCGGCTCCGCATAATCGAACCCATCCAAAAACGGCATGAAATAACGATGCATCGCATCCTGCCCCGTTGCCGACAGCGTCGCCATCGTCCTGCCGTGAAACGAGTTCTTCAACGTCACGATCCGAAACCGACCTTCTCCGTATTTGTCATACGAATACTTGCGCGCCGCCTTGATCGCACATTCGTTCGCTTCCGCTCCCGAATTGGAAAAAAACACTTTTTTTGCGCCCGTCCTTTCACACAAAAGCTCCGCAAGTTCTGCCTGCGGACGAGTATAATACAAATTGCTCGCATGCTGGATCTTGTTCAGCTGCGCAATTACGGCTTCTTTCCATGCCACGTCGTTCACACCAAACGAATTTACCGCAATCCCGCTCCCGAAATCAACGTATTTTTTACCGCTCTCCGAATACAGCGTCGCCCCCTCGCCGCGCTCCATATCGGCAGGAAAACGATTGTATGTGTTTGCAATGTATTGCGCATCCTTGTTTTTCAATTCTTCAAAACTCATAATACACCTATTTTATCTATTCTATCATAAAAGCTCGGATTTTGCAATGATTTGCAAAACCTTTTGCCGCCCCTCAAAAATTTTTGAGCCTCCTTCCGTTCCCTGCATATTTTATCGGGCGCAAAAAAAGACCGATCGAAAAATCAGTCTTCGTTTACAAACATGGTGCCGATACCTTGATCGGTTAGCGTTTCCACCAAAATGGAATGCGCCACCCTGCCGTCAATAATAAATACCTTCTTCACGCCGCGACGGATCGCTTCACGGCAACATTCGATTTTTGGAATCATTCCGCCGACAATAATTCCCTGCTTCACCAATGAAGGGATATCGCTCACATAAATTTTCGGGATCAAACTGCTCTCATCGTCTTTATCCCGCAAAACACCCGTCGTGTCCGTCATGAGAATGAGACTGGTCGCCCCCAAAGCTCCTGCAATTACCGCCGAAGCCGTGTCCGCATTCACGTTGTAAATATGTCCCTCGTCGTCATATCCCACCGTCGAAACAACGGGAATATACCCGGCATCCAATGCGTCGGTGATCACTTTCGTATCCATCTGTACGATCTTCCCTACATAACCGAGCTTTTCGTTTTCC
Organism: uncultured Clostridia bacterium; assembly: GCA_944328495.1. Lineage (GTDB taxonomy): Bacteria > Bacillota > Clostridia > Christensenellales > Borkfalkiaceae > Borkfalkia. The sequence goes on from CALVHR010000002.1 coordinate 41,242, forward strand.
TTACAGCACTTCATCATATGTCCGTCAATGCCGCAAAGCCCCAAAGCTTTTCCGCCGATATTCTCCAAAAGATTGACGAGCGTTTTGTTCACTTTACCGGCCAAGACCATGCGCACGATCTCCGCCGTTTCCTCGTCCGTGTAACGCAGACCATCCACAAATACCGACTGCTTGCCAACCTTTTTCAGCATTTCCGAAATTTCCGGACCGCCTCCGTGCACCAGCACGACTTTCACGCCGATCAGATTGAGAAGTACTATATCGTGCATGACAGACATTTTCAGATCTTCATTGATCATTGCGTTCCCGCCGTACTTGATCACCACGATCTTTCCGTTATAATCCTGTATATACGGCAGGGCTTCGCTCAACACCTGCGCACGAAAATGTTTATCGTTCAGATTTTTATCCATTGCTTTCACCCGATCCTTTCATCATACGCGGCTCCGCGCCGCTTTCCTCTTTCACAGTCCCCCGCCGCTTTCCGATTCGACGATTTCTGCAAAAAAATCATCGCTCAGGTGCGGTAATCTCCGTTAATTTTAACGTAATCGTAGGTCAGATCACACCCCCACGCAGTCGCTTTGCCGTTTCCGTCGTTGAGACGGATCAAAACTTCGATCTCATCCTGCGAAAGAATGTTCTTCGCTTCATCCTCCGAAAACGGAATACCACTTCCTCCGCGGCACACTTCCAATACCCCCGCGCGGCTCTTGAAATCCACGTCTACCTTGGAAACATCCACGTTTGCGCCCGAATAACCGATCGCACAAAGCACTCTTCCCCAGTTAGCGTCCGCACCGAACATGGCAGCCTTGAACAAGGAAGATTTGATTACCGACTTCGCAACCGTCTTCGCCGCCTGTTTGGTCTTGGCTCCCGTCACTTTGCATTCCAAAAGCTTGGTCGCCCCTTCGCCGTCTTTGGCGATCTTCCGACATAAATTTGTCGTAACTTTATTGAGCGCCTTGCGGAAAACCGTAAAATCTTTTCCGCTCTCCGTAATTTCAGGATTCCCGGCAAGCCCGTTTGCCAATACGCATACCATATCGTTCGTGGAAGTGTCCCCGTCCACGCTGACCATATTAAAAGAGTCTTTCACATCCGCAGAAAGAGCTTTTTGCAACATCGAAGGTGAAATCGCCGCGTCCGTCGTAACAAAAATCAGCATCGTAGCCATATTCGGGTTGATCATACCGACGCCCTTTCCGATCGCTCCGATCCGGCATTCCTTGCCCCCGACAGTAAACGTATACGCGACTTGCTTATCGACAGTATCCGTCGTCATGATGCCCTGCGCCGCACTCAGACTGCCGTCTTCGCTCAGCCCTTTGACAAGCGGCTCCATCCCCGCAGCGATCGGCTCGAGGGAAAGCGGTTGTCCGATCACACCCGTCGATGCTACCACGACATCCTGCGCCGAAATACCGGAATATTTTTCAACCAGCGAACACATGCCTTCCGCAATCTGCTCGCCGTCCGCATTGCATGTGTTTGCATTGCCGCTGTTACAGACGATCGCCTGCGCATACCCGTCCGCAACATGCCGCTTCGTAACTGCGATCGGCGCTCCTTTGACAAGATTTTGCGTATATACGCACGCCGCCGCGCAACGGACATCGCTGACGATCAGCGAAAGATCGCGCTTGGTTTTATTTTTACGGATCCCGCAATGTACCCCGTTCGCCCGAAAACCTGCCGGCGCACATACACCGCCTTCGATTTTTTTCATACCGTCCTCCAGTTCCTCACATCTTTCGTTTCATCGGACCGTCAAAGCGAAGTGCGCTCATCCAGTCCGAGCATTATGTTCATACACTGCACCGCAGCACCCGAAGCTCCCTTCCCGAGATTATCAAAATCCGACGCAAGCACGATCCTTTCGTCGTTTCCGTCGATATAGATCTCCATATTGTTTGTTCCGACCAGCGGGTTTGCCGGCAGATAATTTTTACTTTCTTGCACAACTTTTATAAAGTTATGTGACGCATAGTACTCTGCATAATACCTCTTTAAAGCATCAACACCCATTTTTTTGCGCATCAAACGTGCATGGAGAGGTACCGTCACGCACATTCCGCTGTAATAATCGGAAACGATCGGATTGAAAACCGGCGCATATTCCAATCCGCATATTTTCTGCATCTCCGGCAAATGTTTGTGCTTTTGCGTCAGTCCGTACTGTCGAGGGCTGTCGAGTTCCGGACTCCTCTGTGCACTTTCATATTCGGCGATCATCTTTTTTCCGCCGCCGCTGTATCCCGTCACCGAATGGCATACAAACGGATAATCGGCAGAAACGATCCCCCTCGCGATCAGCGGGTACACAAGAGAAATAAAGCCGCTGGCATGGCAACCCGGTACAGCCACACGATTGCCCTGCGCGATTCTTTCTCTGTGTTTTGCGGAAAGTTCGGGAAATCCGTACGCCCACTCGGGTGAAGTACGGTGCGCCGTAGATGCATCTATAATTTTTACGTGCGGATTTTCACAGAGCGAAACCGCCTCAATCGCCGCCGCATCGGGCAGGCATAAAAACACGACGTCCGCAGCATTGATGCATTCTTTGCGAGCTGCGCTGTCTTTGCGCAATTCTTCCGGCAACGCAATAATGTTCAAATCATTGCGCCCGCCCAGCCGTTCAAAAATTTTCAGACCGGTCGTCCCTTCTTTTCCGTCAATAAATACATTTACCATGATACTCTGTGCTCTTGCTTGCCTGCTTACAGATCGATTATTCAGGCTTTTTTAGAAAGGAAGCCCTTCCCGCTTATCGAAAAGAGCTTCCCGCTTTTTACGGTCGATTATTTCAGTTTTTTCGCATCCAGCAACGCCTTGACCTTCACAGGCAAACCGAACAGGTTGATGAACCCTTCCGCATCATGCTGGTTGTACACGTCTTCCTCTCCGAAAGTCGCGATTTCTTCACTATACAGCGAATGCTCACTCTTCGTGCCCGCGGGGATTATGTTGCCCTTATAAACCTTCAGACGAACGTCGCCCGAAACATTTTCCTGGGTCTTGTCCACAAAAGCCGAAAGCGCTTCGCGCAAAGGCGTGAACCATTGCCCGTTATAGACAAGTTCGGCAAATTTGATCGCTACATGCTGTTTAAAGTGTTGCGTCTCTTTGTCCAGGCACAGCATCTCCAACTGCTCGTGCGCAAAATACAGAATGCTGCCGCCCGGGGTTTCGTACACACCGCGGCTCTTCATTCCGACAAGACGATTTTCCACGATATCGATCAATCCTACGCCGTTCTTGCCGCCGATCTCATTGAGCTTATGCATTAACGCGACCGACTCCATCTTTTTGCCGTCCAACGCAACGGGAATGCCCTTTTCAAAAGTAAGAGTCAAGTAAGTCGGTTTATCGGGAGCCTTTTCGGGAGATACCCCCATTTCCAGAATTTCATCGTACTTCGGCTCGTTCGCAGGATCTTCCAAATCCAATCCCTCATGCGACAAGTGCCAAAGATTTTTATCCTTGGAATAACTCGTTTCGCGCGTAATTTTTAAAGGTATATTGTGCGCCTCCGCGTAGTCGATCTCCTCATCACGGCTCTTTATGTTCCAAATTCTCCAAGGCGCAATGATCGTCATCTCAGGAGCGAATGCCTTAATAGTCAATTCAAAACGCACCTGGTCATTCCCCTTGCCCGTGCAACCGTGGCAAATCGCATCCGCGCCTTCTTTCTTTGCTATTTCTACGATACGCTTCGCGATCACAGGACGCGCAAACGACGTGCCCAGCAAATATTTGTTTTCGTATACCGCTCCCGCTTTCATCGTGGGATAAATATAATCTTCGATAAACTCTTTGCGAAGATCCTCTATGTATAATTTCGATGCGCCCGTTTTCAAGGCTTTCTCTTCCAAACCGTCCAGCTCGCTCTCCTGCCCGACATCCGCCGATACAGCGATCACTTCGCAGTTGTTGTAGTTTTCTTTCAGCCACGGAATGATAATGGACGTGTCCAAACCGCCCGAATACGCGAGAACCACTTTCTTGATTTCTTTCTTTTCCATATTATTATGTTCCTCGTATTTTTACTGTCATAGATTATACAGCCACGCGCCGCATAAGTCAAGCGTTTTGAACCTCCTTTTTTAAAAATATTCATAAATATTTACTTATTTTTGAATAAAATTTATATTTATACATAATTTTGCGAATATTCATGAATAAACAAGTAAAAAATGAATACCGCGCGCAAGAGAAAAGCCGCAAACGATTGGTTCGCGGCCGATATTTTCTATGACAATGGAATCTCAAGCATAAGCAACTCACTGGCGCAGCCTGTTTTGCACAAATTATGTTTCAATTTTTTCTCTTGGCCGTGAACCCGTATGTCCCGACCGTTTTACCCGTTTCCACATACCGATTCTGCACATATGCCATCAGCGAACCGTCCGGAATTTGCAGTTTTTCGCCCGAAATCCATTCTTCTCGCACGGTCAGTCCCACGATTTCCGCAATAAACATGACATGTGTTTCCAATTCGACCGTTTTTCGCACGACACATTCGATAGAAAGCGGGCACTGCTCGATCGCCGGGGCCTGCACATGCGTGCATTTTTGCCGCGTCAAAGCAAATTTCGCAAACTTATCGACATCCCTGCCCGATACTACACCGCAGCCGTCCAATATTTCCAGTTGCGAAAGATCGCAGAGATTGACGACAAATTCCCCCGTTTTACAAATCAATTCATACGAGTAACGGCTGCGCCGCACGGAAATACTCAGCATGGGAGGTTCCGAATTCACTGTCCCCGCCCAAGCAATCGTCACAATATCCGATGCTTTTTCATCACCGCACGACACCAACACCGCCGAAACCGGGGCCAAAACCGTGGTCGGCCGCATTTGTTTTTTCATAATTTCGTCCTCCTTCCCTCAATTTTTAATTTTAGACAAATTTTCCCGAACAGCAGACCGCTTGCCCGCACAAACGCCTATCGCCTGTACAGAAGCGTTAAAAACCCGAACGATTTGAGCTGTTTCCTGCAACCACGGAAATCAGGGCACCACTTTTGTACTTCGCGCCAAAAGGCCGCAGAATGATTCATTTCTTTTAAATGGCACAATTCATGGATCAGCACATAATCTCGCAACGGCACAGGCAACATGACAAGGCGCCAGTTAAGCTTAATGCGTTTATCCTCCCCGCAACTGCCCCAACGCGCCTTAAAATCGCAAAGCTTTACGTCTTCCGCGTATAATCCCGTGCGTTTCGATTGCGCATACAGCGCCTCGATCAGGATCGGTCCGCGCGTCCGCTCAAAATACCGCCGAACGGATAGAATATCTTTGAACATAAACCCTGCATCCGATTCGCCGTTTTGCAGAGCCCCGTATGTCACCGGCCTTTCCTGCCCCGCGTCAAGCAACGTCTTCCCGCTTTGCAGCGAAGGATAATTCGCCTCCTTTTCTTTCAACCGCGCCTCGATCCATCCGCGTTTACTCTCCACAAACCGATCGATCACTTCGGCAGAAACACCCAAAGGCGCCTTTACCTCCACCTTTCCGCCCCTGACGGTAAGAACAAGCGTGCGGCGACGCATACGCGTCAGTTTATATTCAACCCCGCTCAAACTGCACCCTCGCCGCTACAATGAGCTCATCGCCGTTTTTGTATCCGCAAACATCAAATTCTCCGTCTGCCAGTTCATTCCTGTAAAAATCCAGTATATCGCCTTCGCGCGCCTGTTTGATATAATGCAAACGGAAACTTTTCAAATGATATTTTTCCAGCTCCCGCACCGAAAAACAATTAAAAATATAATCCGCATACTTGATGTTGTTTACATGATAATTCAGATCGTATTCCGAATTGGCAACCCGCAGAGAAAACTGCGGCTCCGCCTTCTGCCTCGCTTCGGGAACAGACCAATCTTCGAAACAAACGCTTCGCTCCTCAAGATAGTTAAGCTGCGGCTGTTCCAATACCGAACAAGGGACAATTCTGCCGCTGTCCGCCCGCAAAATACACCAACGCGAATAGGCGCGTACCAGTATTCCGCTCTCACCGCGGATCGAAAAACTGCGTTCGTATATCGCTTTGTTCGGGCGATGCGGCCAAGTGCTCACCTCTACCGTTTCTCCGAATTTAGGCAGGCTTTCGATCTTTAAATGCATTTTGGACAATATCCAGCAATAGCCGCGTTCCATCAGACTTTCGAAGCCCAAACCGAGCTGCGACGAATGCTCGCTTGCCGTCTCCTGAAAATATCCTAAAATTGCCGACGGTTTCAACCTACGCAGAAAATCCGTCTCATAATTGCGTACCGTAAAGACACGTTCGAGTTTATTTTGCACTGCCGTCATACCCGCTTTTTTCTATATTTTACATCAAACACGAAAAAAAGTCCATTGTTTCCAATCTTTTTATTAGCAGCTTTTTTACTCGAAAAAATCAATTATATCACACATAATACTTTGTAAATTTTTAAATTATAAATAATACGATCAAGATATTGACAAAATTCGACAAATCTTGTATAATTGACACAGGGAGGTGAATTATGGAACCCAATAACAATGAACCGGAATCCCGCGAAAACGAATCCGGGATCAGCAGCGATTTAATACGCGGACATATCAATACGATTATACTCCGTACCCTATATGACGGCGATAAATACGGGTACGAAATCATCAACGAGATCGAAAGCAAAAGCCGCGGGCAATATACATTAAAACAGCCTACTTTATACAGCGCACTCAAGCGCCTTGAAAGCCAGGACTATGTCACGTCTTATTGGGGAGGCGTGTCCAACGGCGGACGCCGCAAATATTTCCAGATCACGGAAAAGGGCAGGATCATCGTAGAACAAAACCTTGCCGAATGGGAATATTCAAGGACAGTTATTGACAGCCTTATCTCCGAAAAAGATTATAATTTCGACAATCCCCCTCCCGCACATTCGGTGGACTTCAACATTTTGAAAAAATCCACCACGCGCGTTCCCATTTCAAAAAGCGAAGAACAAGACAGCGATGACTATGAGGAACAAAGCGGCGCGGACAAGTCCTCTTTTTCAGAGAACGTGCAGGAGAAAAACGAGACCGAGAGCGAGCAAATAGCTACGCAAGAGCAGGATCCCGCCAAGGCAGCCCCTGAACAATCCTCTGTTTCATCCGCCTCGGAACAAATTTTTTCGGAGCACAATACACAAAATGTTCAGGCAAGCAAAGCAGAGCATGAATCAATCAGTGAAAAAGTCTACGAAGAAACAGAAAAAAATATTTCCGAAAGCAAATCTTCCGAAAAAGCAACAGCCTCTGCCTCCGATGAAGAAAGCAGTTTAAGCGAAGAAGACCGTCAGCGCATCCATGAAAATTATAAGATGCTGATCGGCAATGAAGAACACGCCGCCTCCAACTTCTATTCGCAAGCTACGCGGCAAAGCCGCGAAGAGCAAGCTGCCTATACGGAAGCCCCTTCGGCAGAGAATATTCCGCCGCAGCCTGAACCGGATCCTTATATGGACAACCGTTCGATTTCCTCGGAATTGCTCTATTCGAACAAACCGCCCGAAGAAAGAAATTACAAAGAACTGCTGGCAAAACTGTACGACAATACCCGCAAAGACGAAGAAGAGATACCACCCGCCCAGACGGCCGCGACGCAGGAAAACGTTTACCAAACCCCGCCCGAGCAGGAACCCCCGCAGGTTCGCCCTGCCGCACAAGCGCCGTCGTCAAACGGGAACATCGAATTTTACGATGTTACCGAAAAAGCGGAAAATGAAGGATTAAAGATCACCACCACGACGGGGGCGCGCAACCGCACCGTAGCGAAATCGGTCGGCTCTACATTTGACAAAGGCAAAGCGCTGTTGTTTACGGCTCTGTTCGTTTTTGCCGTGGGTATGATCGAATCCATCATCAACATCTGCTTGCGAGGTGTGCTCGAAACCGGTGCCGCTTACGTCGTACTGCCGTTTGTTTTCTGTTTTGTAATGCTCGGGATTTTCTTGTATCTGTACTTGCGCGGGTACGGAAAAAACAGCCGTAAATCGCAATCCAAATCGTACATATCCGCAAGTCTGATTTTGTATGCGAATCTTGTACTCATCATTTGTCTGATTGCCTATCTCATTATCTATTTCAGCGACGCCGACGTATCGGTCGCCGTACAGATTTTGAAATATGCAATCTTCCCTTGCATTTTCGTATTCAATGTGCCGTTGTTTGCACTTATCTACAATTATAACAGCAACCGTCAATAATGAATCGAATTTTGAAAAACGCCCTGCGCCAATAACCGGCGCAGGGCGTTGCTTTTTAAAGATTGCCTATTGCAAACAAAGTCAAGTTACTCGCACTCTATCCCGCTTACAGCGCGCGACGGATTGCGTTTGATCGAAATCAGGCGCATCAAATGCGGAAAAATACTTTCGTCCGACGTTTGAAAGGACATCCGCTTGATACCGTGAATTTCGTTTGCAAAATCATATGTCCACTGTATTTCAGCACGCGGAAATGTATCCCGTAACGTCTCAAACTTTTCCGTTTCAGTTCTTCCGAACTGTATCACGCAGAAAAATTTCTCGGGAACTATGCCGAGCGAGCAAAGCGTCTTTCCTCCGGCACGCAGTCTGTAATACAGCAGGCAAAACTTATCGCCTTTTCCCCAAAAGCCGCTCGCGTCGAAGCGCGTTTCAATTTCTTTTGCGAACGCGCACATTTTCCCGAAAACAACTTTGCCCTGTATCTCTTCCGCCAACGCGGCGCACTCCTCTTCCTTTGCGGGAAGATAAGCGGTACGAGGCAAAAGAAGTAAATGCAGCTGTGCCCGTTCCTCCTCCGTCAAAGATTGCGGATCCAGTTTCAGAAAATTTTTCTGCGCTTCCGTATAACGCGTTCCTATTGCGCCCTGTTTTTCCTCTTCCATGCGCCCTCACTTATTGTAATTCAGCGTAATCAGCTTTTCTCCCGTTCCGAGGCGCGCACCAACAGTTCATCGATCGGCACAAAACCTCTATCCGCTTTCTTTAAAAGCAAAACGTATTCGATATTCTTTCGCTCTCGGCGCGGCGCCGTCGTCACATCTGACGGCTGCAACCTGAGCGAAGAAGCAAATTCGCATATTTCTTTGAGAATACCGATTCGGACACGCGCATCGGTTACAATCCCGCGTTTGCTCTGCCCCCTGCCTTCACATTCGAATTGCGGCTTTACAAGCACGAATGCGCGTCCTTCTTGCTTCAAAATCTGCACGATCGCCGGCAATATCAGTTTCAGAGAAATAAAACTCAGATCCGCCGTCACACCGTCGATCTTTTCAGGAAAACTCTTATCGGTCAGATAGCGCGCGTTTACCCGATCCATAACCGAGACCCGCGAATCCGCACGAAGCGTTCGGTCCAACTGGCTTTCCCCGACGTCCACGGCATATACGCGCGCGGCTCCGAATTGTAAAAGGCAGTCGGTAAAACCTCCCGTACTGGCGCCGAGATCGACAAACACATCGCCGATAATTTTTTCCGAAAATTCCGTAAGCGCCTTATATAATTTGAACCCGCCCTCCGATACGAAGGCAACGGGCTCCTTTTTTATTTCTACAATATCTCCGTCTTTTACTTCCGCCGACGCTTTCGCCGTTCTGCCGTTGAGCGTGACCAGCCCTCGTTCCAGTGCATGCGTCGCCTTCGCGCGGGATGTAAAACCATGTTCTGCGAGATATTTGTCCAACCGCATGTTTAACTCTCCCTCGAGCGCACATACTGCACAAGCGACTCGAAAAAAGAACATTCAAAAGGCAATTCGCCCAAAAATTTCAGGCAATTCTCTTTATACGCTTCCGCAAGCTCGCGCGCCTTATCCATACCGTACAGGTTCACGCAAGACATCTTATTCTCTTTCGCATCTTTTCCGACTGTTTTCCCGAGCTTCTCAAACGAACCTTCCACATCGAGTATGTCGTCCGTGATCTGGAACAAAAAGCCGAAGTTGACGGCAAATTGTTCCAAAATGGAGCGTATGTTTTCGTCAACGCCATAAATATACGCCGGAACGACGACCGCGGATTGTATCATCTTCGCCGTCTTGTTGAGCACGATAAAATCGGCAACGCTTTTCCCGACATTCTCTCCGTCCTGATAAAAAAGATCTGCCGCCTGCCCGGCAACCATTCCGTATGGTCCCGCATTTTTGCAGATTTCCGAAACCCCGTTGATGTACGTTCTTCCCTTTTTGCATTCTTCGATGCAGATGGAAAATGCTTGACTTAACAGTGCGTCCCCCGCCAAAATCGCCTGTCCTTCCCCGAATTTTTTGTGATTGGACGGCTGCCCGCGTCGAAAATCGTCGTTATCCATGGCGGGAAGATCGTCGTGAATGAGCGAATACGTGTGGATCATTTCCAGCGCGATCGCCAAAGGCAATACGTCCTGCGCCTTCCCTCCGAGCATCTGCGCACAAGCAAGCATCAACACGGGACGCAGCCGCTTTCCGCCAAGCAAAAGAGAATACCTGATGCTTTCATCCAGTATTTTCGGCTCAAAATGCGTCTGTTCGAGATACGCGGATAGCGCCTCTTCGAAAGCGTTTTTCAAGCCTTCGAGCTCTGTTTTAAAGTTCGTATCCAAAAATTTAACTCCTTGACGCCGCCAAAACAGTATTATAAAGCAACATGGTGATCGTCATCGGCCCAACACCGCCGGGAACCGGTGTAATATAGGAAGCCTTGTCCTTCACAGCCGCAAAATCCACATCGCCGCAAAGCTTGCCGTTCTCGTCACGGTCCATCCCCACGTCGATCACAACGGCCCCCTCTTTGACCATATCCGCGCCGACAAACTTTGCCCGCCCGATCGCAACGACAAGAATGTCTGCCTGCGCGCAAATCTCTTTCAGATCATGCGTCTTGCTGTGACAAACCGTGACCGTTGCATCCGCGTTGAGCAGTAACATCGCCATAGGCTTTCCGACAATATTCGACCTGCCCAGTACAACAGCCCTCTTGCCTTTGGGGTCGATCTTGTATTCCTCCAACATCTTCATCACCCCGTAAGGCGTGCAAGAAACAATGGTTTCGCGGTTCATGGCAAGATTGCCGATATTCTCTGCACAAAAACCGTCCACATCCTTCGACGGCGGAATCAACCGCAGAATTTTCCGCTCGTTTAAATGTTTCGGAAGCGGAAGCTGTACAAGAATGCCGTGCACATTCTCCGCCGCGACCAACTCCTCGATCAGTGAGGAAAGCTGCTCTTCGCTCGTGTTTTCGGGAAGCTTGTACGAATAGGAACGGATGCCCACCTCTTCGCAAGCCTTGATCTTATTGCGAACATATACCTGCGAAGCGGGATCTTCTCCGACCAGAACCACGGCAAGACCTATGTCCTTGCCGCGCTCCGCACGGTACGCCGCAACCCGTTCTTTCAATTCTCCGCGCATTTTTACCGCAAGCGCCTTTCCGTCAATCAGAATACTCATTTCTCTTCTCCTTTGCCGATAAACGTCGCGAGAACCCCGTTCACGTAACCGACGCTCTTCTCCGTTGAATATTTTTTTGCCAGCCCGACCGCTTCATCGATCGCTACAATGTCCGGCACATCGTCTATATAGCGGATCTCTGCCATCGCCATCAAAAGCAGGCTCTTGTCCACCGGAAACATCCGCTTTTCCGAAAATCCGATCGAAAGCTTGTCCAACTCGGATAAAAGCTCTTCTTTATGCGAAAAGACGCACTTCACCAAAACTTCGGCGTATGCTTGTTCCTCCTCGTCAAGCGCAAACGCTTTATATACGCCGCGCCGAAAAGAGTCGCTGTCCCCGTCATGAAACAGCGATGCAAAAATGATCTTGAATGCACATTCGCGCGATTTGCTTCTCATACCAAAACCCGTAAAAAATTTAATATTTCCCCTCGTTGCAAACGAGGGGAAATCCTTTCTTCCTTTAAATTTGTTCCGCCGCGTGATCGCCCAGAAAATCGACGCCGACCACAAATACGTCCACTTTGGCAACCTTATATTTAGTCATTGCCTCCACGTTGTGCTTCACCGTCTCCTGGATCTTGAACGCGACGTCCGGTACATTGTAACCGTAGTCGACTTTTACGGAAATATCCGCGTAAATCCCGTCTTTTTCAAAATATAATTTCAAACCTTTTTTCTTGCCCGCGAGCAACTCCACGCCCTCTACTTCGGACACTGCGAGATTCACGATCCCCGTAACGATACCCGAATTGTAAGAAACCTTACCCTTCTGCCCGTCCGACGGAACTTGCTTAAATATAGACATTCGTTTCTCTCCAAAAGATTTTCTTAGAAGTATTATAACACATTTTTCTGCATTTGAACAGTGTTTTTTTTAACTTTCCGAATGAATCGGCATAATATTTACATTCGCAGGGTCACATCCGGCCTCTTCCGTAAGAATATTGTATATGGAGAGGAAATCATTATACGCAAGTTCGTTCGCATTCACAAACACGTTTACATTGTCCGAATCCAAACCGATACTCACGACCGCATCGGGATAGCCCAGCGACTTGATGTACGTTTCCAGCAAAAGTTCCCGCTCCATCATCTCCACGATTTGCAGTTTGAGCGCCATCGCCTCTTCATACGATTCGCTCCCTGCCTCCGTATCTTCCAAAATGGCATCCAGCTGCAAAAGCTCTTCGTTGCGCGTCGTCAATCGCTCCGTGCGATAGGTGGAAAAATAATTCGCCGTCGTCACATCGTTCCCCTCTGCATTCCCCGATACCGTTCCGGCCAATACAAAGTTGAATACCGCCGTAACGGCAAGCAACAGCACAAGCCCCGACATGATCACGATCTTCTTTGTTCTCGACATTGTTTTCACTCTCCTTCATTTTCTGTTTTTATTTGTCGATGTCTTTTGTGTATACCTTGATTAAACTTTGGTTGATATTCAGAACGGACGCCGCCGCTTCCAAAAGAGCAAACCTTACGCTTAAATTGTCCGCTCCCTCGGCTACGATCAGCACTCCCGTTATTTCCGGATTCAATTCTTCCAAAACAATGACTTCGCCGCCCGATAGCACGGGCACCGTCGTCACGCTTCCGTCTTCGCCTACCGTCGTCTCCGTCGCTATTACCTTTTCACCCGCCGACTGCGCCGTGATAAATACCTCTACATTCCCTGCCCCATCGATCTGAGACAACACCTGCCCCAACCGCACTTCCAGCGCCGCGGCATACGTCGTTTCTTCCGCTGCGTCTTCCCCATCCTTTGAAGTAAAGTAAGAAAGCATCAATGCCGCTACCACTACCGCAAGAATCAATACGGTCAGCACTTCAAGTACTTTTCCCGTTCGCAATTTCGATTTCAGATTTTTCGACGCATTGCTTTCACTCATATACATCAACCTCTGCCGAAATCATTCCGGAAATATGTTCCCTGATTTGCTCTATAACAAATATATGCTCATCTTCTTCATATATTCCGAAATCTTCGATTTTTATTTTGACCTGCGTGACTTTATACGCGTAATCGACAAAATCCCACAAAACTTCCGCACTCGCCCGCACCCCGAATTCCTCACTTACATATTCACACCAAGCGGCTTCTTCCTCTTCCGCTCTCCGTGAAAAGACATACGAAATAAATTCTTCGTCCAACGCCGTCTCTTGCGCGTCTGTCTCAGGAAGCTTTACGTTACCGTCTTTCCATGACACAACAAAGGAGAACAGCGGCATTGTCACCACGAACAGACAAAACAGCCGCAAAATGCCCTGAATAAATTTCCCGAGCTTTCCCTCGGGCAACAAGATCGCAACAAGCGCGGATAAAATAACGGCGCCGCACACGCTCAGAATATAAGCCTGCATGTTAAAACAACGTGTTCGAAGAACAGATCAATAGCAATACGGTTACAAAATACATAAAACCGACGGCAAGCAAGCCCGCAATAAAATAGTTGACCGTACCCGAAAGCGAGGATAGAAACTCTGAAATTCCCGTATCTCCCACCGGCTCCGCTACCGCCGCGGACAATTTTAAAAATAAATTGTACGCAATCAACTGTACAAGCGGCACGGCAAGAACGATCGCCAATAATATGATCCCGCATGACCCGACCGAATTTTTGATCAAAACACTGCCCGCCACAACCAAATCAAGGCCGCTGCCCAAAAAGCCTCCGATAATCGGCACAGAATTGCTGACCGCATACTTTGCCGCTTTAAAAGACAACCCGTCATAAGTCGCAGACGTAATGCCCTGCACCGTCAGAAATACCGTAAACGCCGCCAGCGAAATGCCGAGCGTCCACTTGATAATGCCGGCAAACAGCGCAGAAAATTTTTTGATTTTGATCTCTTTGCTCATACTTGCAACCATATTCAGCACGCAAATAAGCGATGCCAGCGGAAAAACCACTCCCGCTATGATCTGCACCACAATCTCGCTTAAAAACAAGACCGCCGGCTGATACACGGCAACAGAAACACTTCCTCCGCTCGTAGCGATCAGCGTTAAAAGCACAGGAAATACTGCCTGCATTTGCTCCCGCATGGATGTAACGGCCGATATGCAATCGGCGACCGCACCCGAGAGCGAACTTAAAATCAATACCAACACAGCCGCGTAACTCGCAAAAAAAATAATTTTTGTGCTTCCGTTTTCCGCAAACGAGCTTTTGAATTGCTGCAAAAGTCCGCACAGCACCGCAATCGCCGCAATTACGCAAAAAGTCGGCAGCAACCCCGACAATTTTCCGAATGCCAACGACAGCACGTATGACAAAGTATTCGAATAATCCATGGAAAAGTCACCGTTGATGATCGCAAGAATTTGGTCCTTAAAACTTTTCCCGAATAATTCGCGCTGCTCTTCGCTCAAAGAATCCAAGTATTTTTGCAACTCTTCCGTATCCAGATTGGAAAGAATTTCTTCTATATTGATCTGCAGTTCACTCTCCTGTGTCTCTTCGCCCTCCTCTTCCGACGTTTCCGAGCCGCCCTCTGCTGCTCCGTCTGCCTGCTCTTGATCCATAACCCCTTCCGAAGAAACCGAACAAATAAAATTTTCCGTGCTCTTTTTGAAAGCAACCTGCGGCGCATCGACCGATGCGCACGCACAAATTGACAGAATCAGCAGAATAAGCACTGCCGCCACAGGTATTATTTTTTTCATCACATCAGCTCCAAAAATGCGCCGATCAGCCCGATCATGCTCCGTATGATCGGCAAAGAAACGGAAAAAATCACCACTTTCCCCGCAAACACCAGCTTGTCCGCAATGCTTTTCGACCCAAAATCTTCTATGATCCCTGCGGCGAATTCAATCAGATACCCGACAGCCACGATTTTTAAAATAATTTTGATCAAAGACTGATCGATCCCCGTCTTTTCCCCGATCTCCGCAAACACCGAAAACGTCTCCGCAAACAGATCGATGGAAAATATCAGAATTATGACACATCCCGCCACCGTGACCGCAAAGGAAAGTTCCGGTTTGCTGCTCCGCAGCAATATTGCCGCAATCGCCGTCACCAACCCCACCCCGATCACTTTGATAAGTTCCATACTTAAAATAAATCAAATATACTCCGAATGGAATCAAAAAGCTCTGCAACCATATCCAACACCACCGTCAACACAATGATCAGCCCCGCAAGACTTACGATCGTAGCAATATCCTCTCGGTCCGATTTTTTCAAAATCTGACAGACAATCGTTACTATGATCCCGACTGCCGCAATCTTAAATATGATATCGATGTTCATCCGCTCCTCCGCTCTTACACGATGAGTATCACAAGTATCAGCCCCGCAAGAAATCCGAGTTTTAAATACAGCGAAAAATATCGTTTATACGCATCTTCGCTCGCACGGCGGCGCTCCCCGATCTCTTGCCGGACCGCCGAAAGATATGTCTTTTGCGACGCCGCATCACTCTTGCCGATCATGAAAAAATAATCGTGCAAAAATTTTTGCTCATCCTCTTTCAGATAGGGGTAATCATAACATTCTGTCTCAAAATCACTGCCCTTTTTCACTTCAAGCATCTTTTTAAAATCCCCGCTGAATTCATACTTTTCCAAAAATGCGGGTAGCGGAATCTTAGTATAACTCACTTCGTTCACAAGCCGCTCGTTGAACAAGTTCAAATTATAGAAAAAATCAAAGCGCTGTTTGTATTTACGCGTCAAAAGATAGGAACAGCACACGCAGAGCGCAAGCACGCCCGCACACAATATCAGCTTCAGCACGGCTCATATACAGGAGAAAGATCCTGCCCGTAAATACCTGCAACTTTCCCGATCGCATCCGAGCTCAATGCAATATAGTAGTCGAACAGCTTTTCTTCGACCGCACGCCCGAATACCGGAGATGCCTGCATTGCGGCAATGTCTCGAAAATGCGCCGATGCGATCACGCACACCCCGCCTCGAACACACGCGGCGACGGCATCGATCTCTTCCTCAGATACAAGCTCGTCCGTTACGATCAAATCGGGCCGCATTGCGCGTACCGCCGCGGAAAGTGCATCTTTTTTATAAGAATAACGTACAATATCCGAAAACGCACCGGTGTTCAACGAAAAATCTCTGTACGCGGCGCTGATTTCGTTTCGCTCGTCGTTGATCAGAATATTTATCAGCCGCTTTGACGATATCAGCCGGGTCAGATCACGCAAAATCGTCGTCTTCCCTCTGCCGGGCGGCGAAATCAACAACGCACTGGCGATCTTCTCCCGAAAACATACACGTTCGATCAGTTCCCCGCACCCCGGCACCTCGTGCGGGACCCGAATATTCAAAGAAGTGACTTCCTTTACCGTAAACGTCTTTCCGTTTTCGTACACAAAAATGCCGGCAAGCCCGATACGCTCACCGTTCGATCCTGTCAAAAAACCCTGGCGCAACTGTTCGGTCACCGAATACACGGAAAACTCGCTTGCACGATAAATGATCGTTTCTATTTCCGAGTAACTGCATACAAGCGCCGCACCGATGTGTTCGGTCGTACCGTTTGATCCCAAAAAAGTATACTCTCCGCCGTAGTTGATCACGACCGGCTTGTTGGCGCGAACCCGCAGTTCATACACGAGCTGCATGTTCACGTGCGTCAGCGCGCGCCGAAGGTTGTCCGTCAGAAAATCAAGCATATTTATCCCCTTCCCTTTGTGTCTGTATATTGTATGAATAACCCTCGCGCCGATATTCCGCCAAAATCAAAATTTTGCCGCACAAAATATTTAAGCCCTGCAAATTTTTGCAGGGCTTGCCTATACCAAAAAAAACAAGGAACGGAAAATCCGTCCCTTGTCTGTATCACATTCAATTACTTTGCATATTCCACACTGCGATATTCGCGAATCACATTGACCTTGATCTGTCCGGGATATTCGAGTTCCTGCTCGATCTTCTTGGCAATGTCCTTCGCAAGAAACATGGTCTGCGCATCATCAATCTGCTCCGGCTTGACGATTACGCGCACTTCCCGTCCCGCCTGGATCGCATAACTCTTATCAACACCCTTGAAAGAAGACGCGATGGATTCAAGCTGTTCCAAACGCTTGACATAATTGGTGCTCGTCTCTCTGCGCGCACCGGGCCGCGCACCCGAAATCGCGTCCGCCGCCTGCACGAGAACAGCCTCCACCGTCTTGGGCTCCACGTCGCCGTGGTGCGCCATGATCGCGTTGATCACGTT
This sequence comes from uncultured Clostridia bacterium, assembly GCA_944328495.1. Classification (GTDB taxonomy): domain Bacteria; phylum Bacillota; class Clostridia; order Christensenellales; family Borkfalkiaceae; genus Borkfalkia. Next base: position 58,883 of record CALVHR010000002.1, read on the forward strand.
GTTGCTTTCCTTGTATTTCTTGGCAATATCCGCACCGATCTGGATGTGCGTGCCTTCCTGTTCATGATCGACCGCTTTGCCGATATCGTGCAAAAGCCCCGCACGCTTGGCAAGATTTACGTCCAAACCCAATTCAGCCGCCATCATTCCCGCAAGCTGTGCCACTTCAATGGAGTGCTTATAGACATTCTGCCCGTAACTGGTCCTGTATTTCAGTCTGCCGAGTAATTTGATCAATTCGGGGTGTAAACCGAAAATGCCCACCTCGAACATCGCCGCTTCGCCGTTTTCCTTGATCTGCTGATCCAGTTCTTTGCGGACCTTTTCTACCGTCTCTTCGATGCGGGCGGGATGAATGCGTCCGTCACTGATCAGCTTTTCAAGTGCTATACGCGCAATTTCCCTGCGCACAGGATCAAACCCCGAAAGAATCACCACTTCCGGCGTATCGTCAATGATCAGCTCCACCCCCGTCGCGTTTTCGATCGCACGGATATTGCGCCCCTCTCTGCCGATAATGCGCGCCTTCATGTCGTCATTGGGAAGAGGAACCACCGAAACGGTTATCTCGGATGCATGATCGCTTGCACAGCGCTGAATCGCAAGGCTGATGATCTTTTTCGCATTTGCATCCGCCTCGTCCTTCGCCTGCTGTTCCATGTTGCGGACCTGCAACGCCACGTCATGACGGGTTTCGTCGAGAATGTTCTCCGCAAGAATTTTCTTTGCCTCTTCGCGCGTAAGCTGAGCAACTTTTTCCAGTTCCTGTATCATCAGATCGTGCTGATGATTGACCTTTTCCTGCATTTTTTTGATGTCGTCTTCACGGCGAAGAAGATTCTTCTGCTGCTGCTCCAACGCATCCGACTTTTTTTGCAACGCATCCTCTTTTTTATCGAGATTATCCTCTTTTTGCACAATGCGCTGCTCCGCTTTTTGCAGTTCCAGCTTCTTTTCTTTTGTTTCCCGTTCGAATTCGTTTCTGAGTTTTAAGTCCTGTTCCTTAGCTTCTAAAATAGCTTCTTTCTTTAATGCTTTGCACTCGCCTTCCGCTTCGTCAAGCATTATCTTGATTCTTTGATTTACGTCGCCTATCTTTTTATCGACCGACTTTTTATGCAAAAGCCCTCCGACAAAAAAACCGACAGCACCAATCACTACAATAGCGCCGACAAGCACGCCGATGAATAACCCCACCGATACCGTGCCCGCAAGAAACAGGGAGCTTATGTTCGTTACCGACATTTTAAAGCCTCCTGTAAAATAAACTGAATATAAATCGCGGAAAGTTTGTATCTCGATACCATCTCAGTACCTTTTTTTACAAAATTCTCCCCTTTTATTTATACCTTTTTAATTATACATGATTCCGAATAAAAAGTCAATGCTATCTCAAAAATTAACTACTTGTTTGCATAAAAAAATTTCGGCAATTTCCATTGCCGAAATTTTTTATAATTGTTCGACTTCGTCCAGCCACAGTGCCGCGGAAGCATCCGACGGCATGCGCCAGTCTCCGCGCGGCGATAATGATACCGAGCCGATCTTGACCCCGTCGGGAAGACAAGATCGCTTGAATTGCTGGGAGAAAAAGCGCTTGTAAAAGTTTTTCAGCCACTTTTTTAACGTCGCCGCATCGTACACCCCGGCAAACGCTTTTTGCGCCAGATAATAGACTTTTTCAGGCGTAAAGCCCCAGCGAATCGCGTAATACAAATAAAAATCATGCAATTCGTAAGGCCCCACCAACTCTTCCGTCTTTTGCGCTATTTTACCGTTCTCGGGAGGCAAAAGCTCGGGGCTGATTTCTGTATTGAGAATGTCTGTCAGAACGTCGCAAACAGCTCCGCCGAATCGCTCCGCTTCGCTGCGTATCAGGTATTTCACCAGCGTTTTCGGAACAGATGCGTTTACGCCGTACATGGACATATGATCGCCGTTGTACGTCGCCCAACCGAGAGCCAGCTCGCTCAAATCGCCCGTACCGATCACAAGCCCGTTTTCATCGTTGGCAATGTTCATGAGCACCATTGTGCGCATTCGCGCCTGTGCATTTTCATACGCGGCATTTTTTACGCTCTCGTCGTGCCCGATATCTGCAAAATGCCCGCGCACGGATTCCGAAATGTTGACCGTACGCGCCGTGACGCCGAGCTCATGCATCAGGCGCAGAGAATTATTTAACGTCTTATCCGTCGTGCCGAAGCAAGGCATCGTGACCGCAATGATTTCCTTGCGAGGTTTTTGCAGAGCGTCAAACGCGCGCACCGTCACAAGAAGCGCCAACGCGCTGTCCAATCCGCCCGATATGCCGATGACGGCACTCTTTGCGTTGGTATGCGCCAAACGCTTTTTTAACCCCGCCGATTGCATGGATAAAATGAGTTCCGCACGCTTCCCTCGCTCTTCTTCCCCTTCCGGAACAAAGGGCAGGCGCGCAATGCGGCGCGTAAGCTTCTCCTCTGCGCTGCCCGTCTTGAATCCGATCGTCTGATAACCGCATGCGTCACTCGTATCGTAAAAAGTATTGATGCGCCGGCGTTCAAAGGACAACTTAGATACATCCGCCTCCGAAACCGTCAGCCCGTTTTCAAACAATTTGCTCTCCGACAGAATCTCTCCGTTCTCGCAAATGATGTTGTGTCCGGAAAAAACCATATCGGTCGTCGATTCGCCGTCGCCCGCATCCGCGTACACGTATGCGGATACCGTCTTTGCCGACTGCGCACACACGAGCAGGCGGCGATATTCCGCTTTCCCCGCCGTTTCGTCGCTCGCCGAAAGATTGACGATAATATTCGCTCCCGCAAGCGCATGCGAGACCGAGGGCGGCGCGGGCACCCAAAGATCTTCGCAAAGCTCTGCCGCCACCGTAAAATCAAAATTTGTCTGAGAACGAAAAAGAATTTTGTTTCCGAACGGTATTTCTTCGCCGCAAAAAGGCACAGTGCAATTTTCCCCGATATACGGCTGAAAATTGCGCTTTTCATAAAACTCGGCATAGTTCGGCAAATGACGCTTGGGTATAAAGGCAAGAACTTTTCCGCCGTTGATCGCTGCCGCACAATTGTACAATACGCCGCGCGCGCGCACGGGCATGCCCACAAATATCAGCATTTTCAGCCCCTTCGCAGCATCGGCAATCGATTTCAAGGCATCCTGCGCGCCGCAAAGCAGCACGTCCTGCCCGAACAAATCTCCGCAAGTATAGCCGCATACGCAGAGCTCCGGAAACACCAAAAGCTCAACGCCCGCCTTTTCGGCTTCGCGCATCAGACGAATAATGCTTTCACTGTTGAATTTTGTGTCGCCCACCCGTATTTGCGGCGTCGCCGCGGCAACTTTCACAAATCCGTATTTCATCCGAATTATTCTTCTTCCTCTTCCTTAACTTCACCCGCAGATTCTCCCTTATCGGGTTTATACGCGGCACGAATCTTCATTTCGATTTCTTTCGCCTTGTCGGGATTCTTTTTCAGCCATTCGCGCATCTTCTCTCTGCCCTGCGCAACTTTCTCGCCCTCATACGAGAACCATGCGCCGCTCTTTACGATCACATCGCACGCTACGCCCAGATCGATGATGCAGCCTTCCTGCGAAATGCCTTCCCCGTACAGGATGTCGAATTCAGCCGTACGGAAAGGAGGCGCAAGCTTGTTTTTGACGATCTTCGCCTTTGTCTTATTGCCCATGATGCCGTCGCTGTCTTTGAGCGCGTCCGCGCGGCGCACGTCGATGCGCACGCTCGCATAAAATTTGAGCGCTTTGCCGCCCGGCGTCGTTTCGGGATTTCCGAACATCACCCCGACCTTTTCACGAAGCTGGTTGATGAAGATCACACAAGAATGGGATTTATTGATGATGCCCGTCAGCTTGCGCAATGCCTGCGACATCAGACGTGCCTGCAATCCGACATGCGGATCCCCCATGTCGCCTTCGATCTCCGCCTTCGGCGTCAGCGCCGCGACCGAGTCGATGACGATCAAATCCACCGCTCCGCTGCGCACCAGCGAATCGGTGATATCCAGCGCCTGCTCCCCCGTGTCCGGCTGCGATACGTACAGATTTTCCAGATCGACGCCCAAATTTTTTGCATACACGGGATCGAGCGCGTGCTCTGCATCCACAAATGCCGCAATGCCGCCCATCTTCTGGATCTGCGCGATCGCGTGCAGTGCAACCGTCGTTTTGCCCGAAGATTCGGGCCCGAAAATCTCGATGATCCTGCCGCGGGGAAGACCGCCGATCCCCAGCGCAATATCCAAGGAAAGACAACCCGTCGGGATGACTTCAATGTCCACTTTCCCCGCCGCGTCGCCCAATTTCATGATCGCGCCTTTGCCGTAATGCTTTTCGATTTGCGCCAGTACCTGGTCAAGTGCTTTGAGCTTCTCGTTATCCATAAATTAACCTCTCTGCTGTGGTTGTATTTTGCTTTCGCGCCGCCGCGGCGCGCCGATTTCCGTTTATTTGATAAGTTTGTAAAGGAGAAAAAGCGCCTGATTGATCGCCCTCGCCGTGATCGCACGGCGGTCGCCTTTAAAAATATACTTGTAGACAAAGACCGATTCTTTCGTTCCGACCGCGATATAATTCAGTCCGACCGGCTTGCTCGTCCCGTCCGAAGCAGGCCCCGCAATACCCGTCGTTGCCACCGCGACCGAACAATTGCCTCGCTCCAAAAGTCCAACCGCCATTTCGTACGCCGTTTCGTCCGATACGGCCCCCTGCTTTTCCAATGTCTGAGCCGTAACGCCCAACCGACGCATTTTCGAACCGTTCGCGTATGCCACGATCCCTTCATATACCACTTCGCTCGCGCCCGGGATCTCGATCAGCCGACTGACCACTCCCCCGCCCGTGAACGATTCGGCAACGGCGAGCATATACGAACGCAATTTCAAAAGTTCATAAACGCGGCGTGCAAGCGGCGTGTCGTCGATCGCATATACGTATTCGTTCAAAGAAGACACGAACAGCTGCAAAATCTCATCCGCCTGCATCTTCGAAACGCTCGCATCGTACAAAATTTCGATGCGGATATCCCCATCCTCGTCCTGCACATTGTATTCAAATCCGCCGCCGCGCGACCTCGCTTGGGCAAGAGCGGCATCCAGCTTGTCCTGCGGCGCACCTACCGCACGCACGACTTGCTTGTCAAGACGGAAAGAATACTTTTCATACAGATACGGCAGCACTTCCGCCCGCACGAGTGCCGCCCCTTTTTCGCCTTCGGGAAGGCAAAACAACACTTTTCGGTCCGCTTCGATCGGGCCCTCCGTCAAAGTTACTTTCCATAACTCACACGCTCGCGCGCGAAGAGACGGCAACAGCGTTTCTTTCGCCACAAGCAGAACATTATCGAAAAAATTTTTACATTCTATGACTGTCTGCGCAAATTCGTGCGAATCCTCTTCGGAAAGAAGAAACACTTTGTCCGCGCAGCAACCGCCGTCTAACAATGCCTCGATTATCTTTTCAAAATTTTTTCCGTTCAAACGGTCTCTTTTGTTACGGATGACTATACATGCGTTTTTCATTGTGCCGTTTCTTTGAATACCGCCCTGTTTTTGACAATATATCCGACGCCTGACCAAATCGTCAGCACCGTGGCGATCGCAAGCGATACAAGACCTATAACGTTGAAAACTTTGTTCGCCATCAAGAGTCCGAAGAAATCAGCGCCCGCAACGAGCGTCGCGATCGCTATATCCTGAAAGGTCGTCTTGACTTTCCCGACTTTGTCTGCCGCGAGCACCAGCCCCGTCGACGCCGCCACCATTCGGAACCCGCTGACGATAAGTTCGCGCGCGAGAATGATCGCGACGCAAATGCCCGCCACAACGATCACCCAACTTTCCTGCCACATCACCGTAAGAGTCTCGCTTCGCACGAGCAGTAGGATAAATGCCGTCGAAACGAGCACTTTATCGGCGATCGGATCGAGAAATTTGCCGAGATTTGTGACCAGCCCGCGCTTGCGCGCTATGTGCCCGTCCACAAAATCCGTGCATGCCGCAACGATAAAAATAACCGCCGCAATAAAATAATTGCAAGGGATCGCGCCAATCAGAAAGACCGCCGCAAAAATCGGTATCAAAAATATGCGGGACAATGTGATCCTATTGGGTAAATTCATTGTTCATAATCCTCCGTACACCCGAACAAATCGTAGCTGTCCGACGCCGTGACCTGCACTTCATACACTATTCCCTGCTCCGCAAAAGGAGCATGAAAATACACCTTTCCGTCGATATCGGGCGCACTCCAATATGCCCGCCCGACAAACATATCCCGCTCATAATCGATCCCGTCGCACAGAACGCGCACTTTCGTTCCGACCTTTTCGCGGAGAAATACACGCGAAATTTCTTCCTGCACGGCGTACAGCGCCTTGACGCGTTTCGCTTTCTCACGCGCAGGAATTTGCCCTTTCAATCGATATGCCGGCGTGTCCGGTTCCCTCGAATACGCGAAAAAGCCGCAATTGGTCAACTTCGCTTCCCGCAGAAAATCCCCGAGCGCCGCACATTCTTCCTCCGTTTCGGTGGGAAATCCGGCAATAAACGTCGAGCGAATGGCAATGCCCGGTATGCGCGAACGTAATTTTTGAATGAGCGCAAGATATTCCGCGCGCGAACCCTTGCGGTTCATGAGTTTCAACACTCGGTCTTCGCTGTGCTGCAACGGAATATCCAGATATTTGATAACTTTATTGTTTGACGCGATCTCCTCAATGAGAGCATCGCCGATCACGTCAGGATAACAATACAAAAGACGGATCTTATCCACATTTTCGAGCGCCGAAAGTTTTCGGATCAGTTCGACAAATTTATTTTCGCCGTACAGATCTTCACCGTAACGCGTCGTATCCTGCGCGACAAGAATCAGCTCGGACAAGTCGCCGAGATTCTCCGCTTCCGCAATCAACTTCTCCATCGGATAGGAACGATACCTGCCGCGGATCTTCGGGATCAGACAATAGGTGCAATGATTGTTGCACCCGTCCGCAATTTTCAAATATGCATAGTGCAACGGCGTGGTCAGAACGCGTTCGCCCTGCCACTCCCCGCCTTTACCGACCATATCGACGCGTGCATTGTTCCGATAAGACAGTTCGATCGCTTCCAGAAGTTTATCCGCATCGTTACAGCCGAGAAAGACGTCCGCTTCGGTCAGCGAAGGAAACAACTCCCCGATGAATTTTTCAGGCAAACATCCGCTCACAACGATCTTTTCCAGATTCCCGCCGCGATAACTGTCGCAATCCAAAACCGCATCGATCGCTTCCTGCCGTGCCGAATTGAGAAAAGCACAGGTATTCACGATCAAAATATTCGCTTCGGAAATATCGTCCGTGACCGCAAACCCGCGCGCGCGGAGAATGCCGAGCAGACGCTCGGCATCGACGCGATTCTTGTCACAGCCCAGCGAAATCATTCCGAATACTTTGTTTTCAAGCATGCATCATTCTCCGTAATCGCCGTACTTGCTGTCAAATTCTTCCTGCGTAAGCAAAACTTTGCGCGCCTTCGCACCGTCAAACGCAGAAATATACCCCATGTTTTCCATCCATTCGATGATCTTGCCTGCCTTCGGATATCCGACCGAACAACGGCGCTGGATCATGGAAATGGATGCCTGTCCGATCTGCACAACATGCCGCAGTGCGTCGATGTAAACCGCTTCCACGCTGTCATCGCCGTCTCCGCCGCCTCCGCCGCCGGAACTCTTATCGTTATTGATATAATCGTATACCCTCTCGTCAAAGTATGCTTCGTTGTGTTCTTTTATATACTGAACGACGTTCTGCACTTCTTCCGAACTCAAAAACGCACCCTGTACACGGAACGGGAAAGTCATTGTATCCGTCTTATACAACATGTCGCCGTAACCGAGAAGTTTTTCCGCACCCGATTCGTCGAGAATGGTACGCGAGTCCACTTCCTGCGTCACCTTGAATGCAATACGAGTCGGAAGGTTGGACTTGATGACGCCCGTGATTACATTGACCGAAGGACGCTGTGTCGCCAAAACCAAATGTATGCCCGCCGCACGCGATTTTTGCGTAAGGCGCTGGATACGGTCTTCGATCTCCTTCTTTGCCGCAAGCATCAGATCTGCCAATTCGTCGATGATCATGACGATCTTCGGAAGCTTCTCTTCCTCGGGAAGCAGGTGCGCATTGTATTCGTCGATCTCTCGCACCAACGTCCCCTTTTTGGTCTTTTCTTTGAACAGACCGTAACGGCGCTCCATTTCCGTAATCGCCCAGTTCAATACGTTGATAACCTTGGACGGCTCAAAAATGATCTCGTTGATCATCAGATGCGGCAGCTTTTCGTAAATATTAAATTCCACCTGCTTCGGGTCCACCAGGATAATCCGCAGATCTTCGGGGCTGTATTTGTACAAAAGACTGATAATGAGCGCATTCAGGCATACGCTCTTGCCCGAACCCGTCGACCCCGCGACAAGCAGGTGCTTCATCTTCATGATGTCGCCGCAAATCGCCTTACCTTCGATGTCTTTCCCCAACCCGAACATGAGTGCACCCGGTTTGGAATTGACGAACTTTTCATTGCGAATGATCTCTTTCAGCCCTACCGTCGCTCGCTGTTTGTTCGGCACCTCTATACTGATCGAACCGTTTTCATAGTTGGTCTGAATATTAACGCCGTCCTTTGCATGCAGGCGCATCGCAAGCTCTTTATCACAGCTGAGCACACGGGATGTCGGGATATTCCCCGGTATATCGATGTCGTACCGCGTGACCGCAGGCCCTTGCGTCACCTTTACCACTTCCGAAGGTATCTTCAAATTGGATAAAGTCTCCACAATGACGTCTTTATTGTGCTCCATATCGTCCGCGTCCTGCGACAAAAGGCTCTGATAATCGCGCAGAAGATCCAAAGAAGGCGCATTGTAACGCGCATAAATATGCTTTGGCCGCGGTTGCTCCGTCTCCGATTTCTGCGGCAGCCTTTCCGCTGCCGCGCGGCGCTCCGTCGGCATATCCTCTCTGCGGGATACTCGCTCCATCGCATCGGGAACGGACGAATCCGCAGGTTCCTCCTCTTCGTCGTCAAAAAGATTTACCGCCGAATCAAAATCTTCCGAAATAGGCTGCAGCCCGGATTTCTCCTCATTCTGTCCGCCTTGCAGACGAGTCCGATCTCTCCTTTCACCGTCCTGTTCGTCCGACAATCGCGACGAACGCTCCGCCGCCGCGTCTTGGCCGCGTTCGGATTGCAAACGCGGCGAGCGGTCCTGCGGAATTTCTCCGCTACGCTCGTCAAGTAAACGCGAAGACCTCTCTTCGGGCATTTCGCCGTGGCGCGAAGAACCGAAACGCGCCCCGTCGTCACGGAATCCGATCCCTTCCGAGCGCGAGGACGATTCCGAAGTCATCCTGCGGGAATACGGCTCTTCGGACGAAGAACCGCGGTGCATGTCCATTCCGCCAAAGCCGGCACGGCGCGCCGCCTCGGAAGCGTCGACCGAAGGAGCGTCCGGTTGCTTTTCCGTCGCGGATGTAAAGGAATTACGGCTCGTTTCCGCCTCTTTTTCGCCTTCCGGCGTACGGCGCGAAAATCCTTCCGAGTAATCGGTCTGCACATCCTGCCTGTAAAAATCTTCATGCGCCTGCGAAGCACTGTCCGCATGCGTAGCATCCGTCACGATCTTCTTCGGACGGTTGGAATAAGATATGTTATTCTCCGCTTCATCCGCATACATCTGCGAATATGTCGGCGCATCCGCCTTCTTTTCAGGCTCCGCCGCTGCGGGCTGCGTACGAGGTTTGGACAATTCATGCCCTTCCGACATGCCCGATTTTGCAGGCGTGCGGAAACAGTCCGAATACTGCTCACGGCTGATCGCTCCCCTGTCGGGCCTGTTAAAATACGAGTCTTTATCAAAAATGCGATTGTTTGTATAACTGCTGTACGGTGCGTCCGCCGCAGGACTCTTCGGCAACGTCGGCGCGGATGAACTGCCGCCCCCGAAACGTTCTTCGTACCAATTATATTGTGCGTTTCCTGCCCGTTCGGGATACAAAATACTGTGACTCTGCGCGTACGGCGTCATCGGCTGAACCGTTACCGATTGTTCCTGCGCCCGCCGCGCTTCCTGCCGCGTCTCCTGGCGCATTTCCCTCTTTGTCTTGAAATTGAAATCGTCCCCCACCGCATACAGCCGCTTGGACCGCTCCACCGAATTTTCGCCCTGTTCCGCATTCGCCGTCGGGTACGGATGCATATACCCGTCTTCCCGCACCGACGCCTGCTCCTGCGCAATTTGTTCGGCTTGTTCGTTCGGCGCCGCGTAATTCAGATCATACAATCCCGATGTATTCTCCGTCGCCGCCCGCATCCCGGCATCCGCAACCTGCGCGGTTTTCTTGTCATGACGCTTCGACACAGCAGTGCGCCGCGTCGCATAGATCAGATAGGCCGCCCCCACCGTGAGCAATGAAAAAACAATATACCCGCCGATCGGCGTGATCAGTTTCACAACGGGATACACGATCAGCCCGATGATCACGCCTCCGCCCGTCGTGCTGAAAAAGCTGTTTTCTCCCGCCTTATAACAAGCGGAGAGATATTCGCCATACCCCGTATACGGCAGTTCGGATACCGCCGATGTGATCGTGTGAACAAGACAAACAAGACACACAAACAAAAGCACACACAACCATACCGTCTTGCGGGAAGCCGTGATCCGCTTGCCCGTAAGCAAAACAATGCCCGCGTACACCAGCGCGGCGAGCACTGCATACGAACAATAGCCGAACGCCCCCAGCAAAAACGAACTGATCGCAAATCCCACACTTCCGAACACCACATCCCGCGTGATCAAAAATACAAACGCGAGTATGGCAAAAAGCACGAGAACGATGCCCATCGTTTCGCGCGTAAAAATTCTTTCCTTATCCTTTTTGTTGTTTTCGCTGCCTCTTCCCAGATTATTCAAAATCTATCTCCCTCGTAAACCTTAAAACAAATTTGTCAACGCAACCATTATAACATTTTTTCGCCTTTATTTCAATTAAAAAAGAGAAATAAATCCAATTCCTGTATTATTTTTTCGCGCGCACGTAAAAACGCGCGCACATACGGGTGCGCGCGAATATTTTCCTTTCATTTTCTTGCAAAAAAAACGAAAAGCCTCCGCTCGCGCGGAGGCTTTGTTTTTTTGTTACATATCTTCCTTTTCATTGCTCCAAGAGTACATCTTGCGAAGTTCTTTGCCGACTTCCTCAAGCTGATGCGACGCTTCCAAAGCCCTCTTTGCATTGAAATGCGCCCTGCCGTTGTTGTTCTCTGCGATCCATTTGCTCGCAAACGTGCCGTCCTGAATCTCTTCGAGAACTTTCTTCATCTCCTTCTTGGTCTCGTCGGTAATGATACGTTTGCCCGTTTCATAATCGCCGAATTCCGCCGTGTCCGAAATGGAATAGCGCATCATCGAGAATCCGCCTTTGTAGATGAGGTCAACAATCAGCTTCATCTCGTGAATACATTCAAAATACGCGTTCTTGGGATCGTATCCCGCTTCCACCAGCGTTTCAAAGCCCGCTTTCATCAATGCCGTAACGCCGCCGCAAAGAACTGCCTGTTCACCGAACAGGTCTGTCTCTGTTTCGCATTTGAACGTCGTTTCCAAAACACCCGCACGCGCACCGCCGATGCCTGCCGCATATGCAAGCGCTATGTCAAGTGCTTTGCCCGTCGCATCCTGATGGATCGCAACCAGGCAAGGAACGCCTTTGCCCGCAACATACTCGCTGCGAACCGTGTGACCCGGGCCCTTCGGCGCGATCATGAACACGTCTACGTTCGCGGGAGGAACGATCTGCTTAAAGTGAATATTGAATCCGTGCGCAAACGCAAGCGCTTTCCCTTCTGTCAGATAAGGTTCAATGCTCTCTTTATAAAGCTTCGCCTGCCTTTCGTCCGGCGTAAGGATCATGATCACATCCGCCGCTTTCGCCGCTTCCGCAGCCGTCATGACTTTCAGCCCCGCTTTTTCTGCCTTCGCCCAGGACTTGCTCCCGTTATAAAGGCCGACAATGACTTTCACACCGCTCTCATGCAAATTCAAAGCATGTGCATGGCCTTGGCTGCCATAACCGATGACCGCCACAGTCTTGTTCTTCAAAACATTGATATCACAATCGGACTGATAGTATATCTTGGACATTTTTGTACTTCCTCCGGAAAATTATTTCTGAATCAAAATTCGTAAATATTATAGTACGCAGATTGAAATCCGTCAAGTAAATCGGCGATTTTATTTATTAATTTTTATTATGAGAGTTATGCGAATTACGAATTTCGTGCAATTTTAAAATATAAAAGCAAAAGATTGCTTTTTGCGGTAAAAAAGGGTATAATATCCGAAAATTGCTTTTGGGAGGCGCACCATGGCGCAGATACATACGGATGAAATCATCCTCTTAAAGAATATTTTCCGTGACAAAGCAGTCGCCGCTTTTCACGACGGTTACGAACAGGGCGACGGCGGAAAAAAAGCCGAAGCGCTTGCCGCGCTGCTCGAATCGGACAGCGAAAGCGAATTTGCCGACTACCTCGCGCAGCGCATTCTTTACGACGATAACCTGTTCGCGCGCCGTGCATTTCAGGGAAGCCTGACCCCGCACATCGTCGCCGCTTATCGCCACGACCTCAAAATCCTGCAAGAGTTTGCAAAACTTGCCGGCTCCTCCGATACGGACGACGGACTGTTCATCCGCTACGGAAAAGGAAACGCACTGTTCGGAAAAAATTGGGATTCGGAACAATCCATTGCCCGTATCGAACAATTTTACAGAAAAAACGGCTACGGCATTTTCATCGGAAATAAAGCGTTCACATTCGAAAACGGCGCGCTTGCGCCCGTATGCAACACCTCCGACATCGCACTTTCCGACCTGAAAGATTACGAAACCGAAAAACAGCTCATCGAAGACAATATCGTCAGCTTCCTGCAGAAGTTGCCCTTCTCCAATATGCTCCTCTACGGCGACAAAGGTACGGGAAAATCCTCGACGGTCCATGCGATGCTCAATAAATACGCTCAGCAAGGATTGCGCGCTGTCGAAATACGAAAAGATCAGATCACCGAAATCAATGCGGTCAAGGAACTGCTCGCCGCCCTGCCTTTCCGATTCATACTCTTCATCGACGATCTCTCTCTCGAAGAACGCGACGGGAAAGTGACCGCACTCAAAGCGGGTCTGGAAGGAAGCATGCACGAAAAAAGTTCCAACGTTATGATCGTCGCGACCTCCAACCGACGCCACATCCTCAAAGAAAACTTCTCCGACCGCGAAAACAGCGTGCACGCACGCGATACCATGGAAGAACAGCTTTCCCTTTCCGATCGCTTCGGGCTTACCGTATGCTTCTCTTCCACGGGGAAAGCGGAATATCTGTCCATCGTGCGCCAGCTCGCCGCCGACGCAAAGCTTCGCCTGGACGAAGATACGCTGTTTGCCCTCGCCGAACGGTGGGCCCTTTCCAAAGGCGGAAGGTCTCCCCGCCGTGCAAAACAATTCATCGATTATGTTTATGCGTGCCAGGTCAAAGGCACAGAGATACTTATTTGATTTTCTTTGCAAAAAAGAACGGGCCCGAAGGCACCGTTCTTTTTTAATGGCTTTCATGGTGAATCGTCATGCGCTTTTTCGGTATTTTGTTCTTTCAGCAAGTCCCTTGCCGCAAAAGCAGCTGTTTTGCCGCAAAATAGATATCCCCTGCACCCAGAAAAAGAACGCAGTCGCCCGACGCGAGCGAACAGCGTAAATAAATTTCAAGTTCCCGCACCGAATCAATGTACAAAGAATTGGGCAAATGCTCCGAAAGCGTGAGCGCACTTCCTTCCGCGTCGAAATATTCGCGCGCCGGATAGGTTTTGTAAATAACAAGATTTTCCACATCTTTGAGCACGGAAACAAATTCCGAAAATAAAAGTTTCGTGCGCGAATATGTATGCGGCTGAAATATTACAAACAACCGTCCTTTAAACACCTCGCCCGCCGTGCGCAACGCCGCCGCGATCTCGCGCGGATGATGCGCATAGTCGGCAATGAATTCCGCACCCCGCATTTTTCCGAGAAATTCGAAACGTCTGCGAATTCCTCGGAATTCACGCAGCCCTTCCGCGATCAATACGGGCGGATATCCGTAACGGAATGCCACCGACGCTGCCGCAAGAGCATTGTAAATGTTATGCAACCCGTAAACATTCAGGCGGATCCTTTCAAACGACTCGTCTCCCGCACACAGTGTGAACGAATACTTTCCGCCGCTCGTGCGTATGTCGTCGGCAAAAATATCGCAATCTCGCATAAGCCCGAATTTCAACGCTCCCGGCAATTCCCGCGCAATGCGGTCCTCTCCGCACACGATCGCCGTATTTGCCGAATACGCAAATTCCGCATATGCCTCCAACAGCTTCTCTTCACTTCCGTAACACTCCATATGATCTTTGTCCGTATTCAGTATCACCGCGACATCCGGCTTCAGCTTCAAAAAATTCCCCTTGTATTCGCAGGCTTCCGTAACAAAATATTTGTCGCCGCCCACAAAAAAATTACCGTACCCGATATCTTCCCCGCCGATATGCGCGGTACATCTCCCCGAACATGCCTGCATTACATGCGCACACATCGCCGTCGCCGTTGTCTTACCATGGCTTCCCGCTATGCCGACCGACTTATCGAAAGAAGACAAAACCGCGGCAAGCAGGTCAGCTCTTCCGTACACGGGTATGCCCAGACGATGCGCCTTGCAAAGCTCCGGATTGTTTTCCGGAATCGCCGACCCGACCACCACTGCGTCCGCTTCGCGAAGATTTCCCGCCTTGTGCCCGCGATATACTCGTATCCCCTCCGCCGCCAATTTTGCAGTCTCTTCGTTTGCCGAAACATCGCTTCCCGCCACAAAAAAACCAAGCATATGCAAATAATGCGCCAGCCCGCTCATGCTGATCCCGCCGATCCCGATAAAATAAACTGAGTGAATTCCCGTCCAAAACTTCCTTCCCATAGCATAAATATATGCGCAGAACTCGCAAAACTGTCTTTTTTGTCGGTTTTTTACGATTTTTTTTGAAAATTTTTAAAAAATTTTTGAAACACTATTGAAAAATCAAAAATTGTATAGTACAATAAAAATACGTATGAACGCTACTGGATAAGGAGGTTGATTGATTTGAAAATTTCAGACGTTCGCATCAGATTTGTAAAAAAAGACGACAGCAAGCTTAAAGCGGTTGCGTCAATCACGATCGACGATTGCTTTGTCGTTCATGACATTAAGGTGATCGAAGGGACGGACAGCCCTTTCATTGCCATGCCCAGCCGTAAAACCAACGACGGCGAATTCAAAGACATCGCGCACCCGCTCAACACCGAAACACGCGAAGAGCTGCGCAACGCAATCCTTGCCGTTTACAACGAAGAGCTCGCCAAAGCAGAATAAATTTTTAAACCTTTTCAGTAGTATCGATACATACTGTATTTGGGAAATATTTATCAGCGCTTTGCTTATTTGTTCTTTGATGACAAAATAAAAGAGAGGAATTTTTATTCCCCTCTTTTTTTCTTTGCTTCGTCGATAGAAAGACCTCTCCCAATAGGACATTCTTCAAACAATTTTTTCCTCTTTCCTACATACAATCAATTTCTGCAATCAAATTATGTGACCCCAAAATGCGTTTCCCCGTCAGACTGTACGGCAAAAGATCTGCCTTCGCGATTTTGCAAGCAAAATATACGCAAACTCTGAATCTTCTTTTAACCAATGTCCATTTCCCTGTCGGACGGTAACGGCATCGAAAGAGAACTCGGTTCCGTCTGATACCAATAGGCAACAGTGAGAAAATCGTCGCGGCGCACATACGGATACCGAGAACTTTTGAAGCCCATATTACTGAACGTGAAACGAATATCCTCTTCAAAGCGGACGGGATCCGGCAAATGCCATCTGTACGCCATAAAGCGCGGCTGTACATTATATACCGAGGTACTACGATCCTGTATTTCCCCGCCCATCATGGCAAAACACCCACTGTATAATCCGGAGAAATTCTGATACCGTCCCATCATATCATAACCGAAAGCAAATGCACCGCCGAAATAATCTTCCAGGCCGGTATAATTGACAGACGGAAAACGATCGCCGTCTAAATAAATTTTAGGCTCTCCTTCGACCCAACAGCCATTGTCTCCATTCAGACCAACGGCCAGCGTCACTCCAAGAAAAACCCCTTTCCCTTTCACGCCGTCCAGTGCAACGTGACAGCCATCCCGAACCGGCAACGATTGCCTGTAAGCGGCATGAAAATACATGCTGTCTTCCGAAATTTCCCCTATTTCACCACTGATCTCATAGTAGATACCTTTGGCATCTTCCCACTCAAATCTGTTTTCCAGCGTTATCTTGCAGTGCTTCCGAAACGGCATTTCGAAATAACAGTTCATCCCCCGACAAGGCGCAGACATAAGCAACGCAGAGTTCAATGTCGGAAACCGCCCTTCGAGATCCCTGATATTTTCATAGTATGCGTAGCCGCAGAAGGCGGAAAGCGGAGCCTCCACCGAAGGAAACGATTCCCCGTCCCAGTAGATCCGCAGGATAAAATGCCAGCCAACGTAACCGGCGAACCACATTTTCCGGATCATACCAGGCCCATCCACATCCAACAGCGTGATGGTCTTTCCGGATGGAATCATAACGAACGGACATTTTTTTTCCGCATCGCCAAATCTGCTGCCTCCGCCCCGACACCCCGTCGGATTCTCGGGAGTCGCAGTGAAACTCTTTCTGTTCCTATAACAAAAGATACTTTCTGCTCTCATTCATTTCCCCCTTCCGTTCCGATATCCTGTTTTCCGAACGGAATTTTATCTCTTTTTGAAAAGACGCTGCACAAAAGTCGGCAACTCTTTGCTGTTTGCATCCGCATCCGGCGCAGGACGGGACTGCTGTTGCTGCGGCTGTGCGTACTTCGGTTGCTGCGGCTGCGCATATTGCTGCTGCGGCTGCGCGTACTGCTGCTGCGGCTGCGCGTACTGCTGCTGCGGCTGCGCATATTGCTGACGATACTGATCTCTGCCCTGATCGTACTGCTGCTGATACGGCTGTTTATAGACAGGCGGCTGCTGTCCCTGCATCGTATTGTTCATGGGCGTGCGGATGTACGAAGGCGCCGCCTGTTGGACAGGCTGTGCGGGCGCTTCTTCCCCCGCACGTTCGGGAAGACCGCGGTTCACAAAGAAATTGCGGCTGGAAACATTGCGTTCATCCTTTGCGTTATACATATTTTCGGGATTGGGGAAGCCCGTCGCTATGACAGTGACCTCCACTTCGTCGTTGATATTGCTGTCGATGCACGCACCGAAAATGATGTTTGCGGAATAATCCACCACACTCTGTACAAGGGTCGCCGCCGTCTGGACTTCGTCCATCGTCAGATCGTTGCCGCCGACAATATTGAGAATGACGCCCTTTGCCCCTTCGATCGTTGTCGTCAAAAGCGGGCAGTTGACCGCAAGGCGCACAGCCTCTACGATCCTGTTTTCGCCTTTCGCCACGCCGACACCCATATGTGCCAGACCTTGGTCCTTTAAAATGGTGCGCACGTCCGCAAAGTCAAGGTTGATGAGCGCGGGATTTACGATCAGGTCCGCAATGCCGCGGATACCCTGTTTCAAAATCTCGTCCGCAACACGGAGAGCTTCCACCATCGGCGTATTCTTAGGAACAACGCAGCTGATCTTGTCGTTCGGAATAATGATGAGCGTATCAACGTACTTTTTGAGGTTTTCCAAGCCTTTCGCCGTATTGTCCATGCGCTTTTTGCCTTCAAAATTGAAAGGCTCCGTCACGATCGCGATCGTAAGGATCTTCAGATCGCGCGCGATCTTCGCAATGACAGGCGCCGCGCCCGTACCCGTGCCGCCGCCCATTCCGGCCGTGATGAACAAAAGGTCGGTATCCTTTACCGCTTCGGTAAGAACTTCTTTGCTCTCTTCCGCCGCCGCCCTTCCGACTTCGGGCTCCGCGCCCGCACCGAGCCCTTTTGTCAGTGCGGAACCGATCTGAATCTTATTTTCCGCTTTGGAAAGCAACAGGATCTGCTTGTCCGTATTCACGGCAACATAACTCGCGCTCTGGATCCCCGCCTCGATCATGCGGTTCACCGCATTGTTCCCGGCGCCCCCGACACCGATGACTTTGATCCTTGCCACTCCGGACAAGCTGTCTAAGCTGTTGAACATAGTGAAATTTACCCTCCGAATCCGTTAAATAATTTGTAGAAAAAACTTTTTTCGCGCTTGGTTTCCAGCGCCATATTCAAAAGGCTCAAAAGCGAACTCTTGGATGCCTTGTTGTAATACGGTAATTTCGGCGTCACGATCTCCACCGTCCTGTTCAGACGGTTCGTTATATGTTCGCGCGCGCCGCGGATCCACGTGATCCCCCCGCCCGTAAGCAAAATCGGTTTATAGTCCGCGCTCCTGTCTTCCAAAGGTTCCAAACATTTATTGATCTCTTCACAGATCAGATCCAACCCGTCCTTCACCCGCTCTTTCAGAAAACGCATCGGCAAAGTATAGATCCGTTCTTCCCCGAAACATTCGATCACCGCATTTTCATCCTCTTTGCCCGACAAATTGATCTTGCCGATCATCGCTTTCGCAGCATCGTACGGTATGTCGACATCCCCGTCGCGGTAAACCTGCGCAATCACATGACCGCCGCCGACAGAGGATGCGCTCTGGTAGACGATTCCGTTGCCGCAAACTGCGCTGAACGTCATACTGATATCGTCGATATCTAAAAGAATCGCATATTCGTCCCGCGATTCCGAGGAGATCAGATACATCGCTTCCGCCAATGATGTGGGCAGAAACTCCGCTTTCACGATCCCGTATTCGGCAAGAATATTGCGCAGTATCTCTATGTATCGGTTGTCCGCCAGAAAATAACTGAGATACCCCTCCAGTGAATCGCTGATCATCCCGACCGGATCGATCGTGCGCCGCTTGTCCGACGTCACATAGCCGATCGCCGAACGGCGAATCAGCGTATACCCTTCTTCTGCCGCCGTAAATCCCTTTTCGAACAATACGGTAAGATCGGACGACGTGACCCGCCGCTTGCTCTGAAAACTCATCAGGCATTGCTTTGGGACGACCCGAAGAAATTCCCCCGGGACCCCCACATAGATCTTGCGAACCGCTTCGCCGCAGCTTCGCTCCGTTTCCTGCAAAGAAACTTCGATCGCGTTCTGCAAACTTTTCAGATCGAAAAATTCCGCATCGGCGTAGCCCTCGTACGGCTGCGTATGAACACCCTTGAAAACAAAGGTGTTATTTACTCCGCGCTCCCCCGTCACGACCGTCACTTCACCGGATCGCACATCGAGCACAGTCACGCTTCTGCGGCTCATTTTTCCTCTCCGTATCCTGCCTTGAATCGCAATGTTTTATACAAACACTATTTTATAATAAATTTTTTCTGTTGTCAATAAAAATAACGTTTCCCGAAAGATTTCTTTCGGGAAACGTTATGGAAATTTTTGGTCTCTTTTACGCGCCGACGCCCCAGTCTTCGGGCTTTTCTTCCGAGTAATCCGCTCGGACCTGCCCGCCGCTGTCTTGCACCGTGATATAGCCGTGCGTGCGCTGCGCATCGCCGATCGTTCCGCCGCCGATTTGCTCGCCCAAATACCCCGAAACCGCAAGGGATACTTTCTCTTCCGTGTTCACTTCAGGCTTCACGATACGTATCCGTATACCCTCTACGCAGTCGATATAAAACCACGTGAAATTTTTGTCGGGATCGCTTACGCCCATATCGATGTATTCCACGCGCAGAATATTTCCGCGCAGTCCTTTTTCCTCGATCTTTGCCAAAAAAGCTTGCAATGCATCAAACGCCGCCGCCTGCTTTTCCGATACCGCAAACATCCCTCCGACCGCTATGTCTTCAAAACGAAAACCCACGATCTCCACATTCCTGCCGTCGATATTGTTCACGTTCGCATTATTGACCGCAAGCACCGTGCCGTCATCGCCGACCGCATAATACCAGCCGTCCTTTTCGTAGGCGTAACACTCATACACCTCCCGCACGGAAACGGAAATTCGGTTGGGAAAATGCTTCTCGATGCTGTCGATCTTCAAATACCCGCCGCCCTCTTCGGCAACCACATCCGCTATGCTCGATTCCTTGAAGAAAAGAAAACTCTTGTTCAGATATTCCTCATCCAATCGCTCCTGCACCCGCTTCGCCGCCGCCGTCATCTGCGCACTGCCCGCATGAAAACGAACATCAAACTGCGACACAGAACAGACGGAATTGAATGTGATCAGAAATACGATCAGAAAAATAACGACCGCATAGACTATGACGAACTTTTTGCTTCGCATCGCAACTCCTCTTGCGTGTAAAATATCGGCTCAGACGCGCACCCGTCGTATCCTCGCTCCCACCGAACGCAGTTTGTACTCGAAATCCGAATACCCCCTGTCGATATAGCTGAGATCGGATACCGCGCTCAGTCCTTCCGCGGAAATCGCCGCAAGCGTCAGCGCCGCCCCGCCGCGAAGATCGGACGCAAACACGTCCGCGCCGTGCAACGCCTTCACACCGCGGATAAAAGCGCTCCTTCCGCGCACCGTCACATCCGCTCCCATACGGATCAGTTCGGGCACATGCTTGAACCGCGTTTCAAACAAGTTCTCCACAACCACCGTCGAGCCCTCGCAAATACAGGCAAGCGCACACATCGGCGCCTGCAAATCGGTCGGAAACCCGGGATACGGCGACGTCTCTATGATTTTCGGCGAAAAGCGCATTCCGCTCTTTATGTATATTTTATCATCTTTTGCAGTGATTTTGCAACTGATTTCACGAAGTTTATGTAAAAGCGACGCGAGATTATCCGCATCGGCATTGTGCAAAGTCAGTTCGCCCCCGCACATCGCCGACGCAATCAGGAACGTACCCGCCTCAATACGGTCAGGTATCGGCGTGTATTCCGCTCCGTGCAGTTTCTTCACTCCTTCTATGATAACCGTGGACGTGCCCGCCCCCGCAACTTTTCCGCCCATACAGTTGAGAAAATTTTGCAGATCGACGATCTCCGGTTCTTTCGCCGCATTGCGGATGACCGTAGTGCCCCGCGCCGTCACCGACGCAAGCATGATGTTTTCGGTCGCCCCCACGCTCGGGCAATCCAGCACCACCTCCGCTCCCTCGATCTCTTCGCATGTGCAGTCAATGTATCCCCCGTCTTCCGTAACAGAGACGCCGAGCCGCCGCAACCCGTTCAGATGCAGATCGATCGGGCGAAGCCCGATGTCGCACCCGCCCGGATAGGCTATGCGCGCCTTGCCGAACCGCGCGACCACCGACCCCAGCATAAAGACGGAAGATCGCAATTCCTTTGCAAGCGCCGCCGGTATCTCGTGATTCGCCGCCTGCGCGCCGTCGATGACAAGGGTATCCCCCTCGAATTTTGTTTTACAGCCCAGTTCGCAAAGGATCTGTGCCATATTCAGTACATCGGTGATGCGCGGGCACTTATGTATCGCGACCCGTTCTTCTGTCAGAACGGCTGCCGCCAACAAGGGCAATACGGCATTTTTCGCAGACTGAACTTCTATCTCACCGTACAGCGGCCTGCCTCCCTCGATCACAAATTTATCCATATTTCACTCCTTTCGGCAAACGGAAAAAACACGGGCGGATCTCCGCCCGTCCGACGCCTTTTTCATAGGAATTTGCCCGTTCCGTCTCCTGCGGGAATTTCTCTCCCCGCAATCATAATACGTCCGCCTGTAAAAAATGGTGAAAAATATGCCCGCACCGCCGCATTTTTTGCGGCGGCGCGAGCATACAAAAACGCCGCCCGGTATTTCCGGACGGCGCGCGTCACTTTCTTTTCAAACCTTTCCCGCCTCGCGATATATTATACAAAACACCCATCGCCGCCATGGTTATGATCAGCGAAGTGTTCCCCGAACTGATGAGCGGCAACGGCAGTCCCGTCGGCGGAATGGAGCCGCTTACGACCAAAGCATTCAAAACCGCCTGTATCGCAAACACCGCCGTGATCCCCGAAGCCATGAGAAAACCGAACAGGTCTTTGCATCGCGATGCCGTGCGTATGCCCGCAAAAATGAGCAAACCGAACAGCAAAAACAAAATCACGACCCCGACAAAGCCGAATTCTTCGCCGATCACCGACAAAATAAAATCCGATTCCGCAAACGGCAGATATCGGTACTTCTGGATCGAATTGAACAACCCCGTCCCAAACCATCCGCCGTTGCCGAGCGCATACAAGGACTGAATAAGCTGATATCCTTCCCCTTGCGGCGACTGCCAAGGATCGAGAAACGCATATAGTCTCTGCAAGCGGTACGGTTCGATCAAAATAAGCACAGGTACGGCGAGCGCAGCCGGAATCAGCACGACCAGAATGTACCGAAGCTTGACTCCGCTTATAAAAAGCATGACAAGCGTCAAGAGCCCGATACACATCGTGACCGACATGTTCGGTTCCAAAATAATGAGCACGCAGATCGCACCGCCCGCCCCCAATACGGGAAGCATACCCGTAAATTTTTTCATGCGTTCGGGTTTTTCGCTCACATACGCCGCCGCAAAAATGACAAACCCGTATTTTGCGATCTCCGAAGGCTGTATCGTGATCGGCCCCAGACCGATCCAACGCGTCGCACCGTAATTTTCCACGCCGAGCCCGGGAATAAACACCGCCGCAAGGAGCGCCAGCGAAACGATCAGCGCCGGCCATTTCAGTTTCCGCAAATTTCGGTACGGAAAAAAACCTGCGGCAATCATCGCCCCGATACCGAGCAAAAAGCCGACAAGTTGTTTTTTCATGAAGTAAAACGCATCACCGTACTGCGTTTGCGCCGTGTAACAGCTCGCCGAATATACCATCAGCACGCCGAACGCCGCAATCCCCGCCGTCAGTATCGGTATTATGAGCGCGCCGACGCGGAAAACGCCGCGCGTGTTTTTAACGGTCGCCGCCGCTGGCACGTTCAATTTCTTCTCCCTGAAAACTCTTTACGAGTGCTTCAAACCTTTCGCCGCGTTCCTCGTATCCCGAAAACGCGTCGAAACTGCTGCTTGCCGGACTGAGCAGAACGCATTGCCCGGGCTTCGCGGTCATCCGCGCGATCTTTACGGCAAGATCGAAATCCGCACACAGCGTGACCCGCGACTCATTGCAGCGCATCGCACTGTTGAACAGCCGAAACCGATTTTCTCCGTACAGAACACTGTGCACGACATGCCCCCCGCGAATGCTGCCAAACAACTTGTCGTAATCATACCCTTTGTCTTTCCCGCCCAACAGAAGGACTATATCTTCCTGAATGCATCCGATCGCATTGAGCGTCGCATCCACATTGGTGCCCTTGGAATCGTTTATGTACACAACGCCGTCTACCTCGCCGACCCTCTCGATCCTGTGCCGCACACCGCGCATGGACGAAAGCGCCCGCGCGATCGTTCCGCTTTCCACCCCCATCAGCTTCGCCGCACAGATCGCAGACAGCGCATTTTTGACGTTGTGTTCCCCTTTGAGCGACAGCTGCGATACGTCCATGATTTTTTCGTTTTCAAAATACAGCCCGCCGTCAAACAAATATGCGCCCGAAACCCGCTCCTTCACCGAAAACCAGTGCACCGGACAGCGCGCATCTTTCGCAAACCCGCGCACGATCGGATCGTCAAAGTTTAAAACGGCATATTCGCTCTCACGCATATTGCGCAAAAGTTTGGATTTGAGATATATGTAATTTTCCATCGTATAATGACGGTCGAGATGATCTTCGGTCACGTTCGTGATCACCGCAACATGCGGACGAATGGATGAGAGCGATTCCAACTGAAAGCTCGAAACTTCCATTACGGCAACGTCGTCGTAGTCCAGCCCGTCCACGCAGGCAACGAGCGGCAGCCCGATGTTTCCGCACGCAATACTTTTTTCTCCCGCCGCGCGCAGGATCTCGTCAATCATGGTAACCGTCGTCGTCTTTCCGTTCGTACCCGTGACCGCCACGAGCGTCGAACGCAAAAACAAACATCCCAGCTCCGCTTCTCCCAAAATCCGCTTGCCTTTCTTCCGAAACAAAACGGGAAGCTCGTGATCGATGGGAATACCCGGGCTCAGAACGAGCACGTCGCACTCCTCCGCCGCCGATGCAAATCCGCCCTGCCGCAACGGGATCGCTCCCTTCTCCTCCAGCTTAGCCATGGTATTTTGCACCGCACCCGCCGCAACGTCATCGTACATGTAAACGATTGCCCCGCGCGCAAGCAGAAACTCACAGCATGCCGAACCGCTCTTCGATATGCCCGCAACCAAAAATTTTTGCTGTCTGAAATACATCTCCGTACACTCCCGCATTTATTGAACGAAAAACAGGCATGCCGCACCCATCGCCGCCGTTATCAGCGAATACGCATACACGATCTTGCTTTCCGAATATCCCTTTTCCTGAAAATGATGGTGCAGCGGCGCCATAAGAAAAATGCGCTTCTTCGTACGTTTATAATATATTACTTGCAGTATCACGGATATTCCCGAACACACGAACATAATTCCCAGCACGGCTATATACAAGAGATTCCCGCTGAACGCGGCGATCGCCGCCGCAAATCCGCCGAGCCCCAGCGACCCGGTATCCCCCATGAATACCGACGCCTTGTTCGTGTTAAACAACAAATATCCCGCCAAAGCCCCGCAAAGGATCAGGCACAGCCGCATGAGCGCCGTTCCTTCCTCTCCCGAAAGAAAATAGATGAGCGGAGCAAGCGCGGCAAAATACCAAAACCCCACCGACGCCGCGAGCCCGTCCAGTCCGTCCGTCAGGTTCACACAGTTTGTAGCGGCAACAAACACAAAAGCCGCAAGCGGAATCATCCACGCGCCCACATCCCAGGAAATGCGCGTAAACGGAATATGCAGAACGGTCAGTTCGCTGCGGTAACAGAAAATTCCGGCAATGAGCGCGATCGCAACCTGAAAAAATATTTTTTGGTAGGCGCGCAGACCGAGATTGCGGCGGAATCGGTGCTTGATAAAATCATCCAAAAAACCAACCGCCGCATATGCCGCCCCAAAGGTCACCGCCACCGCGCACAGCCTGTCCGAATACAGACCGAACGCAAGCGCGCACAGCGCCGCCGCGGCAACAAAAGACAGCCCGCCCATCGTGGGCGTGCCGCTCTTTTGCGTATGTTCCTTGACATACCCTAAAATGTACTGCCGTGCGCCCGTCCTCTTCAAAAGCGGAATGAGCGCCGCACAAAATACCGCGGACAAAACCGCCGATACGATCAAGATCAGAAATTCAACTTTCATTGCATCCGTTTTTCGGCGAGCGCATGCCGCTCAGCAACTTTTTGATCGCCGTAACGTCATTGTAGATGTGCCGCACCCCCATGATCTCCTGATAATTTTCTCCGCCCTTTCCCGCGACCAGCAAAACATCCCCTTCTTGCAGCATATCCAGCGCATACTCGATCGCCCGCTCACGATCGACTACGATCACATACGCGTCGGTCACCGAACGCGTGCCGCGCTCGATCTGCAAAATTATGTCAAAGGGATCTTCATAGCGAGGATTATCCGACGTGAGCACCGAAAAATCCGCTATCCGCGCCGCGATCTCGCCCATGATCGGACGCTTGATCGCATCGCGGTTCCCGCCGCACCCGAATACACAGATCAACCTGCCTGCACAATGCCGCCTGAGCGCCGTGAGAGATTTTTCCAGCCCGTCGGGAGTATGCGCAAAGTCCACAAAAATATCCGCGCCGTTTGCGCGCGCGACGTATTCCAGCCGCCCGCTCACCCGCGGCATTCCCGCAAGCCCCGCCGCGATCACGGGTACGGATACCCCCAACAGTTTTGCGCACGTCGCCGCAGCCATCGCATTGTATACGTTGTGCAGGCCCGCCATGTTCAGATGCATGTCGTACAGTTCGTCAAACAGATTGATCACAAAGGAACATCCCTCGAAATTTTCACGTATATCCACCGCAAATACTTCCGCGGGATTTTCCAATCCGTAGCAGACTGCGTTCTCACAGGTTGCCGCGATCTTCCTACCCTCCTCGTCATCCGAGTTGAGCACCGCAAAGTGCGACCTGCCCGCCTCAAACAGCTTTTCTTTCGCCGCCGCATATGCGCTCATCGTATGGAAAAAATCCAAATGGTCTTCGGTGAGATTGGTAAATACCGCCGCTTCAAAAAAAATACCGTCCGTTTTCCCGAAATACAAGGCATGCGCCGAAACTTCCATCACGACGTACTCGACCCCCGATTCTGCCATGTCCGCAAAAATTTTATACAAAAAAGAAGGATCGGGCGTCGTCAGGTCGGGAGAAACTTCCTTGTTCGCATAAAATATCCCGAGCGTCCCGATATTCCCGCACTTCTTCCCGTCTGCCGTCAGCATGGACGTGAGCATATGCGCAGTCGTCGTCTTTCCGTTCGTACCCGTGA
Source organism: uncultured Clostridia bacterium (assembly GCA_944328495.1). Taxonomy (GTDB): domain Bacteria; phylum Bacillota; class Clostridia; order Christensenellales; family Borkfalkiaceae; genus Borkfalkia. The sequence goes on from CALVHR010000002.1 coordinate 85,451, forward strand.
TCCCCACGATTTTTAATTTGCGCTCGGGATGTCCGTAAAAGGCGGCCGCGATCTGCGTCGCGGCACTTCGCCCGTCCTTTACGATCACTTGCGGCACCGCGATCTCCAGTTCATGTTCCACAACCAGCGCGACCGCCCCCGCCGCCACCGCTTCCGCGGCATAGTCATGCCCGTCGTGTTCTCCGCCGGAAAAACATACGAACAGGTCTCCCTGCATGACATGCTTGCTGTCCGTCCCTATGCCCGCGATCTCTTCATCCCGAAATCCGTGCGTTCTTTCGTAACTGATTTGTTCAAGCAAACCGGATAGTAACAAAACTCAACTCCTTTATTCGTATGGCTGTATATCTTTCAGCGCAATGATACTTTGAAAAATTTTTTGTGCCGCCGGAGCCGCAACTACGCTGCCGTAATACGCCCCCTGCGGTTCATCGACGATCACCAGCGCAAGATATTGCGGGTCGTTTGCCGGGAAAAATCCCAGAAAGGACGATACGTATTTCCCCTGCGCGATCGCTCCGTTTTCAAATTTCTGTGCCGTCCCCGTCTTACCGCCCACGCGATACCCCTCTATGTACGCATGGCTGCCGCTCCCGTCTTTCACAACGCCTTCCAGCAAAGACGCCAGAATGCGCGACGCTTCTTCACTGACGGTACGGTTCTTTAATACTACGGGTATACTTTCTTGGATCTTTCCGTCGTCCGAATAGATCTCCCGAACCAGGCGCGGCTGGTAATAATATCCGCCGTTGACCGCCGCCGCTCCCGCACACGCCAATTGCAATGCCGTGACCGCTACCGTCTGCCCGAATCCTATTCGCGCAAGATCGCAGGCGCGCACCGCACTCTCCGGAATCAACATCCCCTGCGCTTCGCCCGAAAAATCAATTCCCGTTGCTTTGCCGAAATTGAAAAGATCCAGATAGTCGTAAAAAGTTTCCGTTCCCAGTGCAAGCGCAATATCCGTAAAACAAGGATTGCAACTGTTGTTCAACGCCTCCGCCAGCGTCTGGTGACTGTGCTTTCCGTTGGCATGATTGCTCCAACACTTGACCGTCGTCCCGTCCACCGTCCGCGTTCGGCTGCTGTTAAATATATATTCCAGCGAAAACGCCGCGCTGTTCCCTTGCAAATATTCCTCGATGTTTGCCGCTGCCGTCACGATCTTGAACGTAGAACCCGGTTCGTATATGTCCGAAATCAGATTGTTGCGCGAAAGCTCGTTGAGAAGATCGGGATCGTCGCGCGGTACATCGTTCAGATCGTACCCGGGGTATTCCGCCATCGCCAGAACGTCAAAAGTATTCGGATCAAGCACAACGCACTGCGCCGTTTTCGGGGAATATTCTTCATATACTTCCTGCATCACCGCTTCCGCCGCTGCCTGTATGCCATAATCGACAGTCAGTTTTACGTTCAGTCCGTCCGTCGCCGCACGGTACGTCGCAACCCCGTCAATTTCCACCCCCACCAAGTCGGTCGGATACGCGATCTCGCCGTTTTCTCCCGCAAGATATTTTTCGTAATACTTTTCGATACCCGTCAGCCCCGTATTGTCTACGGCGGTAAACCCGAGAACTCGGCTGAGCGTACTCCCGTACGGATAGACGCGCGTATTGTCGCGTGCATAATAAACGCCCGGCAGATCGTGCTTTTCCAACTCTTCGACCAGCTCCTTGCCGACATGCCGCACCAGCGTGAGCTCCGATACCCCCGCCGCAACCAACTTCTCGCACAGGGCGGCGGCATCCAGCGAAAAAATATCGGCAAGCGTGTCCGACGTCGCTTGTTTGTCGCTCACCGCATTCGGCCGTACGAATACCGAATACGATGTCTTATTGTCCGCAAGCACAACCCCGTTGGTATCCACAATTTTCCCCCGCGATGCGATCACGGGGACCTCGCGCGTCCATTGCGGAAGCGCGAGCATCCGCAGCTTTTCGCCCAATACGACCTGGACATAGAAAAACCGCGCCAAAATCAGCACAAAAATAAAGGCTACCGCTATAATCACAGCGAATAACCTCTTTCGTAAAACAGTCGCGGAATACCCCGCGCGGTCTTTCGGTTCTCGTTTTCGGATGCCTGTCTCCTCCTCACCGCACAAAAAAACCGGCCGCACCCGCAGCCCTTTCCAAAGAGCCGCACGCGAGACCGGATTCTTTCGTAAATCTTTTGATTGTCATTCAATCGGCAAAATACATGCCGTTGTTGATCCCCCATTCGGTGATCGTTTCGTCCGAAGTAGCCGCTTCTATGTCCTCCGCCAGCTGTTCCGCACGCGCGATCGACTGACTCAGCTGCGCTTCGTACGCCGCCGTTTCCGTATCGATATTTTTCAATACGCTCGTGTTCACGATGATCAGCGCAAGCACGATCACCACTACGACCGCATAAACCGCAAGAAGAAGCTTGCCCTTCGCTGTCAGCGCATACCCCTTTTTCTCCTCCACGACCGTACGCTTTTCATCGCTGTACAATTCGGAACGATACTGTATGGTCGTCGCCGTAGGCTTCAGATCCTCGTTCGTCTCCTCCGCATATGCCTGCTCTGCCTGCTGCGCATACTCTTCCTGCGGCGCAAAGACCGGCTGCGAAAAATCCACCGCTTCGTATCCCGCGTCCGTACGCGGCGCATTGATGGGAGAATCGGCACGGAACAGATCCTCCGTCACGCGCTGATGCTGAAAACGCGGCGCGCTCTCTTCCGTGCGCTCCGGATACAGCGTCGCACGGGCATACGCCTCGGGCGTTTCATATGCAGGCGTCTCAACCGCTCCGCCCATGATGTCTTCCGCCTTCTTCAGGTCGGGATTGATCAGATTCTGATAATTCTGCGAAATGCGAGAATTGAATTTCAGCGCCTTCTGCTCCTCCGTCAGCGGAGCAGGCTCCGCCGCCCCGCTGAGTTTTCCGTATGCTTTCAGCGAGCTCTCGGTCCCATTATTTACTTTCTCTCTCTCCAATACGGGAAGCGCTGTTGCCATTTCCTTGTTCTCCTTATCTATATTCTCAAAGCCTTTCCGCTATTCGCAGTTTCGCACTTTTGGATCGGGAATTTTTTTCCCGCTCCTCTTCCGATGCTACGAGCGGCTTGGCCGTCACGATTTCTATTTCTTTTTTTCTTCCGCAGACACAGACCGGAAGGCTCTTGTCGCAAATACAGTCGGTCGCCAGATCGCGGAACACATTCTTTACGATGCGGTCTTCCAGCGAATGGAACGTCAATATGCAGATCCTGCCGCCCTTTTTTAAACGGAGCGTCAGCCCGCGCACTGCCTTTTCCAATCCGTCCAGCTCACCGTTCACTTCGATGCGGATCGCCTGAAACGTCTTGCGCGCACACGGCCCGTTTTGCCGAAATTTTGCGGGAATGCTACCCTCTACGATCTCGGAAAGCTCGCCCGTCGTACAAATCCTTTTCTTCGTCCGCGCTTTGACGATGTTCTGCGCTATGCGATTCGCAAACCGCTCCTCGCCGTAATCTTTGATGATCTTCGCCAGGGTTTGCTCGGAATATCCGTTCACCACATCTTCCGCCGAAAACGCCGCCGTTTCATCCATACGCATGTCCAACGGCGCGTCTTTCATATAACTGAACCCGCGCGAAACTTCGTCCAACTGAAAACTCGAAACACCGAAATCCAAAAGCACCCCGTCCGGCTTGTCCACGCCCGCTTTTTCAAAAACTTCTTCAAAGTTCTTGTAATTGCTCTTGTAAATCTCGTATCGACCCGAAAATTCCGCCAGCCGCCTGTTCGCCGCTTCGATCGCATAGTCGTCCAGATCGGTCGCTACCAATCGCCCGCTCGGCGCCGTCCGCGCCAGTATCTCGTACGAATGCCCGCCGCCGCCGATCGTCCCGTCGAAGTAAACCCCGCCGTCTTTCAGCCGCAAGCCGTTCATACACTCTTCCAGCATTACCGGTTTGTGCGCAAATTCAATCATTCCTTCGCCTTGCCGCGCAATGCGTTCAGCTTTGCAAATACGCTGCCCATGTTCACGCTTGCATTCTTTTCCGCAAATTTCTCCGCCGCTTCAATGCGAAGATAGGACGCCGCGCCCGTGATCACTATGTCTTTGTCGATCTTTGCGTATTCTTTCAGCTCCGCAGGTAAAACTACCCTGCCCTGATTATCTTCCGAAACATCGTATACCATTCCGGTAAACATCGCGATGGCGTTCTGCGCTTCTTCGTCGAAAAACGACGCTTCCCCGAATCCGTCCAATATCTTTTGATACTCGCGCTGCGGCATCACATAAATGCTTTCGCCCGGCCCGAATGCGAGCTTGTAATCCGCGCCAAGTTCCGCTTTGAACTTCGCAGGGATCCGTATTCTGTTTTTGTCGTCCAACCGATTGTTGAACCTTCCGTTGAAAGAATACATGCCCGCCTTCCTTGCCTTGTGATGTGCTCATTATATCACCACTTTTGACCACTGTCAACCACTTTTCTCCAAATAATTCTCAAAATTCAAAACTTTTTTGATCGATTTTTAATTTTACGAACGTTTGTTTGCTTTATTTAACGCAAAAAAGACTCTTTTATTTATGTTTTTGGACGATCCGATGAAAAAAATCCCTTTTTTTCGACTTTTTTCGGCATTTTTTGAACATATGTTCGCAACTTGTGCAAGGTGGTCAACAGTGGCGGATACACCGTCAAAAACAGGACATCCGAGCGCTTTTCCGATCGCGTCGCGCAACAATACATAATGCGTGCAGCCCAGCACAACGGCATCGAATTTCCCTGCCGGCAAATGCACCGACAAGTCTATGTCGCCAAGACAAAAAATTTTCTCTTCGATCTCTCCCGCAAGGCGTGACGGACAATGCAGGCATACCGAAACTTCCGAAGAATTGTTCTCGATCAAGCGCCGCACTCGTTCGCTCGCCAGCGTCGCCTTTGTCGCGAGCACAAGCACCTTCCCGCCGCGCGCAAACGCCGCGGCCGGTTTGATCGCCGGCTCTATCCCCACAATCGGAAAAGAATAGCGCGCCCGCAGTCCGTCCGCACATTCCGCCGTCACGGTATTGCATGCAATCACCGCCGCCCGTATCGGATAACGCGCAAGCTTCTCAAACGCCCGTTCCGTCAGCGCACGAATCTCCCCCTCCCCGCGATTTCCGTACGGCGCATTCCCGTTGTCTCCAAAATAAAGATACCGTTCCTGCGGATATCGGTCCCGACATGCCTTGAGTAAGGAAAGCCCGCCTACCCCGCTGTCAAAAAATGCTATATATTTTTTATCCATATTATGCTCCGAGAATGTTTTCGCTCGGAAAATATATGAAAAATCAATCGAATAAATTACACTTTTCGTCAAAAAACAGTTTACAAGCGAATTTTTTTATGCTAAAATAATCGGGTACAATTGAGTAACCATGAAAGGAGAAGCAAAGTGCCTAACATCAAATCCGCGAAAAAACGCGTGCTCGTTACCGAAAAGAAAAATTCGCAGAACAAAATGATCAAGTCTGCCATCAAGACCGCGATCAAGAAGTATAATGCGGCGATCGTTGCCGGAGACGCCGATACGGCAGAAAAACTGCTGCCCGAGACCGTTTCCATTATCGACTCCGCCGTGTCCAAAGGAATTCTTCACAAAAACAATGCAGCAAACAAAAAGTCTGCTTTGGCGAAAAACCTCAACGCCTTAAAAGCCGGCGCGAAAAACGAAACTCCCGCCCCTGCGGTTCAGGAAGAGGTCAAGGAAGAACCCGCTCCCGCAGCCGTTGAAGAGGCTCCCAAAAAAACCAGAGCCAAGAAGGCAAAAGACGCTGAGTAAGCTTCCTGTATTTGTTGATTGACTGAAAAAGAACGGTTTCCGTAACCGTTCTTTTTTGTTTGCCTGCAAATGCCTGCGCCGCGATCATTTCGGAATTTTGATATACCGCACTGCCCTGTCCGCTCTTTTCCTTCCTTTTGTGAAAGATTCTGAAATTTTTTTGAAAGAATTGCGTCAAAACAGTTGCGTTTTTCCGCATTTCCTTTATAATATGTTTTGGTTTAAAATTACTAAACTTAAAGTTTATAATAATTGCGACTTCATTGACGCAAATTGATGAGAAGGGACGTATGCTTCTGGGAACCAAAATCAGAGAAATGCGACAGCAACACAACCTGACGCAGGAAGAGCTTGCGGATCGCTGTGAATTGACAAAAGGATATATTTCACAGCTGGAAAACGATTTGACCAGCCCCTCCATTGCAACGCTCGGCGACATTCTTTCCGCGCTCGGCAGCAGCTTCAGCGAGTTTTTCAAGGACGAAAAGAACGAAAAAGCCGTATTCGGCGAAGATGATTACATCGAGAAAGAATCGGACGGCATCGTTCAGCACTGGCTGGTCCCGAATGCGCAGAAAAACCTGATGGAACCGCTGACCGTGGAACTCGCGCCGGGAGCGGCCGCAAGCGAAGATATACCGCATGAAGGCGAAGAGTTCGGATATGTGATCGACGGCACGATCGCTTTGTATCTCGGCAACAAAAAATATATTTGCCGTTCGGGCGAAAGCTTTTATTTCACCGCAGACAAAACGCACCGCATCGCCAACGAATCGCACAAAAAAGCAAAAATCATCTGGATCTCTTCCCCTCCCAATTTTTAAACCGAAATTGATTTGCTAAAATTGGCTTTGCCAGAAAAAATATATTGTACAGGAATCAAAAATTATGGCTGAACTCAGAAAAGACGAAAAGATCATTGAGATCGTAAACGTTTCCAAGATCTTTGATGAAACGGCGGCTGTGGAAGACGTCAACCTCTACGTCCGCAAAGGTGAATTCATTACTCTGCTCGGGCCGTCCGGCTGCGGGAAAACCACTACCCTGCGCATGATCGCAGGGTTTGATATCCCCACTTCCGGCAAAATATTGCTCAACGGCAAAGACATCACCGATCTTCCGCCCAATAAACGGCCGGTCAATACAGTCTTCCAACGTTATGCGCTCTTCCCGCATTACAATATCTACGATAACGTTGCGTTCGGTCTCAAACTCAAAAAAATTCCCGTCACATATATCAACGATAAGGGCGAGACTTATACAAAGCTTCGCAAGCTGACCCGCAAAGAGATCGACGAAAAAGTAAAAAATGCACTCGCCGTCGTTGACCTCGAAGGATTCGAAAAACGCTCGGTCTCCACTCTCTCGGGCGGCCAGCAACAGCGCGTCGCGATCGCCCGCGCGATCATCAATGAACCCGAGATCCTTCTCCTCGACGAACCGCTCGGCGCGCTCGACCTGAAAATGCGCAAAGAAATGCAGATCGAACTCAAAGAGATGCATCGCAAACTCGGCATTACCTTTATCTACGTCACGCACGACCAGGAAGAAGCGCTCACCATGAGCGATACCATCGTCGTCATGAAAGACGGCAGGATCCAGCAGATCGGCACCCCCACCGCCATCTATAACGAACCCGCCAACGCTTTCGTCGCTGACTTCATCGGCGACAGCAATATCTTAAGCGGCACTATGGTCGGACGGTATTCGGTACGCTTCTGCAACAAAAACTTTAAATGCGTCGACGACTTTGAAAAGAACGAAAAAGTAGACGTCGTCGTTCGCCCCGAAGACGTCAAAATGACCGCGCCCGAAGACGGCATGCTCACAGGCAAAGTCGTGTCTGTCGTGTTCAAGGGTGTCCATTACGAAATCACCGCTATGGTGGGAAGGTCGGAAATGGTTATCCAAAGCACCCAGAGCCGAAACATCGGCGATGTCATCGGTATGGTCATCGAACCCGACGATATCCACATCATGAAAAAGGAATTTACCGTCAACAAGTATGACGGATACATTACCAAGAAAAATACCGTGGTCTTCGGCGACGGGGAATTTGAGTGCGACGTCACTCAGCTTTATCCAGGCTCCCACCTGGACGAAGAAGGATACCTCATTACCGCCGACGGCGAACGCATCGACCTCACCGACATCGACGTAACGGTGGAAGTCGACCTCAAAAACATTGAAATCAGCGATAACGCGGACGAAGGCGGCGCTTGCGGGCATATCGTTTCCCTGATTTATAAAGGCGACCATTACCAGTATATCGTCCGCACCGAAGAGAATGAAGAGGATTTCGTGTTCGACTCCGAAGACCTCTGGAACGAGAACGACTACGTCAGCGTGAAGATCAAACCCGAAAATATCCGCCTTACCCTGAAACAGGAGAACAAGTAAAATGATCAAGGTGCATTTCTCGCGCAAACAGCTTTGCATCCCGTATGCACTGTTCCTCGCGCTCTTCGTCGTATTTCCCATGCTGATGATCCTGTTTTACGCCTTTACCGACACCGTCGACGGAAGCATTACGTTTACTTTCGCTAATTTTATAAACTTCTTCACCAGCACAGCAAAACTTTCTACCCTGCTCATGAGCTTCACCGTCGCGATCATTTCTACCGCGATCTGCCTTCTCATCGGTTACCCCATCGCGTACATCCTCGCCCGCAGCAAATTGCGCAGGCGCAACGTCCTTTTGATGCTCTTCATCATGCCGATGTGGATCAATTTCGTGCTGCGCATCAACGCTCTGCGCGACCTTTTGGACGTCATTAACCTTTTGGGCACCCAGAATTACCTCAATACCATCATCGGCATGGTCTATGACTTTTTGCCCTTTATGATCCTTCCCCTCTACACCACTTTGGAAAAATTGGACAACAGCTATCTCGAAGCCGCTTCCGACCTCGGAGGAAATAAATTCACCGTCTTTTCCAAAGTAACGCTCCCCTTGTCCATGCCCGGAGTGATTTCCGGCATCACGATGGTCTTTATGCCTTCCATGACCAATTACGTGGTTTCCGATACCCTCGGCAACTTCAATATCACCATCCTCGGAAAATTGATCAACGAATACTTCACAACCTATGACAACTGGCATATGGGTTCCATGATATCCATCATCCTGCTCGTCATAATCTTTTTGACTCTGCTCGCAACCGGCGGCCTCAAAGACAGCAAAACCGAAGCCAGGGGGGCAAACTTATGGTGAAAAAAATTCTTTCAATCGCTCTGTGCGCAATTGTTCTCGTGTTCATTTATGCACCCATCCTCCTGCTCGTCGTTTACAGCTTCGACAATTCCAAAATCATCGACGTGAGCAAATTTAACTTTTCCTTTGACCTCTACCGCCAGCTCTTCCATAACAGCGAGATCATGCAGATCCTCTTCAATACGGTCTGGCTTGCTCTCGCGGCCGCTACCCTCTCTACCGTACTCGGCACGGCGGGCGCCATCGGAATCTTTTACAGCAAACGCAAGATCGCAAAACCCCTGCAGGCTGTTTCCCAGATCCCCGTCATCAATGCGGAAATCGTGACCGCAATTTCCCTTGCTCTCCTCTTCTCCATGGTGTTCCTGTACCGCACATACCTTTCCCTGATCGTCGGGCATATGGTACTTTGCACACCTTTTGTGGTCCTGTCCGTCTTGCCAAAACTCAAACAAATGGACCCCAACACGTATGAAGCCGCCCTCGACCTCGGCGCAAGCCCCTCGCAAGCGCTCTTCAAAGTCGTGATTCCCCAGATATTTACAGGGATCTTGTCCGGATTCATGCTGTCCGTTACACTCTCGTTGGACGACTATATCGTGACGGCTTTCACCAAGCCCAAAGCCTTCGATACCATCAGCACCTACGTCTACAACGCCGTGAAAAACGGAACGAACAGCTCGACGCCTGCACTGCGCGCACTCTCCGCGATCATCTTCATCATCATGATCGCCGCCGTGCTCCTGATTAATCTGCGCGCAGGCAAAAAGAAAAAGGAGGCCGCTTCCAGATGAAAAAACAAATCCTCTCAAGCTTTCTCTCTTTTTCTCTGCTCTTGCCTTTTCTGTTCGGCATCGCAGGCTGCGCCCGCAATACCGACAGCAATGCACAGATACTGCGCGTTTACAATTGGGAAGATTATATCTGCAACGAGGACAGCGAGGAGGACGGATATGTGGACCTCATCGCCAAATTCGAAGAGGAAAACCCCGGCGTAACCGTCGAATATTCTACCTTCGGCACTAACGAAAATATGTATAACGAGCTCAAAATCGGCGGCGGCGGCTACGATCTTGTGTGCCCTTCCGATTATATGATCATGAAAATGATCGCAGAAGATATGCTCGAACCCTTTCAAGATTCATTTGTTCAAGACAGCAATTACGCAAAATATGCTTCCCCCTACATCAAGGAATTGTTTGAGCAAAACGGCTGGACAAATTATGCCGTCGCATATATGTGGGGCACAATGGGATACGTTTACAACCCCGAAATCGTCGACAAAGAAGACCTGACGAGCTGGAGCGGCATCTGGAACGAAAAATACAGCAATCTGACTACCATCAAAGACAGTGTCCGCGATTCCTATTTCCTCGGCGTCGCATATGAATATATGGATGAACTGGATGCTCTCGCCGCCCAGTACGACGTACATTCGCTCGACGACCCCGATTACGCCGAATACAATGCAAAAGTTACTCAGATCATGAACCGCACCGACAAACAAACCTTAGCCAACGTCAAAGAAGGACTCATCGACCTGAAAAAATATCTGTACGGTTTCGAAGTGGACAGCGGCAAACAGGACATGTTCACAGGAAAGATCGCTATCAACTTCGCATGGAGCGGCGACGCTGTGTTTGCCATGGATGAAGCCGAACCCGTTTACGACGATGACGGCAATTTGGAAGAGACAGGCGTTTATCTCAACTACATCGTGCCCCAAGAGTGCTCGAATATCTGGTTCGACGGCTGGGTCATGCCCAAAGGCGCAAACGTTGAACTTGCCCAAAAATTTATCGATTTTCTCTCCGACCCCGAAAACGCCGTCATCAACATGAATTATATCGGCTATACAAGCGCAATCGCCGGGGATGCTGTTTTCGAAGAAATGTCCGGCGAAGACTGGTACGGCGAAGGCGCAGAAGGCGACCTGGATGAAAACGGCAACCCGCTCGTTCCATACGATCTGAATTACTTCTTTAACGGCACGAGCGACGGCGCATACAGCGACGGTGACTATATCATATGGGTGTCCCAAGAAAGCCTCGACCGCCAGATCGCGGCGCAGTACCCTTCCGAAGACGTCATTGCCCGCAGCGCGATCATGCAACACTTCGACAACAATACCAACGCCGCAGTCAACGAAATGTGGGAAGAAGTCAAAGGTTTGCCAATCCCCGTTTGGGCTTATATCGTTATTGCCGTCATCGCGGCAGGGATTATCATAATGATCCTCTCTTATATTTACAAAGGCAGACGCGCGGAAGCAAAACCCAAAAAAGGTTACCGCGTCCTCAAAAAAGGCTGATAAAAAACACTGCGCCGAGCCGCTTTTACGCGGCTCGGCTGAAAAGATTATTTTCGAAGGAGTGACATGAAAGAACTGGTCATCATCGGACAAGGTCCCGCAGGCATTTCCGCCGCTTTATACGCCATCCGCGGCGGCGCAAGCGTTACGATCGTCGCCAAAGACAACGGCGCGCTTGCAAAGGCCGATCATATTCAGAATTATTACGGTTTCGAAAACGGCATTTCAGCTAAATCCCTGATTGCTCAGGGAATTAAGCAAGCGGAAAACCTCGGAGTAAAATTTGTGCGCGCCGAAGTGAGCGGCATCGAGTTTTCGGACAAAGGCTACACCGTCAAGACAACGGACGGCGCGGCGATCGATGCGGGAGCCGTTATTATCGCATGCGGCACGTCGCGCAACGTTCCGCCCATCGGCAACATCGAAAAATTTGAAGGGAGCGGGGTCAGCTACTGCGCCATTTGCGACGGATTTTTCTTTCGAGGTAAAAAGATCGCCGTCATCGGCGGCGGCGCATACGCAAAGAGCGAATACGAAGTGCTCAAAAATATAGTTTCCGACGTAACCATCCTCACAAACGGCCAAACGCCGCAATTTGACCTCCCCTGCGATACGCGCAAGATCGTTCGCTTCGAAGGCGACTCCAAATTGGAATCGGTCGTATTCGAAGACGGCACCGCCGAAAATTTTGACGGCGTATTTATCGCTTGCGGCTCGGCTGGAGCATTCGAACTTTCCAAAAAATTAGGGCTGGAATCGGCAAACAACAAAATTGTCGTCGATGAAAACCGCGCTACAAACGTACCGGGAATCTTTGCCGCAGGCGACTGTGTGGCGGGCTTACAGCAAATTGCAAAAGCTGTCTGCGACGGCATGATCGCCGGAACGCAGACCCTGAAATACCTGAAAACAAACTGAGCGGTTTTGTTTTGAATTTTATTCATCCGAAATATCAGAAGTGATTGCGCAGTTAAATCGAAACGAGCGAATACACCGCTTATAAAAAAGGGGAGCCGTGCCAAGCACGGCTCCCCTTTTTTATATACTCCACTACCCTTGAAAACCATCATTAATAACGAATTATGTCACGCATAGTACTACAAAAACATCATAATATGCGCAAATCAAAAGTATTTTTTGGCCGCGGCGACGTCATCCTCCTCCGCTTCTCGAATATCCGAATACGGAAACGGTATTCCCAGCTCCTCATATTTCTGCGCGCAAAGCTTGCGAAAAGGAAGAAAATAAACAGATTTTTTCGGAAAATACCTGTGCACCAGCGATGCCAGCGCGCATAATTTTTCCCGATCGTCATTCTTTCCGGGGACAAGCACATTGGTGATCTTTATATCCTTTTTCTGCCGCACGCATTCTTCGAAAAATTGTTCGTACACGGACAGATCGTTCGTTTCCTGATTCTTGACGTCGACAATCAGATCGCCCGATTCGATCAGCTCGGCGTCCGTGATGTGACCGTTGGTTTCAAAGCAGACATTGATCCCCCGCTCTTTTAAACGCGCCGAAAGAGCAAGAGCAAACTCTTTCTGTAAAAAGGGTTCCCCTCCCGATACCGTCACGCCGCCGCGCCGAAAATATGGTTTGTAGCGCAACAGGCGCGCCGCAAGGGCATCCGCATCCGTTTGTTCCCCTCGTTTCACCAAAGTTTCAGGATTATGACAAAACGGACAGCGCAGGTTGCATCCGCTGAAAAACACGACACAGCGAAGCCCTGCGCCATCTACGCCCGATCCGCAATAGACCGAATCAATATACCCGACAGCTTTATCCGCCGATTTTTCCGTATGATCTTGCATTCCGATTACCGTAACTTTATTGTATCAGACACGCGAATGATAAGTGCGTTTGAGAACTTCCAACTGATGCGCTTTGGAGAGCTTATGGAAATTCACCGCATACCCTGAAACTCGGATGGTGATATTGGGATACAATTCGGGATGTTCCATAGCAGCGACCAATTTTTCGCGATCAAAAACGTTGACGTTTAAGTGATGCGCCCCCTGTTCAAAATAACCGTCCAGCATATCCGTCAGATTTTCCGCACGCTGTTCGTTGTTTTCTCCGAGCGCGGAAGGCACAATCGAAAATGTATTGGAAATACCGTCGCGGCAGCATTCATAAGGGATCTTTGCAACAGAATTCAAAGAAGCAAGCGCACCGCTCACGTCGCGATTATGCATCGGGTTTGCACCCGGAGCAAACGGCTCCCCCGCCTTCCTGCCGTCAGGCGTCGCCCCCGTCTTTTTGCCGTAAACGACATTGGAGGTGATCGTAAGCACGGACAAAGTATGCTTCGCATTGCGATATGCAGGCGTCTTTTTCAGCTCCTCCGAAAATTCGCGCACAAGATCTGCGGCTATGCCGTCCGCACGATCGTCATCATTGCCGTATTTCGGAAAATCGCCTTCAATCGTAAAATCACAAATGATCCCGTTCTCTCCGTATACGGGGGTCACTTTCGCATACTTAATCGCCGAGAGCGAATCGACAGCAACCGAAAGCCCGGCTACCCCGCAAGCAAGGAATCGCTCGACCTCGGTATCATGCAACGCCATCTGTATTTTTTCGTAGGCATATTTGTCATGCATATAATGGATGACATTGAGCGTATTGACATACAGGCGGCACAGCCATTCCATATATTTGTGATACGCCTTGCGCACCTCTTCATAATCGAGGACCCCATGAAAAGCCTTCCCTTCCGGCGCCAGCTGCGTGCCGCTCTTTTCATCTTTTCCGCCGTTCAGCGCCAGCAAAAGAAGCTTTGCAAGATTGCAGCGCGCCCCGAAAAATTGCATCTGTTTTCCGATCTTCATCGCCGATACGCAGCAGGCAATGCCGTAATCATCTCCGTAAACGGGACGCATCAGGTCATCATTTTCATATTGAATGGAATCCGTGTCGATGGAAACCTTTGCACAGAAATTTTTAAAAGACTCGGGCAGCTTTTCCGACCACAAAACAGTCAGGTTCGGTTCGGGCGCAGCGCCTAAATTGTACAACGTATGCAGAATGCGGAAAGAAGTCTTTGTCACCAAAGTCCTGCCGTCTTCACCCATCCCACCTACGCTCTCCGTCGTCCAAGTCGGGTCGCCGCCGAACAAATCATTGTATTCGGGCGTGCGCAGCTGCCGCGTGATACGCAGTTTCATGACAAAATCGTCGATCAGCTCTTGCGCCGCCGTCTCAGTCAGCTTTCCTTCGGCAATGTCGCGCTCGATATAAATATCGAAAAACGTAGAAACCCGCCCCAGGCTCATCGCGGCGCCGTTTTGCTCTTTGATCGCCGCAAGATAAGCAAAATACGTCCACTGGATCGCTTCTTTCGCATCCTTTGCCGGCGCTGAAATGTCGATACCATATAACAGCGCCATTTCTTTGAGCTTTTTGAGAAAATCGATCTGCTTGTAAAGCTCCTCCATAGTACGGATGTTTTCTTCCGTCATCAGGCGCTCACCGTATTTTTTCTTGTCTTTCTGCTTCTCTTCGATCAGTTTATCGACCCCGTACAACGCAACGCGGCGATAATCGCCGATGATGCGCCCTCGCCCGTATGCATCGGGAAGCCCGGTCAACAGCCCGGCATGCCGTACAGCCTTCATCTCGTCCGTATATACGTGAAAAACCGCATCGTTATGCGTGGTCTTAAAACTGAACTCCGTTTCCACAAGATCGGAAAGTTTGTAGCCGTACGCTTCGCACGCCTGCCGCGCCATGCGGATCCCCCCGAACGGGTTTACTCCGCGCTTTAACGGCGCGTCTGTCTGCAATCCCACAATGATCTCGTTTTCCCGATCAATGTATCCCGCAGGATAAGTAAGGAGAGAGGAAACATGCTCCGTATCCACGTCGAGCACCCCGCCCTTGTCCGATTCCGCCTTTAAAAGTGCGTTCACTTTTTCCATCAGCGCTTTCGTTCGCGCGGTCGGCGGAGCCAAAAATTCAGCACCCCCTTCATACGGCGTATAATTTGTCTGAATAAAATCCCGCACGTCGATCGAAGTCTGATACTTTCCCGGTTGAAAAGATTTTTGCATTGCAAATACCCTCCTGCTAAGATAAAAAACGGGCAGTTTTCATCAGAAAACTGCCCAGGTGGTCGGCTTCTACGCTTTTCGCTCCCCCGCAGTTTTGCCTGCATTTCCACCAGTTGCGAAAAGACGACTGCATAACACAATATATTGTGTTTTCAATGTGCTATCAGTATATACAAAAATATATGTTTTGTCAACGGTTCGGCACACGTTTTTACAAAATTTCATCCCGAAAATACCGCCGGATACGGTCGGGTTTCCCCTTCCGCCATGAAAACGAAACCGCGGGTCTTATCGAAGGTATTCTTCCACTGCCTCAAATATGCGGCGATGGCCCGCATCGTTTGGATGCAAACCGTCTGTCGTGAACTTTTCCCGCATCAGCGTTATGTCCGGCTGAATTCCGAGCGTCGCCCACAAATCGAGCACAGGAAAAGAAAAGTGCTCCGCCGTCGCACGGATCGCCTTTACATAATCGTACAAGGTAAATTCTCCGTCCGGCTTTTTATGAGCATCCCCCTCACCCCAACGGTGCATGGGCGTCATAAAAATTATTTTCGCAAACGGATATTTTTCGATCAACGCATTGCACAAAACATTCAAAGACCCGCAAAAACTTTCCCGCGTGTTCGCTTTTAAATCCCCGAACGGAGCATCGCCATGCCCGTAATCGTTTGTACCGCCAAACACGAAGACGATATCCAGATCATCTTCCATCGCTTTCAGTCGCGATTCAAACGGGTTTTGATCAAACCTCTCATTGACCGGCGTATGCTGCTCGAATGCAATGCGCGTGCCGCCGATGCCGTAATTGTACACCCGACTTTCAGGATGCGCTTTTTCAAACAGAGACACAAAGCAAGTCTCATAACGGCTTGCTCCGACCCCCTCCGTGATACTGTCACCCAAAAAACCAATTTTTTTGCCTTCGAGTTTCATATTCTTCTCCCTTATAAAAGCTGTTTTCTCTGCTCTTCTTCGGAAAGCGGGCTGAGATATTTCGGCGCAATATCAAACACGGTGACCGCCCCGATTTTGCCCTCGGCATGCATGCGAACGACCGCACGCGCATATGCGAGCAGCACCGACGACGTAAACTCGGGGTTCGAATCCAATTTCAACGAAAATTCAAGCAGGAACTTATTGTCTGCCGCTGATTTTCCCGAGCGCAAAACAAAACCGCCGTGCGGAATCCCGCCGTGATCGCGCTTTAACTCTTCTTCGGATATAAAATGCACCGTCGTATCATAATCCGCAAAATAGTTCGGCATTTCTTTGATCTCTTTCTCAATGCGCGCAAGATCTGCTCCCTCTTCCGCAACCACGTAGCACTCCCGCGTATGCTTTTCACGGGTAGTCAAATCCGGATTCTCTCCCGCGCGTACGCGCTCGAGCGCACTTTCTACAGGTACAGTATACTGGCGGGCATCTTTGACCCCTTTTACTCTGCGGATCGCATCGCTGTGCCCCTGGCTTACGCCCTTGCCCCAGAACGTGTACGTGCTGCCGTCTGCGAGCGCCGAACCGAAATATATGCGTGCCAGCGAGAAAAGGCCCGGATCCCAGCCGATGCTCATTGCCCCGAGATGCCCCGTCTCCTTTGCCGCTGCGTCCAGCTTTTCAAAATATTCGGGAATCTTTGCATGCGTGTCGAAACTGTCCACCGTATTGAACAGCTTCACGACCTGCGCGGATTGCTCGGGCAGATCGGTCGCGCTGCCGCCGCAAAGGATCATTACATCGATTTTTCCGACATAATTTTTCATGTTCTCATAACGTTCTACCTTGACGGGCAGAACTGTCTGCACGCTCTCGGGCGCGCGACGGGTAAACACCGCCGTTATCTCAATGTCTGTATTCTGCTGTGCCGCATACTGCACCCCTCTGCCAAGATTGCCGTACCCGACAATGCCGATCCTGATTTTTTCCATATATTCAACTCCCTGTTGGTTTTTATCGATTAATTTACTTGTATACACAAAAAAGTCAAGCGAACGGCACTTCGCCCGCCTGACTTCCTATTTAAAACTGTTTATGCCCGAGTGCGTTCCCGTCCAGATCTTTCAGCGTGAACCCCGCCTCATCCAAAAGCACATAACTGCGCGCGGTACCCTCTTTGGGAAGAGATACCGATCCGCAATTGACAACGATAACGCCGTCTTTTTCTTTCAAAAAACCTGTGTGGTAATGTCCGTACACAAATGCATCCCCGCAGTTTTTCGGAAGATTCTGAATGCTGAAACGGTCTCCGTGTTGCAAAAAAACTGTCCTCTTTCCGACACAAAGCACCGCTTCGCTCACAAATTCAAAATCCGAAATCAGCGTGTCTACGTCGCTGTCACAGTTGCCCTTCACCACAATCAGCTCTTTCACAAGCGGATTCAGCTCCGCCGCCACTTCCATCGGGGCATACCCCTCAGGAAGCGGGTTGCGCGGCCCGTGATTATAAATATCTCCCAGCAACACCAGTCGGTCTGCCTCTTCGGCACGATAACGTTCAATCAGTTTTTTCGTATAATATGCCGATCCGTGCAGGTCGGACGCAATCACAAATTTCATGCAAACTCCTCAGCGAATACTGAATTTATACGCCGTCACCGAATGATAGATCTTGTTCTTTTCAAAGATCGGATCGCCGATCGCCGCATACGACGGACAATTCACACTGTTCGGAATAAACTGCGTTTCCAAACAGAAACCGTAATTGCGATTGTAATACCCCGATTTCCCTTTCTGACTCAGACCGTTGCCCGTATACAGCTGCACCGCAGGCATGTCCGTGAATACTTCCATCGCAATGCCGCTCTTCTCGCTCTCCGCATCCGCTATCTTCGCATACGTACCGGCAGGCTTGTTGCATACAAAATTGACGTCATACCCGCCGCCGTAACGAATATCGTCGTCATCGGTATCACCGATGCGCTCCCCGATCCTGTGCGGTTTACGGAAATCAAACGGAGTCCCTTCAACGTTCTTGAATTCTCCGTGCGGTATCAGCGTCTCGTCCGTAGGAGTTACCCTGTCCGCATCGATCTGCAAAAAGGTATCCAAAACGTTGCCCGAACCTTCGCCGTCCAGATTGAAGTAGGCATGATTGGTCATATTGATCGCCGTCTTTTTATCGGACATCGCCGCATACTCGATTTTCAGTTCGCCGTCCACAAATGTATAACGAACCTGAACGCGCAGATTGCCGGGATAATTTTCCTCGCCGTCGGGGCTCACGATACTCAAAGCAAGCGTGTTGCCGTCATGTCCCTCGAAAACATAATTCCAAAGCTTTTTGTCAAAGCCGTTCCTGCCCCCGTGCAAATGATTTCCGCGATCATTGCAATACAGCTGATATTCTTCCCCGTCAATGACAAGATGACCTTTTTCGATACGGTTGCCATATCTGCCGATCAGCGCGCCGAGATATCCGCCCGTACGCTCATACCCGGCTACGTCGTTATATCCGAGAATCACATCCACCGGATTGCCGTTCTTGTCCGCAATCTTCAGCGATTGAATGATCCCGCCCAGATTGAGTATCGTCGCCTCATTCGCTCCGTCTTTCAGCTTAAACGCTATTACGGTCTGCCCGTCCGAAGTCTTTCCGAATACACTCGTATGTATCATTTCCTCTCTCCCTCTATTTTAATATTTTTCTTTTCGTTCAAGCAAGCAATTCGTCAATGTCCAGACGAATCGCTCCCGGCAAACGCACCTGCGCCGTGAATACGTTCTCTTTGCCGAAAACTTTACTCATCTGCGCAACGTACCCCGCTACCTCCGCGTCGGCAAGATACGCCACGATCGTGCCCGCAAATCCGCCGCCGTGCACACGCACCGCGCCGTCTTTAATGATACGCTCGGAAATATGTATGGCAAGCGTGACAGGCTGCTCCGTGCTCCCCGGTACAAAACAATTCTGCAGACAGTTCAAACTGCTTACGCCCGATTCGCCGATCGCTTTCAGGAAAGTATGCACGTCGCCTTCCTTCAGCGCACGCGCCGCGCGATCCACCCGCTCGTTCTCTTCATAATAATGGAACGCCCGCAGAATGGCCCGCTCCGATACTTTCTCGCGCAGCTTGGGAATCGCATCAAAAAATTCCCCGTAACTCACTTCACGCAATACAGTCTTCCCAAAATACGCCGCCACTTCGCGCATCTCCGTCTTGATCGCCGCATAATGCTCCGTCAACGCCGCATGCGAACCGCCCGTATTTGTGATGACCAACGTATATCCCGCAGGAGGAACAAGACTCTCGATCACCGGCGCCGAAGGATCCTTAAAATCGATCTCGTTGATCCCGCCCAGCGAAATCCCCGATTGATCCAAAAGCCCGCACGGCTTCCCGAAATATTCATTCTCCGCGTACTGCGAAATGATCGCTTTTTCCACCTTCGTCAGTTTGCCGCCCAGATACAGAGAATTGAGAATTTCCGAAACCAGAAGCTCAAACGCCGCCGATGAGGATACTCCCGCCCCGCGGAAGATCGTACTCTCCGTATACGCCGTAAATCCGCCGACCGTATATCCCTTGTCAACAATGCCTTTCACGACCCCGCGCGCAAGCGCTACGCTCTTTCCGTATTCCGCAGGATCAATCTTCAAGTCTGCAATATTGAACTCAAATGCCGGAAATCCCACCGACTGGATACGGATGACCCCGTCATCGCGCTTGCTTACCGCCGCAAGTATATCACAGCTGATCGCCGCCACCAAAACTTTCCCGTGATTGTGATCGGTATGATTTCCGATGATCTCCGCCCTGCCCGACGAAGAAAACCAGTATTGCGGACGAGCACCCGTGCCCTGCTCAAATTGCTTTGCAAGCGTTTCCATGCGCGCCGCAAAATCTTTTTTCGTGACACTGTTTCCGTATAAGTCTTTCAGTTGCATATCTCCATTCCCTTTTTGTTTTTTTACGCTCCCCGCCAACAACAGAGGGGAAACGTTACGTTTCCCCTCTATTATATCATTTAAAAAATAGATTGTAAATTATTTTACCGATTTTTTCACCGATTCTGCGGAATATCAGGCAGAGACGCAAACCCGCGCCGCAAATCCTCATCCGTCGGAATATAGTCTGTCATGGTACCGTCGTTGTACGCCTTATACGCCGCCATGTCAAAATATCCCGTTCCCGTAAGACCGAACAAAATCGTCTTTTTCTCGCCGGTCTCTTTGCAGCGAAGGGCTTCGTCCATCGCAACGCGGATCGCATGGCTGGATTCAGGCGCAGGCAGAATGCCTTCCGTACGCGCAAATTTTTCCGCCGCCTCAAATACCTTGGTCTGCTCCACTGCCACCGCACGCATATATTTATCGTGATACAGCTCGGACACGATCGGACTCATTCCGTGATACCGCAGCCCGCCCGAATGGTTTGCCGAAGGCATAAACTCACAGCCGAGCGTATACATCTTTGCGAGCGGCGTCGTCTTTGCACTGTCACAGAAGTCATACGCATACTTCCCGCGCGTAAGCGAAGGACAGCTCGCCGGCTCTACGCCGATAAAATCAATATTATTCTTTCCCGCGATCTTGCCCCCCATAAACGGCGCAATCAATCCGCCGAAATTGGATCCGCCTCCGCAACAGCCGATAATCATATCCGGTTGAATGCCGTATTTGTCCATCGCAATTTTGCATTCCTGACCGATCACCGATTGATGCAAGACAACATGATCGAGAACACTTCCCAAAACATACCTGCAGGAATCCGACGTTACCGCCCTTTCCACCGCCTCGCTGATCGCACAGCCGAGAGACCCGCCCGTGCCGGGAAATTCCTCCAATATCTTGCGCCCTGCCGCCGTCGTGTCCGAAGGCGAAGGGATTACTTTCGCCCCGTACGTGCGCATAACTTCTTTGCGGTACGGTTTCTGCTCACTGGAAACTTTGACCATGTACACGGTCAGATCCAGCCCGAAATACGCCGCCGCCATCGACAGCGCCGTACCCCATTGCCCTGCGCCCGTTTCCGTCGTGATCGATTTCAGCCCCTGCTTCTTGGCATAATACGCCTGCGCAGCCGCCGAGTTCAACTTGTGCGACCCGGACGTGTTGTTCCCTTCAAACTTGTAGTAAATCTCTGCCGGCGTGTCCAGCGCCTTTTCCAAACAGTATGCACGCACCAGCGGCGAAGGACGATACATCTTGTAAAAATTGCGTATCTCTTCGGGAATCTCAATATACAAATCCCGATCGTTGAGCTCTTGCTCAATGCACTCGTCACAAAATACAGGACGCAGATCATCCGCCGAACAGGGATTCAGCGTAGCGGGGTTCAGAAAGGGCGGATGTTTGCGATTCATCACCGCTTTCAGGTTATACCAAACTTTGGGCATCTCATCTTCGGAAAGATAGATTTTGTACGGGATCGTTTGCTTAGCCATAAATTGCCTCCTAAAAATTTTTATTTTTTGTGCATAAAAAAAAGACACGGTCCGATCCGCTTGGGACGAATCAAACCGTGTTGCCACCCAAATTCACAATGCCTCTTGGCATTGCCTCCTTGCAGGTACTATCATACCCTCTTCCTGTAACGTGAAAGACACGTCGGAAGCTACTCGAAAACTTTCGCCCCCGCCCTCGGTAATCCATTCACTCCGCGTCAGACTGCTTCCATCCCACCGCCGGAAGCTCTCTGAAAATCTGCTGTAGCGAGCTACTACTTTACCTCATCGGTTTTTTCGATAATAGCACAGCCCCTCCGCATTTGTCAAGTACTTTTTCAAACTTTTTTTCAAAAAATTTTGCACATCTTCCCCTTTCCGACCTTTCTATGCTATGCATAGAATATTCTTCGTTTTTCACAGAATCGATTTTTCGAAAGAGCACAAACTATACGCAGTATGAACAAAACGCTATGTCTCCTGCTCGGCGCATTGTTGTTTGCGGCCCCCTTTTTCGGGTCAGTCTCGCCGGACAACAGAAGCGCCCCCGCAGATAAAATAACTGCCGCCGAAATAAAAACTCTTTATCTCACCTTTGACGACGGCCCGACCGACTCGACCACGCCCAAAATCCTTGATATTTTGCGCGATAAAAACGTGCGGGCAACTTTTTTCATAATCGGGCGCCAGATCCGCGGGCGCGAAGAAATCGTACGCCGCACTTTTCGGGAAGGTCATGGCATCGGAATTCATTCTTATACACACGAATACAGCGCTATTTACAAATCCGATGACGCACTTCTGTCCGATATCCGAAAATGCAAAAGAGCCATCGAAGAAGTCTTGCCCGGATTCAGCACAATGCTCTACCGCTTCCCCGGCGGATCTTTTCTCTGTCCGCAATACCGACAGACCGTCTCGGATGCCGGATACCATTACGTCGATTGGAATGCATCGTCCGACGACGCCGTCCTTGCCAAAGCAACGCCGCAGGAATTGTTTGACCGCGCCGTAAACTCCGCACAAGGCAAATCAAAAATTATTCTCCTCATGCACGACGGCGTAGGAAGAAAAGCGACCGTACAAAGCCTGCCGGCTATCATCGACCACTTTTCCGAAAAAGGTTACGTTTTCGCCGTATTGAATGATGTTTAACGGAAAATTGCACGATTATGTGTGACATAGTACTTCGCTTTTCAGGATTTGTCCCGTTTTTCAATGGCGTTCCGTCGGATCGTCAAAAGTTTCACAAAAGCGCGCAGCAAATGAAACCGGCTCATTCCCCACAATCAAATGCGAAACATCGCCGTATCTCGCGCATCGAAACGAGGCAATCCCTTCCTCTCTTTCTTCCGTATATACAACGGTAACGGAGGTCGGAGCCGCAACAAAGTGCTGCAACAGCGGAACAGGTGCTAAATTGAACAGGTGAGACAAGATCACTCCCGTTACGCCAAAATGACAGAAAAACGCCAGAGTTTCACGATTGGATCGTACCGCCGCATAACGATTTCCGACGCGCTCATACCCGTGCCTTGCAAGGAGCGTATCCATCCCCTCACAGACTGCTGCGTATCGCTCGGGCACGCTGCTGTTTGCAATAAACGGAAGATTTTGCCAATCGGACTGCGAGTACAACTGCGGATATTTCTGCATAAAGGAAGGATAAAAATCCCAGATCCAATGCTTTGCTCCGGTTTCGGGCATCGCAAACGGCACAGCGAATTCGCGCAGCCAATCCAGCGTCTCGAACCCGTCTCCCCTGCCTCGCAATGCAATCTCTGCCGTCTTTTGCGCCCTGCCGAGCGGAGAAACATATACCGCGTCCAAGCGCTTTTCATGTAAAAATTTCCCGAGACACTCTGCCTCACGCACGCCCTTTTCCGTCAGCGAATCATGTTCATAATCGGGATCACCGTGCCTTATAAATAATAACTTCATATACCCTCTGCGCACCTTTTTGTTTCGCAATTTTTTATCGGATTCGTGCCGATTGTTGCTTTGTCGTTGTTGTTTGCCGTATGCCCGCGATCAGTATTCCTTCGCCAACTTTTCAAACGCCGGCAAAGAGCGCAAAATCATGTCGCGCGAAACGCAATATGCTATGCGGACATAACCGTCACACCCGAACCCCTCTCCCGGCACGAGCAAAAGATTGTATTTCTTGGCCCGTTCACAGAAAGTATCCGTATCTCCGTCGGGAACTTTTACAAAAAGATAGAAAGCGCCGTCCGGCTGAACACAGGTCAAGCCGAATTTCCGGAGAGCTCCCGCCAAAAGATCGCGGTTCCCTTCATAAACGCTGACATCCGAAGTCACCCCCTGACAGCGCGCGATCAGCTTTTGAAAGAGCGACGGCGCACAAACATATCCGAGCGCCCTGCCCGCCCCGCACACCGCAAGATACAATTCACGCGCATCTTTCGCATCCGGATTTACAAAAATATACCCGATGCGCTCTCCCGGCAAAGAAAGCGACTTCGAATAGGAATAGCAAACGATCGTATCCTTATAATACTTGGTCAGATACGATACCTCTACCCCGCCATAAACAAGTTCACGGTACGGCTCATCCGTTATAAGATAAATCGTCTTGCCCAAACGTTCCGATGCCTTGCGCAGAATTTCTGCAAGTTTTTGGACCGTAGCCGCGCTGTATACCACGCCGCTCGGATTGTTCGGAGAATTGATCAGAACAGCCGCAGTCTTCTCGTTGATCGCCCCCTCCAACGCTTCAAAGTCAGGCTGAAAAGTTTCGGGATCGGACACAAGCCCTATCAGCTTTGCTCCCGCCGTTTCGGTGAAAACTTTGTACTCTGTAAAATACGGCTTGAAAGTGATCACTTCGTCTCCGGCATTGCAGACCGCCGACAACGTAATCGTCAGAGACGCCGCCGCGCCGCAGGTCATGTACAAAAATTCCGGATCGGACGGTACGCCGTGCGTCTTACGAATATAATCCGCAATCGCTTTACGCACCGACAAATCACCCTGCGCCGATGTATAACCGTGCAGCTGCGTCGGCTCTTCCGTGCGCAAGAGATCGATCAACGTATCCTCCACGATCTGCGGCGGATTCACGCTCGGATTTCCCAAACTGAAATCATATACGTTTTCAGCCCCCACTTCCGCCGCGCGTTTCTTGCCAAATTCAAACAATTCGCGTATTACCGAACGCTTGCTGCCCAGTTCATACATTCTCTGATTCATAGAAAGTTCCTTCCTTTATGTTTCAATTTTCCTCTTTATTATACCACATCCCGCACCAAGACACAAGCCGCAAAGCGCTTTCCCTTAAAATTGTTTCCGAAGTGTTCGCAAAGCGCCGTAACTAATTTGCAACGCATCAAACAATGAAATTTATCATAACCAAAGAATGCGTATGCTTGACAAATTTCGGTAAAAAAATTATACTTTTAAAGAGAATTTTTGCAGGAGGAACGCCGCCATGGATCAAACGATCGTACAGCTTCTGGACGAGAACAGGACAGAAGATCTGCACGCGCTCATTGACAATTACACGATCGAAGAACTGGCAAAAACATTGGAAGAACTGGACGGCGAACGCCTGACAAAATTGTTCGATTGCCTGGATAAAGAAGTCGCCGCAGACGTGTTTGTCCTTTTAAACCGAGAAACACAAAAACGCGTTCTCAAAGACTTCAGCGACGTGAAATTACAAGACGTTACCGACGAAATACTCGACGACGACGTGGGCGAATTGCTCGAAAGCATGCCTACCGATATCGTTCACGAAGTCCTGCTCAAAGCAACTCCCGAAAACCGAAACGATAAAATCGTTGAAATCGTCGATTACCTCGAAGAAAAAAAATTTTCACAATTAAAACCCCTTCTCGCAGCCCTCGAACCCATTGACCTTGCAGAAATTTTTGCCGAATTGGAAGAAAAAGATCTGCCGATCGTGTTTCGCCTTTTGCCGAAAGAATTAGCAGCGGAAACCTTTGTGGAAATGAACAGCGCGCAACAGGAACTCCTGATCAAATCATTCAGCGACGCCGAACTGAAACTTATCCTGAGCGAACTGTTTGTCGACGATACCGTCGATCTGATCGAGGAAATGCCCGCAAACGTCGTCAAAAGAATTTTGCTCAACGCTGACAACGAAACGCGCAAAGAAATCAATGAAATCCTCAAATACCCCAAAGACAGCGCTGGCAGCCTGATGACAACCGAATGCATTTCCCTGCGTGCGCACATGACCGTTCGGCAATGCTTCGAAAAAATCCGAAAGGAAGCCATCGATAAGGAAACGATCTACACCTGCTATGTCACCGACGATCAAAAAACCCTTCTCGGCACCGTTACCGTAAAAGATCTGCTCCTGCACGGATACGAAGAAAAAGTCGAATCCTTCATGGACAAAAATTTCGTGTTCGTCGATACACAGGAAGACAAAGAAGAAGTGGCCAATACGCTTTCCCGATACGACCTCCTCTCCGTCCCCGTTGTCGATCAGGAAAACAAACTGGTCGGTATCGTCACCGTCGACGACGCTCTCGACGTCATTACCGAAGAAGCGACCGAAGATATCTCGTATATCAATTCGGTCACTCCGTCCGACAAACCATATTTGAAAACAAACGTTTTTCGAATTTATCTGCACCGCATCCCCTGGCTTCTTATCCTCATGGTGAGCGCGACGTTTACCGGACTGATCCTCAATACTTACGAAACCATGCTTTCTACCCTGCTCGTCGCCTGCGTCCCCATGATCATGGGAACCGGCGGCAATGCGGGAAGCCAGGCATCCGTCACCGTCATCCGCGGAATGGCTCTCGACGAAATCCGACCCCGCGATATTTTACAGGTGATCTGGAAAGAAATTCGCGTGTCTATCCTCGTGGCTCTTTCCGTCGGCATCGTGTGCTTTGCAAAACTGCAGCTGATCGACCATCTTTTATTCGGCTATAACTACACTCTGCTGTATTCTCTTGCGATCAGCTCTGCAATCGCACTCGCCGTCATCGTCGCCAAAATTGTCGGCTGCTGCGTCCCGATCTTCGCAAAAGCAATCCACATCGACCCGGCCGTATTTGCCAATCCCTTTATCACGACGATCACGGATGTCTTGTCCCTGCTCATTTTCTGCGGCGTGACCCTCGGGATCTTTCACCTCGGAATCATTTAAACACGTACAAAAAAGGCGAATGAAACTTCGGTTTCATTCGCCTTTTTCTTTTTCCATAAATCAGATAAAATCACACAGCATCATAAGCACAGGTATCGTAAGAATACACAAGATGGTTGACATCAGTGTCGACGCCGCCGCAGTTTCCCGATCGCCTCCGTACATTTCCGCAAAATTCAGAGCACTCGAAGCCGTGGGCATCGCCGCAATCACATACAGCGCAATGATCACAAAACGATCGATCGGAAAAAGTGCCGCAACTCCGAGCAAAATCCCCAAGCTCAACAGCGGAGAAAGAATGAGCTTGACCGCCGACACTACATATGTTTTCCAGTCATTGACCAGACGCAACAGCGGCATATCGGCAAGACGAATCCCCAAAATAACCATCGAAAGAGGCAGCGTCATGTCGCCCAGATATCCGATCGGCGTCATGACCTGTTCAGGAATCTGCACATTGCAGAAAAAGAACGGCAACGCAATTATCACCGCGATCGTCGGCGGATTTAATATGATCTTTAAAGGATTGACACTCTTTTTTTCACCCGTTACCGTATATACACCCAGCGTCCAAACCATCGCGTTAAACGCTATGTTATAAATGACGGTATACAGTATCAGATCGCTGTTGTCCGGAAAAAGCATGTTCATTACGGGTATCCCCATAAATCCGACATTTCCCAAATAAGAACATGCCACGCACGCACGTTTGGCCGGCTCGTCGCTGCAACGGAAAAAAATCAGCTTCGCCGCAAAATATACGATCAGCTGCAATACAACCGCAAACCCGATGACCCAAGCAAAATTAACCAGCATCGAAGAATCGAACTGCTTGTTCAGCATCGATGAAATCATCAAAAACGGCTGGGATATGTATAACAAAAATACCGCAAATACACTCGTCGCTCCGTCCGGCAAAAGCTTCGCTTTTCGCAAAGCATATCCGGGCACCGCCAACACAACAATGACAAGCACAGCTATAAACGCAGATAAAAAACTCATATGTAAGCCTTCTCTCAATTACCCGACTTCCGTCGGGCTTTTTAAACTTTTTTCATTTTTCGCAAATATTGCAAAAATGCTTCGATACCCTCTTCGATATCCGCAAACGTCAAAGAAAAATTTCCCGTGTACCATGGATCCGCTATATCGCGCGGCCGCGACGAAAAGTCCAATAACCGAAACACTTTCCCTTGCGGATCTCCGCCGAAAATACGCAGCATCGCCGCTATATTGCGGCCTTCCATCGCCAGTATATAATCATTTTCCGAATAGTCGCGAACCGTCAGCTTGCGGGCCCGCTTCCCGGCGCAAGATATACCGTGCCGCGCCAATTCCGCCCGCGCCGGAGGATATACCGCATTCCCCTCTTCTTCCGCACTCGTCCCCGCCGAAGCAATCAAAAAACGATCCGCAAGTCCTTCCCGCGCAACGAGATCCTTCAGCATGAATTCACCCATCGGTGAACGGCAAATATTCCCCAGACATACAAACAGGACCCGTATCATTTTCTTACCCCGCCGTCACCATTTCGGCTTAATGAACGTTGTCGACAGCCAATCGTTGTAATATATACTCTTTCCTTGCTCCGCATTCGGATAAAAAGGCAATATCTCTTCTTCAAGCTCGGCAATTCTGCCCTCTTTCCCTTCCAAATATGCTTCCAGCCTACGCCGACAATGCTTTACGCGCCGCATCAGCCCGCCCAGCCTGATATCGTGCTGCTCGAATCCAAACGACTTGCACTCCCGATTCCACTGCTCTTGAAAACTTTTCGCAAATTTCCGCAACCGCTCGCCAAGCTCCTTGTATTCGTGAACCAACTGCACGAGCACATCCTTTTCATTGCGGCAATATGCCTCACGCGTGCGCACCCCAAGCGTATATTTGATATCCAGGACATCGCACAGATCGGCAATCGTCGTAAACACATAACCATACCGCCCGCCATCGATCGCACGAAGCCTGTCGCGCACTTGTGCATAATATTCCGCATTCGCCATGTCGACCGTCTTATCAAAAATCCCGAGAAACGGATCGCTGTACAACATGTACTTGGAAGGCGAACACACCTTTTGCCCTCCGTCCGACAAATCCGGCAGATCGAGCGCAAGAAAGTCAGACATGGAAACTCCCGTCCATTTTTTGAATTTGCGATCTATACACTTTTTGTCAAAATTGCCGCGCACGAATTCAGCCGCATGAGCAAGCGTCGGCAAATTGCTGAACAGTGAACTTTCCGAACCGTCATCCTTCCAGCAGGTAATCAATATTTCCTTTACTCCGCTTTCAAGGCATGCCGCCACCGCGCTTTTTGTCGCCGCAATGCTGAATCGATTGGACGGAGTAAAACCGCTCCAACACCATGCCCCGCCCGCAAATAAAATATCACGCCCGAGCTTAGCATGCGCGCGCAACATTCCGTCGTAATGAGCCTTATCCGCGTTATAATAGTCCCAATAAACCAACTGAATATTGTCCGGAATGCTCAACCCCTCTACGTCCATCTCCCCGTCCGAGGGAACCGAATATGAGCCGTGATTGGCAATCCTGAAAAACATATCCGACCACATCATCGGCCGAAAACCGTACGCGGATGCGATCTCGCAAACCCTCTTTAAATGTCGGCTGAGAATGGAAAATCGGTTTTCAAAACCATGACGATCTAAATATTTCCCGAGCCCGACCATGTGCGCTTCATCCATCCCGATATTGATGCGCCGGCTTTTGAAATTTTCGGCGCAGGCACGGAACATATTGTCGATCAGCTTATATGTCCGCTCTTCTTCGGCAAGCAAAATATCTGCCGTATCCGTACATTCTGAATATTCCGCCCAACGCACTATCCCTCCGAGGTGCGCAAGGGTCTGAATGCATGGAATCAGCTCCACACCGCGCGCTGCTGCATAAGCATCCAGCTCTCTCAGTTCTTCCCCTGTATATCTCCCGCGCAAATATCCGAAATACGGTTCACCCTCCACTTCGTAAGTATCTTCGGTATAGAGCTGCAGCATATTGTATCCCATGTCGGAAAGAATGTCTATGTACCGCTTTACGGCTTCGACCGAGTAGACCGCGCCGCGCGAACAATCCAACATAACTCCCAAAGTCGTCACAGAACCGCTGTGAACAATATTTTCCATGATGCCCCCGTTCAGCGTACAAAAACATCCGCCAATCTTGGTTTATTTCCTTAAAATCATCTGTCGATTTTCAAGCTTTTATATTATATAGCAAAAAAACGAAAAAAGCAATTTTCAACGCATGTTTTTAAATATTTATATAATTGAAAATTGTTTTATTTTCAAAAAATTACCGCGGACGGCAAAGCCGTCCGCGGTAATTTTCGGGTTTTCATCATTTTTATGCAAAGCAATACTCTTCACTTTGCTGTTGGGCTTTTTACACCAGCTCAGTTGATCTAGGCGCCGCATCTAAGATTGTTTCTGATTTACTAGGTCCGTACGTTCGCTCAATACGGAATCCTTCCACAGCGGTTATACCTTCTGCCGCGCCCCAATAGTTGTCGCGAACTTCGTAAGTACTTTTACCTGCAGATTTTCCGTTATCGTATGCCGTAGAACAAAAATATCCGCTTGACTTGGTCATATTTACCATTATATTGCCCGTAATGGTTGTATGCGTCGTAATGTCATATGCAGCATAATTGTTTGCAAAATTATTTGCATAGACTAGTTGTTCGCCATTTTCAATTCTATTGTCTTTAATCAGTATATTTCCCAAGGCTGTGCCAAAATAAATCCCCAAGGTACATTGATTATAACGATTTCCTTCAAGAGTTACGTTTTTCGCATTGCCCAAATCAATCGAACGACGGCAATTAATGAAATCACAGTTGTAAACATTTAGATCATAAATCAAATAAATGTCGCCTTCCGTTAATCCTGTTGCACTATTCACCACCAAAGCATCTTTGTATTTCTCTTGCGATGCAGACATATTAAAATCACACCCATCGAAAGTAAGCCCGGCGATCATGCTTAAACCTTTTGTCCCGCTTCCAATATATACTTGATCGGTAAAGCTGATATTTTTAAAAGTCAGCCCCTTGATTATAATCTGCGTATAATACGCTTCTTTTGTCGGATCGGTCGGATCCTTCTCGCTCACCTTTCCTGATGCGAGATTTAAGCCCTTTAAAACGGATTTTTCCTCTCCGAAACTTTCAATCGTTACATCTTGGATGGTATAGGAATAATAGTTATTTCCATCTGTATTGGGAGCAGAAGTGCTTTCACCCATATTGGTCCACCCATCCGTGTAATCAAAACTTGCCGATACATTCTCCAAACCGTTCAAAAGGCGAACTGTTCCTCCGTTGTTCGCAGCGACAACGGCATCACTTAAAGAAAGATACACTTTATTTTTTACCATTGCGACTGCATTGTCGACAATAACAGCATCATTACCAATCTCAATGTCACCGATAGTTGTTACATTATCGCCAAACGAAAGCGTCACACCCAAGCCGTCACCCGTATTGCCGATCGCATAAATTGCAGGATAATCATACCCGCCCGCAGATTCGACTTTTGTGTTAATCAGCGTGCAGTCGGTGGGATACTGATATGCATCAGGTGATTTATTGCCGAGCGTAAGAGCCGCAATATTGACCGTGTTCCCGGTACCCCAATTCCGATTGTCAAAATAATTCAGATAGGAATCATTCTCCACTGTATTGATCAACGTGCAATCTTCCAAAACAGCCGTACCGCCGCGTACGATCAAACAATGGAAGTACCCGTTGACCGTGCACCCTTTCATGTTGAGCTGTCCGGGGACATTCATAATAATTGCCGTTCCCGATGCAGCCGGTTCCGAACTCGCACTGATCACGGAATCTTCCAAATTAAATATCACATTATAGTTATCGGGGGTCCCTGCATTCGTCGCCAGGCAATACCCGGACGCGACGATTTCCGATTTAATCACATTCACAGTAGCGGCCTGTCCAAGCGCGAACAGAGCCGTTCCCTCGCAATTATACACGACCTTATCGAGCGTCAAAGCACTTCCCGCTTCAACCGCCATCCCTGCCGTAGTGACCGAATCCATTGCGATTTTCAAGGTACCGTTACAGATCGTAAGCTCCTGCCCTCCCGCAACATTCAACGTTGCGCTCGGCGTCACTGTCATCGTAAAACCATTCAGATCGATCTTGGAGATCTTCTTCCAAAGTTCGGTTTCGCCTATATCTCCCGGAAGCGTTATGTCCATTGCAAGCGAGGCGGACCCCGTCGCCTCCAAATGTGTAAAGAAACTTTCTTCTGTAACCGCGCCTTCTATCAGCGTTCCTTCGCCCGAAACGTTTTCGACAATGCCGCTGTTATCCAGCTTCGTTTCTCCTTCTCCAGAAGCCACAACTTTCGATACCTGTGCAGTCTGTGCGACCTCGATCACCACCGCGCTTTCTGCCGCCGGCATTGACGCGATCGTTTCAACGACCGCACCCGCTTCCACGACCGTGCGGCCCTGCTTCAACTGCAAAGAGTCTATTTCTCCGTATACGTGCAGCGAGTTTTCTGCGATCGCTTCCCCGATCACCGTCCCCGCATCGTTATAATAATGTACCGTCCCTGCAGGCGCGTTTACCGTGAGCACGCCCACTTTATATCCGCGCACATTGATCGTTTTCACATCCTCGAAAGCGATCGTCGCCTGCGCCCATTCACCCCCGCCAAGCACCACCGTATCGTAGTCTTTCATCTTCGCGATCGCTTCACCCAGCTCATCCTGCGTTTCCACGATGTACACGAGGCTCGCTTCCGCTTCGTCCGTCACCGCCGCGTTGCCCTGTACCGCCTCGAGCGTCAGCGCAAACGTGCATTCCTTTCCCTGCCATGCGCTCTTTACGTATTCCGGCAGTTCCACCGACAGATACAGCGTCGATTCCGTCTGCTCCGTCCCCTTCTGCCACGCCGTCACATAGCTGCTGTAATATGTATATTCCGTACCGTTTTCGCTCAGTCCGACCAACAGCTGATCGTACAGCGTCTTTTCCAGCTCCGTGCCCAGCTTCATCCTGTACTGATACGCGATATTCGATTTGTTCGACACCGCGATCTCCAGCACGATCTTGTCCATCGG
>CALVHR010000003.1 GCA_944328495.1 uncultured Clostridia bacterium
GCACGAGTAGTGCCGCCGGTACCATGCGCTTGAAGCGCCTAATCAAGCCACCGGCTCAGCCGGTGGTACTTGACTAAACTTTGGCAGTTACACCACGATGTTTTCCAAGAGCAAATAATCAAATTCCACGCTTTCCACAAAGTCGCGAGGATAAAAGCGAACATGATTAAATTTTGCGAAATTGAAGATGTGTGTTTTCAGAAGCACAGGGGTTGGGCAATCGAGTTCGCGGCATATATCGAAAAGGTATTGTAGAAAATGCGAGTAAGTAAGTTTTTCGTCATTGTTTTCGTAGACAAATTGGTTTTTTATTTTTCCGTCTTTCATAATTTTTGCCCAGATGCGGAACATAGTGTTACTTCCTTTCGCTATATTGATCACAGTAAAGTATAGCGAAAAAAGAGGAAAAAGTAAATCGTTCTGGCGCAGTCGCTTAAAAATTTTGACGGAACGAACGTACGTTGGTTTTTCAAACGGGCGTTTTGGTTTGGTTTATTGCATTTTATAAGAAAATATGCTATAATACATATAATATAGAAATAAAAAAGACAATACGGAGGCAAGGTCCTGAAAATATGACCATACATCACGATAAGGCGGCGTACGGAAAGCTTGCTTCGCTGAATGAAGAATTTTCGCAGGAGAGACTGGAAGAAATGACTAAAAAATTGAACGAAACGGAAGTGTACGGGGAACAGTATCGAAGAATGATCGCGGGAGAATTGTATGATCCGTCGGATTCGGAGCTTGCATCGATGCGCAAGCGGGTGCGCAAGCTCTTCAAGCAATACAATGATTCGGACGAGGATGATATGAAGCAGCGCGAAGAGCTGTTGCGTGAGATGTTCGGAAAGTGCGGACAGCGATTGTATTGTGAGCCGCCTTTGCGATTCGATTACGGATGCAACACGGAAGTCGGGGAAGATTTCTATGCAAATTTTAATCTTGTTATTTTGGATTGTGCTCCGGTGCGGATCGGGAAACAGTGTTTTATCGGGCCGAACGTGACGATTGCGACGCCCGTTCATCCTCTTCTTTCCTGTGACCGCAACATGCGCCGCGCCGATGACGGGCATTATTATGATTTGGAATATGCAAAGCCGATCACGATCGGGGACAACGTATGGCTGGCGAGCGGAGTGATCATATGCGGCGGGGTCACGATCGGACATGACACAGTGATCGGGGCGGGAAGCATTGTTACGCGCGATATACCTGCGGGGGTATTTGCGGCGGGGGATCCCTGCCGCGTGATACGCGAACTGCGCGAATCGGACAAGATGCAATTGCCTTTGCGCTGATTTATTTGTTTTGCGTGGCAGCTGTTGACAATTATTTGAAATTCGCTTATAATTATTTTAAGGTAAAACAACGGGTAAGAGGATATGAGCGAAAACGACAATTTTTTTGACACGGAAGTTCCGACCGCATCGGAACAAGAAGAGCGCACGAGTGTGACAAAATGTCCCGCATGCGGGGCAAACATGGTGTACGATTCCGAAAAAGGGACGCTGTATTGCGAACATTGCGGATCGCGCAGAGAGATCGTCAGCAAGACGAGCGAAGAGCAGGATTTTGAAGATCTTCTCAGCAGCGACAATTCCTGGGGGAATGAAACGCATGTATTCCGCTGTGAGAACTGCGGGGCGCGCGAAGTGTTGGACCGCCGCGAGATCGCCAAAGCATGTTCGTTTTGCGGTACGACGAATATCGTGGAGACGGATGAACTTCCGGGACTTCGGCCCAATGCGGTCGTTCCTTTCCGTATCGGCAAAGACGAAGCGGGCAAGAATGTGAAGCAGTGGGCGCGCAGACGAATTTTAGCGCCGGGCAAATTCCGAAAGAGCGCAAAGCCTGAAGAGCTGAAAGGGGTATATACGCCTGCTTTTTCATTCGATACGGCGACGGAATCTGATTATGTCGCCGTGTTGGGCAAGTATTATTATCGTACCAAACGCGTAAACGGGCGCACGGTACAGGAGCGGTATGTGCGATATTTCACCGTGAGCGGGCACTACTCCATGTTTTTTGACGATGTTTTGATCCAAGCAGGCGGTGCGCTCGATCAGAAATCGCTCAATAAGCTCCAACCTTTTGAGACCAACAGCAGCAAAGAATATACGCCCGAATATCTGAGCGGGTTTACGGCGAATCAAAATTCCAAGAGCGGATTGGAGTGCTGGGAAGAGGCAAAGCAAGTGATACAAAATCGTTTAAAAAAAGCGATTCTGAGTCAGTATGTTTATGATATCGTATCCTCGTATAATGTCAACACGCAGTGCAACAACATTACATACAAATACATACTGATCCCGCTGTATGTCGGGCACTGCAACTGGAAGACGAAACTTTACAATTTCTTTGTAAATGGATTTAACGGGAAGGTTACGGGCAAGGCGCCGATTTCACCGCTCAAAGTGGGGATATTGGTCTTATTGGGGCTGGCCGTTATTGCGGGGATCGTGATCATATATTTGAATTCATAGACACAGGCCGATATGCCTGCGCAAAAAATGGCGGGAGTACATATGCAACTCCCGCCATTTTCGGCAGGATAGAAAAAAGAAAGCGCGGGAATGCGCAAAAGGTGTAAGGATGGAACAGCAATCAATGTTTTTACGGGAGGAAGATCTCCCTTTGGCGGCGCGGATGCGGCCGCGCACATTGGAAGAGTTCGTGGGACAGAAACAGCTTTTGGGAGAAGGAAAGGTCCTGCGCCGAATGATCGAAACGGATTCGGTCGGATCAATGATATTCTGGGGGCCGCCCGGAGTGGGAAAGACAACGCTTGCGCGTATCATTGCGAACAAGACCAAGGCATCGTTTATCGATTTTTCCGCCGTAACGAGCGGGATCAAGGAGATCAAACAGGTCATGGAGCAGGCGGAAAAGAACCGTCGTTACGGTGAAAAGACGATCCTGTTTGTGGATGAGATCCACCGTTTCAATAAAGCGCAGCAAGATGCATTTCTGCCGTTTGTCGAGCGCGGGAGTATTATCCTGATCGGCGCAACGACTGAAAATCCTTCTTTTGAGGTCAACGGCGCGCTTTTGTCGCGCTGCAAAGTGTTTGTATTGCAGGCTTTAAAAACGGACGAGCTGGTTTCTCTTTTGCAGCGTGCTCTGCGGGACGAAAGGGGATTCGGAAAGCAGAAAGTAGAGATTGCTCCCGAGCTTGTGGAAGCGATCGCTGTATTTGCAAACGGCGACGCGCGCAGTGCGCTTTCGACATTGGAAATGGCTGTGCTCAACGGTGAAACGCACGACGGCGTGACCGTTGTTACCCGCGAAACCATAGAGCAGTGCACATCCAAGAAATCTCTTTTGTACGACAAGAAAGGAGAGGAGCATTATAACCTGATTTCGGCTCTTCATAAGTCAATGCGCAACTCCGATCCGGATGCGGCGGTGTATTGGCTGGCGCGTATGTTGGAGGCGGGGGAAGATCCGCTCTACGTTGCGCGGCGCATCACGCGTTTTGCGAGTGAGGATATCGGGCTTGCCGATCCGCGCGCTTTGGAAGTGGCAGTGGCGGCGTATCAGGCATGCCATTTGATCGGGATGCCGGAGTGTACGGTGCATTTGACAGAAGCGGCGGTGTACATGTCTCTCGCGCCAAAGTCGAATGCGCTGTACGTTGCATACGAGAGTGCCAAAAAAGACGCGCTGACCATGCTCGCGGAACCTGTCCCTCTCGTGATACGCAACGCGCCCACAAAACTGATGAAGGAGCTCGAATACGGCAAGGGGTATCAGTACGCACACGATACGCAGGACAAGCTCACCGATATGCAGTGCCTTCCCGATTCTCTTGCCGGCAGAGAATATTACCGTCCGACCGAAGAGGGGCTGGAAGCGCGTTACGGCGCGCGCCTTGCCGAGATCAAAGAGTGGAAAAAAGAGCATAAAAAATAATCCGTTTCCGGTATCGCCGAAAACGGATCGTGACATAAAACGGCGGCATCGTCCCCGCGATTTCGGGGACGATGCCGCCGTTTTCTTATAAATTATACGTTGAAACGGAAGAGTACGACGTCGCCGTCTTTGATGACGTAATCTTTGCCTTCCGAACGGACT
This sequence comes from uncultured Clostridia bacterium, assembly GCA_944328495.1. Classification (GTDB taxonomy): domain Bacteria; phylum Bacillota; class Clostridia; order Christensenellales; family Borkfalkiaceae; genus Borkfalkia. The sequence continues at coordinate 4,078 of CALVHR010000003.1, forward strand.
TTTCCTTTTTCTTTGGCGGCGTTATAGTTTCCGCATTCGAGGAGGACCTCGTAATCGACGACTTCTGCACGGATAAATCCTTTTTCGAAATCGGTGTGGATTTTGCCTGCCGCCTGCGGGGCCTTGGTACCTTTGGTAATGGTCCAGGCGCGCGTCTCCTTTTCGCCCGCGGTGAGGTAGCTGATCAGGCCGAGCAGGGAGTAAGACTTTTTAATAAGGCGGTTGAGCCCGCTTTCCGAAAGGCCCAGCTCTTCCAAAAAAAGTTGTGCGTCTTCGGGTGAAAGCTGTGATAATTCTTCTTCGGTTTTTGCGCAGATGACCAGAACTTCGCTTCCTTCTTTTGCGGCATAGTCTTCCACTTCCTTAACGAAGGGCAGCTCGGAATCGGGTTTGCCCATATCTTTTTCGGCAATGTTTGCAGCGTAGATGACGGGTTTGGCGGTAAGGAGAAAGAGATCGTGCATCATCGCCTGTTCTTCTTCCGAAAGTTCGAGTGTGCGAGCGCATTTTTCCTGTGAGAGGTGATCGAGTACTTTTTGTAAAAATTCTGCTTCGACAAGATATTTTTTGTCACCGCCTTTTGCCGAGTTTTTTGCTCGGTCGAGACGTTTTTGCACCGTTTCCATGTCCGCCAGGATAAGTTCGAGATTAATGATCCCGATATCGCGGACAGGGTCGACGGTGTTTTCGACGTGTGTGACGTTCTCGTCTTCGAAACAGCGGACAACGTGCACGATGGCGTCCACTTCGCGGATGTGCGAAAGAAATTTATTGCCGAGTCCTTCGCCTTTGGATGCGCCTTTTACGAGTCCGGCGATGTCGACGAATTCAATGACGGCGGGTGTGATCTTTTTGCTGTCGTACAGTGCGGCAAGCTTATTGAGCCGTTCGTCGGGCACTGCCACGACTCCGACGTTAGGTTCGATCGTGCAGAAAGGATAATTTGCGGCTTCTGCGCCCGCGTGCGTGATTGCATTGAACAGCGTGGATTTCCCGACGTTGGGAAGACCTACGACTCCCAGTTTCATAACAGACCTCCGTATGCTTTTCCGCAGAAAAGCCATAACCTTCCTTATTATAATACAAATGCGCAAAATAATCAAAATAAAAGGGCGTGGAAATGCGAAAAAGTTGTCAAAAATCTTGAAATATGGTACACTAAAAAGGATATTAAGCAAACAGAGGTCGTTATGGATTTCAAAAGACATATTGCTTCCCGCGTTCAAGCGGGAGAGATGACCGAGCAGGAGATATATGACCTGATCGCAATACCTCCCACGACGGAGATGGGAGATTTTGCATTGCCTTGTTTCCGCCTTGCCAAGGCGTTTCGCAAGGCGCCCGCACTGATCGCGCAGGAGATTGCAGACGCATATCCTGCAGACGAGTTGGTCACGGAAGTTTCCGCGCTGAACGGATACGTCAATTTCCGTATCGACCGCGCTTTCTGGGCGAAAGAAACGCTGGGGCGCATTCTTTCCGAGCGCGAAAAATACGGCTCGTCCGAAGAGGGAAAGGGCAAAACGGTCTGCATCGACTATTCTTCGGTCAATATAGCAAAACCGTTCCATATCGGGCATTTGTCCACGACGGTGCTCGGCAGTTCGCTGTATAAGCTCCATAAATTTCTGGGTTATACGCCTGTGGGCATCAATCATCTCGGCGATTACGGGACGCAGTTCGGAAAACTGATATCGGCATACAAACGCTGGGGAAGCAAGGAACTTTTGGAGAAGGGCGGCCTTCGTGCGCTGAATGCCTTGTACGTTCGTTTTCACGAGGAAGCGGAAAAGGACGAATCGCTCAACGATGAAGCGCGTGCCTTTTTCAAAAAGATCGAGGACAAAGACGAAGAGGCCGTTGCTCTTTTTGAAATGTTCAAAGAGCTTACCCTGAAAGAGGTGGGCAAGATCTATGACCTACTTGACGTACACTTTGACAGCTGGGCAGGCGAAAGCTTTTACAACGATAAAATGGCGCCTGTTGTGGAAGAATTGCGTGAAAAGCATTTGCTCGTCGAAAGCGAAGGGGCGCAGATCGTCGATCTTGAAAAATATGGCATGCCTCCCTGCATTATACTGCGTTCGGACGGGGCGTCTCTGTATGCCACGCGCGACATAGCCGCAGCGATCTACCGCAAAAAAACTTACGATTTTTATAAGTGCTTATACGTCGTCGCATATCAGCAGAATCTGCATTTCAAGCAGGTATTCAAAGTGCTTGAATTGATGGGCAAAGAATGGGCGAAAGATCTTGTGCATGTCGCATACGGCATGGTTTCTCTCGAGGACGGTGCCATGTCCACGCGCAAGGGCAAGGTCGTATATCTTGAAGATGTGATCAATAAATGTGTGCAAAAGTCACTGGATATCATTACCGAAAAAAATCCTGCGCTGGAAAATAAAGAGGCGATCGCTAAGACGGTCGGGGTCGGGGCAGTGATTTTCGGCGCACTGTATAACAATAAGATCAAGGATATCACTTTTTCGTATGATAAGGTGCTCAATTTTGAAGGGGAAACATCCTGCTACGTGCAGTATACCTGTGCCCGCGCGAACAGTGTTTTGGAAAAGGGCGGAAAAGGAAAGGCATTCCGTGTGGGGACGGTCTGTCCGCAGGAGTTCGAGGTGATCAAGCAGCTTGCAGACTTCCCGAATGTTCTGCACGACGCATTGGAAAAATATGAGCCTTGTTTCGTGGCAAGGTATGCGGTCGATCTGGCGCAAAAGTTCAATAAATTCTATTTTGATTGTTCCATTCTCAATGCGGAAGAAGAGGAAGTGCGGGCATTCCGCCTTGCACTTACGGAGGCAACGCTGATAACGTTGAAAAATGCACTGGGGCTTCTCGGGATCGGCGTGCCGGAAAAGATGTAATGTAAGTTCACGAAAATCGGCGAAAAGAGGTCGCCGATTTTCCGTGAGATTTAGGGAAAACCCGATGATCGCAGGGAAAACCTGCTCTGCATCCGGTTTTTCCTCTCCGGCGATATTCATGGGCTCTCATAATAAAAATCGCCGGATTCACCTTTTCCGCTCGAGGCCGCGCATCGCGGCAAATTGGGGGCTTATTCAGCAAAGCATGGTTTGCGGAAACGCAGAAAAAGAAGAGTTCACGAAAATCGGCGAAAAGAGATCGATTTTCCGTGAGATTTAGGGAAAACCCGATGTTTGCAGGCAATAGCCTGCTCTGCATTTTTTCACGATGCTGATTTTCCAAAACCAAAACAATTGAAACGGTGATTTATGTTAAAAGCAGTCATTTTCGATTTGGACGGCACCGTACTTGATACCTTGCCCGATCTCAATAATTGCATGAATGCGGCGCTCAAAGCGTACGGCTGTCCTGCGATAACGCTTGCGCAGACGCGATCTTATGTCGGAAACGGCGGATTGCTGTATGCTACGCGCGCTTTGCCTTCCGAAAAACGCGCGCAAGCAGAATATTTTTACAAGGAAGTGTATTGTCCTATCCATGTGGGCTGTAAAAACGAGCACACGCATCCTTTTCCGTTGGAAGGGGATTGTTTTGCCGCGCTCAAAAGGGCGGGGCTGAAGCTTGCGGTCGTGACCAATAAGTCGCAGGCGGCGGCGGACGTGCTCGGAGCAACACTTCTCAAAGAATATGGTTTTGATACGATTTTCGGAAACCGTCCGGGGTTTGGAGTCAAACCCGATCCTGCATCCACATTGTTTGTGCTCAAAGAGCTGGGAGTTTCGCCGCGGGAGGCGGTATTTGTCGGCGACGGCGAAACGGACATACAAACCGCAAAAAATGCGGGCATGCGCTCCGTGAGTGTGCTATGGGGGTATCGATCCAAAGAACAGTTGCTTGCGGCAGGTGCGGAGCGATTTGCTGAAAACTTTTTGCAGTTGAAAGATATTTTGTTGGAAATGCAATAAAAAATGATATCCCGGCGCGCCGAACGGCGCGCCGGGATATTTTTATCAAAGTTTTGATTTAAACTTTACGTGCCTTCCGTTTTAGAGTGCACGCAAAAAAGACGAACGGCTTTCAGTGTATCCGCATACTGGGGAATCGTTTTTTCATGAACGTATCGGGGAAAACGGTATCGATCCAATTTCCGAACGCAGTCAAGGCGTCAATGCCGTCCGCACGGCAGACGTAACGGACGAGGGCAGAAACGGTAAAAAAGAAGTCAATGGCTACGAGCGCAATGCAAATCATTCCCGCGATGCGGAAGGCTCGGCGCGGAAGAGCGCAAAAACCTTTGTTGAGCGGCTGATACAATAAGAACACGACGGCGACGCACAAAATGCCCCAGATGATCATGATCGGAACGGTTGTGCGCCCGTTGATGTCCATAAACCATTTTTCGTAGTTCCAGGAACGGGTGCCGAGGATAGTCTCTTCGCAATAGCTGAGGAAATATTCGACTGCGCCGCCCGCGAAAGCGCCGAGAACAAACACTTGCAAGGGGGAGCGTATCTTTCGCAGGAAGAGCACGATGACGAGTGCGCCGCAGCCGTATACGGGATTGAAGGGAGTAAAAACACTTCCGCTGCATTCCACATAGCGATGCAGGAGAATGAGATTAAAGATCACTTCCCACAGGGTTCCGAGTGTGCCGCCCAAAATATAAATAACGATCGCTTTTTCCGCCGTAAGCCGATCTTCATGCGGGCAAAGGTAATGTTTAAAGGGCGGTTTTTTTATACAATTTCCGAACAGCGCGTTTTTTGAATTCAAGGATGTCTGCCTTCGATCGCGTCGCGGAACATTTCGATCATTTTGTCGATGCACAGATCGATGCGGAATCTTTCCGCGTAGCGGATGTATTCGGCGCGCTGTTTATTGCGGATTTCGGGATGATCGATCAAAAAATCGATCTTGCGTGCGAGGTCGGCGGGGCAGCCTGCCCGATACAGATTGGACGGATGCCTGGCGAAAAAGCGCGCCGCGGATTTTTTGCTGTTGGCGATGACGGGTACGAGCCCGCAAGTGATCGCTTCGACGCAGGCAATGGATTCGATCTCGGCATAGGCAGGGTGCGCATACAAATCGCAGTAATGGATGATATTGACCAATTCTTCCTTCGGATGAAAGGCTATGACGGGAGGGTTTGGCAATTTTTTGCCGAGTTTTTCCAATTTGGATTTTAAAGGCCCATCGCCCGCGATAAAGAGCTGTATTTTTTCGGCGTAACGCGACTTTGCGATGGCCTTGATCAATTCGGCTTGCGATTTTTCCTTGACGAGCCGTCCTGTTGAAAGGATGCAGAATTTATCGGCATATTGTTCGGGCTTTTCGGCGGTTCCGGGAACGAAAGCGGGGTCGACGCCGTTGGAGATCACGCGCAAATCTTGGGTATATCCGTGCCTGCGCAGCTCGTTTGCGATAAATTCGGTGGGGCAGTGGATATATTCGGCGTACCGATAAAAGCCTTTGAGAAAATTTTTATAGATATAATTGTTGACGGGGCGGCTTTTTTGCAGAAAAAAATGGCTGCTGACGTTTTCGGGCTGAACATGAAAAGCGGTCGTAACAGGTTTTTTCATCTCGTTGCAAATGCGGATCGCCGCTCGGCCGAGTGAAAACGGCATGAGAATGTGCACGACATCGCTGCGGGAAATTACGTCGCGAAGCAGCTTTTCGTTTGGTTTTGCGAGCACGACGCCGTTTTTACGGACATAATTGTTGAATACTTTAAAATCAATGCAATCGACAGGGTAATAGCCCTCTTCATTGCATATACCGGGCGACACGACGAGCACTTCATGCCCGCGCTGTTTCAGATATTTTATCAGCCTTTTGACTGTGATCGATGTGCCGTTATTTTCTTCGCCGAGCACATCGGCAATGATCGCTACACGCATAGACATTTCCTTTTTGTTTCGTCTTTTTCAGGATTTATAACGGGGATCGGCAAGGATAGATTGCCCCGCCTGTACGATAGGCGCACATTTTTGCAGCAAAGTTTCGAGAGGGATCCTGTGATCGGTTTTAAGCCATTCCGTGTACACGTCCAAAACCCCGGCGGTCAGGAAACGGATCACAAATAACAGTTCGGGGTTGGTATCAGGATCGGAATCGGTAAACGTTTTAAATATTTTTTGCGCAAAGGTATCTTTCAGCTGGTCAAGGAACAAATCTGCGTTGACAGAAGTGCGCACAAATTCCTGAAAATACTCGTAAGAATTGAGTATGTCGGTGCAGCCGGTCAAAAAGGGCAAAGGATTGCTCGGTTGATCGAATTGTACATGCAATTCCTGTGTCGCGAATACGCGCTCGATTATTTCCTCCCGAAGGGCGGCCAATACTTCGTTCACGCTGGAAAAATGCAAATAAAAGGTCGTACGGTTGATGTCCGCTTCCGCGCACAGGTCTACGATCTTGATTTCGCCGATCGGCCGCGAACACATTTGTTTTAAGACTGTCCTCTGTATTGCGGAAACAGTTTTTCGGCTTCGCTTGTCCTGTTTGTTCATATTCTCTCCCTTTTGCCGCATTGCGGTTGATACCATTATAGCCGCTCAATGCGGCAATGTCAACGAAAAAAGCAATGCTTCGCAACATATGTCGATAATCGATACTGGTTTGCAAAGGCAAAAGGACAGGCAATGCAATGAAAATTATTTTGTTTCTTCGCCGTGCAGCCTTACGATCGAACGTTCCAGTGCTTTTTCCGCACCGTTCCAAGGCTTGTCCTGATTGCGGTAATCGTGTTTTGCGGCAAACCATTGCAGGTCATTCAGCAGGATTTCCGTTTGTTCTTTTTGCAGCTTGGTAAGAGTGTAGAGGTAATCTTTTTTCTTCGAGTATGCAAAGGAGGCATATTTAAGCAGTGCGCCGAAATGCGGAAGGCAGAAGCCTTTTGTTCCCAAAAGAACTTCTTTGAACCGAGGTTCGGCGCAATATGTTTCCGCGACTGTTTTATAATAGCGGATCATGTTTACTTCGACGGCGTCGCAGATCACGCAGGTTTCATCGCAGTGCAGGAAGGTATCCGCCATTTTTTGCGCTATTTTCAAATCGGCGGTGATCTCCATTTTTGCTTTGAGAGCGGTCAGACGGGTGGTGTGTTGCAAAGCGAGCGAGAGTTTGTTTTGGCGCGCATACATCATTTGCGTATGATGCGCACAGAATCCGCGTTCGTTGACCAGACGGCGCTGAAAATCTTCCATTACCGATTCGTTCAGGTACTGTTCCGCCAGTCGCTTTTCGAGAATGCCGCGGATACGGCAAAGAGGGCATTCGCAGGCTTTTTCGAATTCCTGATAAATTAGCATGTTTCCGATGTGATAATTCATGTTAGGCCGCCTTTTCGATTGTATTTTTGCTGGTTTGCCTATTCATTATAAACGAATAGGAACGGAAAAGAAAGCGTTTCGCGAAAATTTGCTTCAAATTCTCAAAAAACAATTGGCTATTTTAAAAGAACGGTTGCGAAAATATACGGTTTCGGATATAATAATAGCGAAAATTGTAAGGGAAACATGTAAGAATGAGGTGTCTGTTTGTCTACAATCCGGTGAGCGGAAGGGGGAAAATTGCGAAAAAACTGGACCGAATTGTCCGAGCTCTCAAAGAAAAATACGAAATAGTGGACGTGTGTCCTACAAAAGCTTCCGGCGATATGGCCCGCTTTGTTAAGGAAGGCGCGGAAAAATACGACGCGATCATCGTTTCGGGGGGAGACGGTTCGTTCAACGAGGCGTTGCAGGGTGTCGCTTGTTCGGTACGCAAGCCCGAACTCGGATATATTCCCTGCGGTACGGTCAACGATGTCGCGCATTCTTTGAAAATTCCTCGCAGGCTCAAAGGAGCGCTGAAAGTCATACGTACAGGCGACAACGTATTGCTCGATTGTATGAAGATCAACGACCGCTATGCGATGTATATCGTGGCGGCGGGTGCGTTTACCAGTGCAACGTATACCACGCCGCAGTCCAGAAAACAGCAGGTCGGCAGGATTGCATACGGTGTGGAAGGCTTGAAGAAGAACATGAAGTTCGATGTGTTTTCCGTCGATGTATCGGGCGGCGGCAGGCATGAACATACGGAAAGCGTATTTGTAATGCTCATGAACGGGAAATATGTGGCGGGCTTGCATCTGAACAAAGCCGGAAGCATGTCGGACGGGAAAATTGAAGTTGCGATCATCCGCCAGCGGAAGAACCCGAAATTTTTTCATCGCGTTCGCGCTTTTTTTGCTTTGGCGCATCTGTTTTTGCTCGGCTATAAAGTGCGCGAAAAGCAGATAATCCGCATGGAAGGTTCGCATTTTGAAATACAGGCGGATGACAGTGTCGTATGGAATTTCGATGGCGAAAAAGGATTGTCAGGCAATGTCGTGATCGATGTGTTACATAAGAAAATAAACATGCTTGTGCCGAAAGGTAGCAAAAATCTTTAATGCGTATGCCGCAAAATAAAACCACGGAGCCGAAAGCAGACGAAAAAATTTGTCTGCGGAATGTATGTTTGCGCAATACCATACCTTCTAAGTATGGGCGGATATGCCGGATAAGTATTTGACGTCGCCCGTTTTATAAGCTATACTGTCGGGAGTATCGGATGTAAAACGGGAGGCAAAAATGGATATTCAGACGTTTCGGGCAAAAACCGCGCGCGGCGAGCGCATTTGTGCGGGATCGGATGCCCATATTCTCATGCATTCCGCGGCCGAGGAAGCGCGCCGCATCACATGTGAGATCAACGGAAAATTTCATACAGCGGGGGAACTGTGCGATCTTTTCGCCCAATTGACGGGAAAGAAGCCCGGGGAGGGATTCGCATTGTTTCCGCCTCTGTATACCGACTTCGGAAAAAATATAACGGTCGGAAAGCGCGTTTTTATCAATGCGGGTTGCTGTTTTCAGGATCAGGGAGGAATTGTGATCGGTGACGATTGTCTGATCGGACATCAGGTGGTGTTCGCTACACTGAATCATGTTGCCGAAGTTGCAAACCGCGCGGATATGATACCTGCGCCGATCCGTGTCGGGAACAGTGTCTGGATCGGTTCGCATGCGACGATACTCGCAGGTGTTACGCTCGGAGACGGCTGCATTGTTGCGGCCGGAGCGGTGGTCACGAAGGATGTCCCAGCAAAAGCGGTTGTCGGAGGGGTGCCTGCAAGGATTTTGAAATATATAGAATAAATTCTTCGACGGAGAAAAAAATGATCGAAAACGTATTGAATCAAAGAGGAACGCAGGTGCGTACACGCATCGCAATCAAAATTTTTATTGCTGCGGGAATTATTGCGTTGGCTGTTTTGTTGCCGCAAATTGTACATGCGGCTTTCGGGGCTGAGGGCGGCGCGCGTTGGCTGCCCATGTATTTGCCGGTACTTTTAGGAGCCTGCCTTCTCGGTTGGCGGTGGGGGCTGGGGATCGGCATTTTTTCTCCCGTGATCAGTTTCATCATAACGTCTGCGGCGGGCAGCGCGATGCCGATTGCGGCTCGTTTGCCGTATATGATGTTGGAATTAGGGGCTTTTGCTTTGGTTTCCGGTGCGTTTTCGGGGAAGATATTTGCAAATGCCTGGATGGCTTTCCCCGCCGTTTTGCTTGCGCAGGTGTGCGGCAGGGCTGTGTTTTTTGTATTTGCTGTTATTTTTCAAAACATCTTGCCGCTTGCCCCGATGCAGGTATGGTCACAGATACTTTCGGGATTGCCGGGTTTATTGTTACAGGCGGTGCTTGTTCCCGTTCTCGTGATTGTTCTGCGGGCTGTTTTGTTGCGGGAAAAGCAATAAAGGAAGATCGGAGCACTTTTCAGTATAGCCGAATACGGCGGGTATAACCCGCCGTACGGCAATAAAAAATTTTTGACGAAACAAACAGAAAGTTCGTAAAAACGGTTGATTTTTTTTTCAGATGTGGTATAATAAATAGGCTGATTTGCTTCACGGAGTCAGTGCAAACCGAACAGCAAATATGCTACTGTGGCTCAGTTGGTAGAGCAGCTGATTCGTAATCAGCAGGTCGCCGGTTCAAGTCCGGCCAGTAGCTCCAAAAAGAGAACACCTGCAAGGGGTGTTCTCTTTTTGCTTTTATGATCAGAATTTTGAATTTGTCAGAGCGAGGATTTAACAGACGGGACTTCCGAAAAAGGCGCAGGTTCGAGGCGGACACGTAGTTCGCATTTTTGGGGGTGACAATCGGTCGTCGGTTCAAATCCGACGACAGCGAAACACCGTTGCGCATCATTGTACATGCCTGAAATTGGAAAATAAAAAAGGTGACCGAGATATTGACGAGAGTGCTCGATTGCGGTATAATCATAACAATGATCCCAAAGTGCGGGGGCGATGTTGTCGGGAAGGCAATGGCGGGATCGTTTCGAAACATTTGAATTTGTTAAAAATCGTTTAAAAGTAAAATTCAGCGGTAGTGAGGAAAATATGTCCGAAAAAGAAGTTTTGGGGCATATTTTCCTCATTTTTTTGTTTTGAAGGGGGGGGATATATGCGTTTGTTTAGATTTTTTTAAACATTTTATTATTTAATTTAATTAAGTTTAGATGAAAGGGCATTTTGTTTAAATCATTGGGTATTTACAAAAGGGGGGATACCCTTTATAATTTTGAATGCAAATAAAATTTTGAGGTATGAAAAATGATTTTCAAAAAGTACGCGAGCAATCCTATTCTTGAAAAAAACGAGGCCAACGACTGGGAAAGCCTTTGTGTTTTGAATCCTGCCGTGATTTACGATGACGACAAAAAGTTTAAAATGCTGTATCGGGCGGCGGGACAAGACGAAACGCATTACATATACTTGGGGCTGGCGGAATCGGAAGACGGATACCATTTTAAAAGGATGAGCGACAAGCCTGTGCTCTCGCCCACACCTGATAATTTTGATTCGGGATGCATTGAGGATCCGCGCCTTATCAAGATCGGAGAGTGGTACTATCTGACGTACGCATCGCGCGCGTATGCACCCGGGCAGTACTGGAAACCGAACTGGAAGTTTTTGGGTGATCCTCCCGCAGACGGACCGTATTTTCTGCGGAAAAACGTATCGTTGACCAATCTTGCGATCAGCAAGGACTTGCGGCATTGGAAGAAACTGGGTCGGATCACCGATTCGCGGTTTGACGATCGTGACGTAATACTTTTCCCTGAAAAGGTAAACGGAAAGTGGGTAAAGCTTTCGAGGGGAATGGAGCGTTGCGGGGAAGGGTATCCCAATAAAAATCCTGCGATCTGGATCAGCTTTTCGGATGACATGATGGAATGGGACAATTATTCCTTACTGATGCAAGGAGAGCAGGCATGGGAGGATAAAAAGATCGGAGGCAGCTGTCCTCCCATAAAAACGGAGCGGGGCTGGCTGTTTATTTATCACGGGGTAGCCAATGCGGACGGGGCGTACCGTGTAGGAGCCGTTCTGCTGGATCTGAACGATCCGAAAAAAGTAATAGCGCGCACGAAAGAATTTTTAATGGAGCCGGAATACGAGTACGAGACGAGCGGTTTTTACAACGGCTGCGTATTTCCGACGGGCAACGTTGTGGTGGACGGCACGCTGTATCTGTATTACGGAGCGGCGGACAAAAACATCTGTGTAGCGACCTGTGATTTTGAAAATTTGCTGGAATTTCTTGACAAAAAATGCAGAGTATAAGGAGATAAGATGAAACGGATTTTCAAATTGTTGTGCGGGGCTGTGTTGGGAGCGTCGATGCTTTTATCTGTGGCGGCATGCGGCGGTTCATCGGAGGATGTGCTTTATGTTCTTTCGTTCAAGCCGGAATACAACGAGATATTCGAAGAGGTGAATGAAATTTTTCTTGCGGAGAACCCGGAGATCAAGTCTGTCGATTATAAGACGGTAGATACCAACAACTACAATACGATATTCACTTCGCGCATTCAGAGCGGATTTCTGGACGTATTCACTTCCGAAGTGACGTATATGATGCAGGGAACGAACAACTACATGCTGCCTTTGGAACATCGGGATTACATGGATGACATCAAGGAAGAATATCTGACGCAGGGCAGTTTTTATGATCCTGCGGTTGGAGGGGATGCGCAGCTTTTGACCCTCCCGATCGAGCAGGTAGCGAACGTAGTTTATTATAATAAGGATATTTTTGAAGAGTACGGTTTGGAAGTTCCGACGACTTGGGAAGAATTTCAGAATGTTTGTCAGACGTTTGCAAACGCGGCGCGGTATCCGGTGCTGGATAAGACGCCCATCGAATCGCCGATCATATTCGGAGGGAAATCGGAGTGGCCGAGCATGACGATTTTGAATTCGGTGGTAGCGGACGTGATCGAGATCAATCAGCCGGGCTTTTTTGATAATATTGTCAATTATGATACGGATGAAAGCATTCGTTTCAACAACGAAAACTGGCTGGAAGTATTCGAGAAGATGCAGACGATCGGCACGGAATATGTGGACGACAGTATTTACGGATTGGATTACACATATGCCGCGACCTATTTTTCGGTCGGGAACACCGTAACGGGCAAGAAATATCCGATGATGATAGACGGTTCGTGGGTGCAGTCGCAGATCAGAGGCGATTTTGAAGTAGGCGCGTTTGCGTTGCCTGCGGTTTCCGATCCGACGAATGCGGACGGGAAGAAAAATCTTTCGGTAAAGACGGGCACGACGCTTTCGGTGTTCAACGGTTCGAAGAAGCAGCAAGCGGCGCAGAATTATCTGGAAATTTTCTTCCGCGATGAAATTTATCAGAAGTTTGTGGATTTTGCCAAGACGCCTTCGGTGAAGGAGACGGTCACGCAGAGCGGTGCGCTGGTGAACAGCATATTTGACGAAAGCAAATATACATTGGTACAGGCATACGATTCGAGGATGCCGCGGTATTTCCCGCTGGTATCGGCGTCGGAAGTGACCAGCCTCATGAAGGGAAGCATCACGCCGCAGACGGTGGCGGATACGCTGCAAAACAAAGTCGAGCAGGGCAAAGAGGATTGGCAGAAGTATACGGGGCTTTCTCACACGAAATAAAGGGACGGTGGAATTGTTTTGAAAAGGATCAAACAGAGCAGATTAAAAACGACGCCCCTCGTAAATCCGTATATTGCCATACTGGCGACGCTGCCGGCGCTTATCAGCATAGTGGTATTGGCGATGCTGCCTGCCGTTGTCAATCTGGCGATCAGTTTTACCGATTACCATGGAGTCGGGCAGCCGTTCGAATTTGTCGGCTTTGAAAATTTTGTAAAAGTTTTTTCGGTGCGTGATGCGGCAGTGAGCGTATGGGATTCCCTGCGCAACACGCTGGTGTTTTGCGTAGGCGTCGTGATCATACAGCAGGCGCTCTCGTTGGGCATGGCATTGATCGTAAACCGCAAGTTCCGCGGCAGGTCTTTTTTCCGCGCACTGTATTTTATGCCCACGATTTTGGGTGTTTCGGTCGTCGGCTTTACCTGGCAGTTGGTTTTTGATCCCGTTTCGGGCCCGATCGCGACCATTCTTGCAAAATTTGACAAGGCTTCTCCCTTGCTCGGGCAAGACGGACTGAGCATGGCGCTTGTGATCGTCGTAGCGATCTGGGCAAACTTCGGCTATGCCATGGTCGTGTACATAGCGGGGCTGCAGAATATCAGCGACGACGTGCGCGAGGCGGCGGCTCTGGACGGTGCGAACGGATGGCAGATGCTTCGTTATGTAACGCTTCCGCTTCTTCGGAGCACTTTGACCATCAATTTCTGGATCTCCATCAGCGGTACGCTCGCGATGTTTGACATCATATACGTACTGACGGACGGAACTGCGGGAACGACGACTTTTGCCCTGTACATATTCAAAATGGCGACGAACAGTTCCTCCAATCAGGGCGAGGCGGCGGCACTGTACATTTATTTTTCGATATTTGTCACGGCTGTCATGCTGCTTTTCAATTTCCTGTTCCGGAGAAAGGAGGAGACGAATTGACGAAGTGTAAGAAATTGCGCAAAGAACCTGTGTGGGCAACAGTACTATTTACGGCGATTCTCATAGTGATGGCGATCATCATGATCTACCCTCTGCTGCTGGTTCTGAACGTATCCTTAAAGTCGAGGGAAGAATTTTTGATGAATCCGTCGGGGCTGTTTACGTTCAAGAGTTTTTCCGAGCTTTTCGGGAACTATTCGGATGCGTTTGAAACGATGAATGTATTCGGCAGGCTGCTGTATACGGTTGCGATGACGGTAGGGTCGGCGCTGATCTCATGTATTGTGATCACGCTGGTGGCGTTTCCGTTGGCGCGCAATCATTTCAAGGGATCGGGAAAGGTATTCGGGTTTATTTTGATTTCGATGTTTTTCCCGGGCAGCCTGGTCGCGAACATTTTTCTCGTGCAGAATCTCGGGTTGTATAACAATCCGATCGTACTGATCATATTCTGGGGCTTCGGGGGACTGACCGTCTACATCTTCATGACGATGCAGTTTATCCGAGAACTTCCGAAAGATCTGGACGAAGCGGCATTTATTGACGGGTGCGGGTATTTTCATTATATTTTTGGATTTATCATCCGTCTGAGCATGCCTATTCTTTCCACGGTTTTTATTCTCAAACTGGTAGGTGCGTGGAACGATTTTCTGACTCCTTACATTTATCTGATCGAGGACAAATACATGACGATCTCCACGGGACTGTTTGCGTTCAAGGGGCAGTTTTCGTCCAACTGGCCGGGACTGTCGGCGGCGACGTTTACGGTAGCGCTTCCCGTGATCGTGCTGTACATATTTTTGCAGCGTTATATTATCGACGGTATGGCGGCAGGGGCGCTGAAAGGATAACGGTATGGCGAAAAAAGTTACGTTTCAGACAATTGCGGATGAATTGAACGTTTCCAAAGGGCTGGTTTCGCTGGCGATGCGCAATAAATACGGCGTGAGCGAGGAGATGCGTTCAAAGATCGTGCTCAAAGCGATCGAGCTCGGATACGAATTCAAGCAAAACATGCAAAAACAAAAGAAGAACATTACTCTTCTTGTCAAGAACATGGGCATTTTGAACGAAGATTTCTGGCGGAGATGTATCCTGGGGATCGAAACAGAGTGTGCGAACGAAAATGTCGGCTTTACCATTCTCGGATGGATGAGCCTCAACGACGGGGAAGACATTTCCATGAACATTCTCAGCGAAAAATGCCAGGGGCTGATCGTGCTCAATCAGTGTCAGCGTTCCATTGTCGAGCGGATCAGCCGGCTGAGCATTCCCATTGTTTTTGTAGACATGATCAATCCTTTGGAAGTTTCTTCCGATCAGGTCATGGCAAACAATTTCAATGCGGGAATGCAGGCGGTGAATTATCTTTTGGAGAAAGGACACCGCAATATACTTTTATTCGGAAACATTGATTACAGCTTTTCCTTTTTACAGCGCTATTACGGTTGCATGAAGGCGATCAAACGTGCGCAAAAGCGCGGTGAAGAGGTACGCAACGTAAACATCATCGATTGCGTAAAGACGCATCTGATCGACGACGTGTATCAGGACGATGAGAGCGATCTGTGCAATGATGCGGCGCTGTGCAGGTATTTGGAAGAGAACGGCGAGGTGACTGCGATCGTCTGTTTCAACGACAGCATTTTGCGGCGAGTGCTTTCCATTCTTAAAAAGCGCAGGTTGCGCGTTCCGGAAGACATTTCACTGATCAGTATTGACAATGTGCAGTGCTCGGAAGATAACGACATCACTTCGGTCGATATTCCCAAAGCGGAACTGGGTGTGCAGGCTGTGCGCATGCTCATGGAACGCATCGAAAACAGGCGCACCAATTCGGTCAGCCTGGAATTGAACACAACGATAGCGGAAAGAAATTCGGTAAAGGATCTGAATCATGAAAAAGATTAAATTATTATCTCTTGTATTGGTATTGGTGGCAATCATCGGTGTATTTGCCGCGTGCGGGGGAAAGGAAGAAGGCCCGACCGGTCCCGTGGACCCCGTTACGGAAACGCCCGGGGGCGAGGAGGAGGAAACAGAGCAGAAACCCGAATTTGACGATGCGGGCAACCGCTATGTCGATCTCGTGACCGAGGACGGTTCGGGGGGCTTCACCTATAAAGGCGTCAATGCGTTTTTGGAAGGATATGACGCATACGGTCCCTTTGAAGATGTACATTCGGATGTCCCGTTTACCTTTGCGGACGGGCGGGAAGCGAGGGATGTTCTCGGATTCGTGCATGCGGGCGGACAGTATAATTTTACCGAACAGCCGTATCTGACCGAGGGCGCGAATCTCATTCGCAATGACATCGGCTCGCGGGTGATCAAGCTTTTCTTGGGCAGTGACATTGCGGACCAGTATTCATTCAACGAAAACTGGGGATCATACGAAAGTCTGACAGAACTTTTGCAGGAAGACGAGATCCGCGACGTACTGGGAATGGATTTTACGACGGTCGTGATGGTAGCGTATGAGTTTGACCGTCTGCAATGGAACATTACGACGGCCGTCGCGCAATCGGAGCTTTCCCGCGTGCAAAAAGAGTTTTATGATTTCACAAAAGAGCTGATCGCGTCTTTCAACGGTTCGGGCAAGACTTTTGTGCTGCAAAACTGGGAAGGGGACAACGAGCTGAAAGAAGCGCTTGCAAAAGTTGCCGACGGTTCGGCGGACGAGCAGACGATCATTGACAATTATATTGCATACAACAATGCGCGGCAGGCGGGGATCGAGCAGGCGCGCGAAGAATTGTTTGCGACAGGAAACTATGCGCGTGTCGAGGTGCTCGGCGCGTTGGAGATCAACTATATTTCCTATCCTTCGGCAGAAAAGAAGCTGATCGATGTCGTCGTACCGTATTCGGATGCGGACCTGTTCTCTTTCTCTGATTGGTCGACGAGCAATGCATCCCTTGAACAAGATCTGGAAACATATCTTGCGCAGATCAATAAAAATCCTGACCGTCAGGGTGAGAACGCGGCGACATACAACGATATTTATTTAGGGGAATACGGGCGCAAGGAGTATTATAATGCTTCCTCGCCCAGCGAAGAAGGGCAATTCAATTATTCGGTGGAAACGGCGAAGATCGCGGTCAATAAGGGGTTGCGGTATGTGTGTTACTGGTCGTTGATGTGCAACGAACGCAAGGAAGCCTCGACGGCGCGCCCCGCCAATGAAGACATGCAGGGATTTTGGCTCATCAAACCGGACGGTGTATTTACGGAAACATTCTGGTATTTCAAAGGACTTTTGGAAAACAAGAATTTTCTTGCGGGCGGAGAAAAACCCAAAGTGATCCTGCGCCAGCCTGAGCCTGCGGAAGAGCCGATACCGTTCCCGGACGATCCGAGCGATATTCTGTTCTTCGACAATTTCGACGACGTCGATCTCGACGAAAATCCTGCGCCCGAATTGAACACGAAATGGGAAGCGTATTCGGACGGTATGCAGTACGATCACATCAAGGCGGCGGATCAGCCGATGCTTTCCCGTTATTTTGAAAAGTACGGTCTGACGCCCGAAATCGGGTTTACGGTAGTGCAAAAAAAGCATAACAATCCCGAAGAAGAATACATCCAGTACCGCGTCGTGCGCAGCAGCGAGGATGCGGAAGGGAAATTCGTGATGCAGGGATTTTTGTACGATCCCACGCCGAAATCCAACATCAAGGTAGTCGGCACGAAAAACGGGACCGATTATGAGCCGCTGGAGTCGGTGTATATGACCGATAAGACGGGCGAATACGGTTATCTGTATGTTACGACAAAAATCCCCGTCGGTTATACGAGCATCCGTGTCCTGTTTACGAATACGAAAGCAGGCAACTCGTGGGATCCGCTCATTTGCCGCGTGGCTTTTGTAAAATAATTAAAATGGAGGAAAAAGGATGAAAAAACTGATCACGATCGTGCTGGCCGCAATGCTTGCGGCAGCGACGGCGTCCGTCCCCGTGTTTGCGGCGGAGACGCAGACGTACATTTTGCGGGATAATTTCGGCGCGGCGCCTCTTGCGCGTTCCTTTTCGCAAGACATGGAAATCACGGAGCTGAATGCCGAGCTCAATTCTTACTCCAAATACGGCTTTGCCGCGCATTTGAAATCTTCTGCGACGGGGCGCGAATATATCGAATACGATGTCGACGGCGTCACCGAAGCGGAAGTATCGGTGCTGGCGGCGGAATCTGTGTTCGGCGCCAATCACGGTTGGGGCGTATCGCTGGGCGTTGCGGAAAAGACAACGGATAATCCTGTAAACAACACCGGCAACATCAATCTCAACATGATCTCGCCCATTTATCTGAGCGAGGACGGCAAGCCTTTCCTGTTTTATGAAAACAACTGGTGGGGATACATTGCGGAACCGAAATACAGCTTCATTCCCGCCCCCGGTTCGATCGATGTCGCAAATCAGCTTCGCCAGTTCACGGTCCCCGATGAAGTGCAGGGCGTCGTGGACGAGGATGGGTTCACCATCCTTGAAGCGGGATATTTGTATCCGATGATCAACCTCGAATACCGCACCCAAGCGGACGGGGAATGGATCCCCATGAGTTTGGACTCGTCCTGCTATGCGATCACGGATGCGGAGTTTGTCGGTGCGGATAAAATGTACAATGTTACGGTGGAGATCACCGACATTCCTGCGGATGCGATCAGTATCCGAATCGGTGCAAACTATATCCGTCAGACGCTGAAACCTTCTTCGGAAAACGATAAAGAACCGGACGTTTATACGGCATTCCCGCGCAGGCCGGATGAATCACTGTTTGTCACGGGCGTTAAACTCACATTGGACACCGAATATACGGGCGGCTTTGAAGAGCTGGAACAGACGGGCATCGAGGTCGATGCGGCCGATACGATGCGTTATTACGCGATCGGCGAGGAATTCAGTGCGGACGGACTCAAATTCTACGACGTTTACAACGGCGGCATCAAGGAAGAAAATGCGGATATCGAACAGTTCACGATCGACAGCAGTGCTTTTGATGCGTATGCGCCCGGTACATATTCCATCAAGGTAAAGAAGGGCGATTTTGAGGACAGTTATAATGTTCGCGTGGAAAAGCCGTCCGAACTCATTTTGGATACATCCGCACTCGATTTGAGTATCGAAGCGGGCGAAACGTTCTCGGTCGAAGGGCTGACGGTCAAAGCAAAGACCAACGTTCCTTTGCGCGGCGAAGTTGAAACGACCGTTTCCGCGGGGAAATACGTGGTCGATACCCAATCCGTGGATACATCCAAAGCGGGAACATATCAGGTGACCGTCACCGTCGGTACGGGTGTAAATGCGGTGAGTGCAAGTTTTGACGTGACCGTTATCGGCGAAACGGGCAGCGGAAACACGGATGACAATACAAACGACACCGATAATACGGGCAATACCGACGAGACGAGCGGCGGCTGCGGCGGTGCGGTGTCGGCGGTATGGCTGGCGGGCGGCGCGGCGCTTGTCGGAATTTTTGCGGTGATCGCGGTGAAGAAAAGGAAGAATTCATGACCGGAAAGTTTATCACGAAAATATGCGCGGCGGCGCTGGCAATTCTGATGCTGGCGTGCGCCGGGCTGTGCGGTTGCGCGGGCGGCGTGAAAGCGCCGTCCGGCGGCACGCAGGTGCAAGATCCGCCTGCGGGCGGCGGAAACAGCGGGGACGGTTCGACGGAGGAGATCAAAGAGACGGAGATTCTTTCTTTTGACAACACAAACAATCCGCTTTCGTCGCGTATCGGCGTGACAGACTGGGGATGTCTGTATATGCCGGATTTGGAAGCGGGGGAATCTTCCCTTCTCAAAGGCGCGGAGTACGTTTTGGGAACGGGCAGCCGCGTGATCAAAGTTGCATGCGGCAATTTGCAGGCACAGTATCCTTTGGACGATTGGTCGGGCGAAACGTTTGAGCACAGTGCGGACATATTTGCGCACGAGACATATCGCAAATTGTTTTTGATGGGATTCGAGACATATTTCATCAGTGTGCCCGAGCGCAAGTCTATCAAATATATCGACGGCGTAAGCGCGGAAGAGCAGGCGTATGTAGAAGATGAATTCTACCGCATGACAAAATATTTGCTTGAAACGTACCAAGGCAGCGGAAAGACGTTTATTTTGCAGAACTGGGAAACGGACAATGCTGTCAGTTATTACATGACGGGCAGCGAAGCGGACGATGTTTTTGTTCTGCGCAGTTATGCGGATTATTTCAACGCGCGGCAGAACGGCATCAACCGTGCGCGCGATGAGTTTGTGATGAGCGAGCAAAAAAATGTCTATGTATTCGGAGCGATCGAGATCAACAAGCTGGACGAATCGTATTCTTTCCTGCGCGCGGTCGATAATATCGTCCCGTATACGTATTGCGATCTGTATCTGTATTCGAGTTATGAATACAAAGACAAAGGGAAAGTTTCTTCGGCGCAGGATGTCTGCGATCAGCTTTCGGAAGCGATGCTGTATTATAAATCCAAACTTCCGAGCCGGTCGTACTATCCGCAGAAAATGTATTTTGGCGAAAACAGGCTTGCGATTTCCGAATTCGGTTATCCTGACAAGGCGGACGGATATTCGGGGGAATGGCAGAAGATGGTGGTCGAAGGGCATCTGATGGCAATGCAGGAACTTAATCTGCAATATGCCGTGTACTGGCAGATCTGTTGCAATGAAGCGACGGGGAGCAATGCTGCGGCGATTAAAGAGATGAATCCAGAGCAGCTTCGCGATTATGTTATGCAGCCGGGGGATGTGAACGGATTTTATCTGATCCGCCCGGATGGAGTAAAAACGTATACTTTTAATTATCTGAAAAAAGTAATGGAGTCCGATACACTTGAGGTTGAGGCAAATAAACCTGAAAGTTGGCAGTGATCGGCACTGTGTTAAGAAAAAAAAAGGAGGAAGGCATGAAAAAATTAGCAGCTTTTGCATTGGCGCTGGGCCTTATTGTGCCTGTGGCGGTTGGTACGGCGCGGATCGAAAAGCCCGAGGCCGCGGAATTGACCGTGGTGACGGAAGGGGGCGACTATGATGTCGTCGTATACGGAGCCACGAGCGCGGGCGTAACGGCGGCGATCGCTGCCAAGCGCGAGGGGGCGGACGTACTGCTGATTGCGCAGAACGATCTGATCGGCGGTCTGACCAGCTCCGGGCTGGGCGCGACGGATATGGCAAACAAGGGCGTTGTCGGCGGTATTTCGTACGAGTTTTATAATCGTATATATGAATATTATCTGGACGATTCCGCATGGACTTCGCAGACCCGCGAGAAATATTTTGAGGAACTGGGAAAAGATATCTATTCGGGAAAAAACGATACGCTGCAAATGCAGTGGGTATTTGAGCCGAAGGTCGCGGAGCAAGTCTTTATCGATATGCTGATCGAGGACAATGTGCCCGTGATATTCAATGAGCGGATCGATTTGGAAGAGGGAGTGACGACGGACGAAAGCGGCACTCGCATTGAATCGCTGGTCACGGAGAGCGGCAAGGAATTTACCGCGAAGGTATTCATTGATTGCTCGTACGAAGGAGATCTGATGGCGGAAGCGGGCGTTACATATACGATCGGCCGGGAAGCCAACGACGAATACGGCGAAACGATGAACGGGATCCTTCCGAACAATAACGAGATCGAGCTGGTCAGCCCTTACATTGTGGAAGGGGACCGCAACAGCGGATTGTTGCCTTTTATTGAGGACAGCGCACTGGGCAGGACGGGAGAAGCGGACAGCCGCGTGCAAGCGTATTGTTTCCGCTTTACGCTGTCGACCGATCCGGAGAACAGGCTTCCCATCACGAAACCTGCGAACTATCATCCCGAGTGGTACGAATCGCGCGCCCGCATCTTTTTAAACAATCCCGAAGCGCCCTGTGAACTGACGCTGAGCAAGATGCCCAATGATAAGACGGACACGAACCATGCGGACTTTGTGGGAATGAGCTATGAATATGCGGACGGGGATTATCTTTCGAGAAAGAACATCGAAGACGATCACAGGGATTATGTTCTCGGGCTTCTGTATTTCTATGCATATGATGAGCGTGTGCCGATGGCGATCCGTCAGGAGATCCGCAATTACGGGCTGGCGCTGGACGAATTTACGGACAACGGAAATTTCCCCGTGAATATTTATCTGCGCGAAGGCAGGCGGATGGTCAGCGACTATGTGATGAAAGAGAGCGATGTGATCACCGCGTCCGTACCCGGTGTGATCCAGAAAACGACGGCGCCGTATTCGGTGGGGCAGGGTTTCTACTGGTTTGACTCCCACCGCGTTGCTTACTATATCTATGACATGGGCGAAAACGCGAGCGACGACGGATTCCAGACGGACGGAAACTTCTGGAAGTCCCGCCGCGACTATCCGATTTCGTATGAATCCATTCGTCCGAAGAAAGAAGAATGCGTGAACCTTTTTGTTCCCGTGTGCCTGTCTTCGACGCATGCCGCATACGGTTCTATCCGTATGGAAACGACATATATGATCGTGGCGGAGTCGGCGGGCACGGCGGCGGCGATGAGCGTGCAAGAGATGGAGACGAACGCAGATTTTTGCGTGCAGGATCTCAATTATGCCGATTTGGCAGTCAAACTTTCGGAAAACGGTCAGCTTTTGGGCGATATTGTCGCTCCCGATATTCCGGAAGGCGAATTGTCCGTTCTCAAACTTTGCGTGAGCGGGGTCATTGACAGTTCGTCCGCCGATACACTGTACGAAGCGCTTCGCACCGACGGTTTCAATACGACCGAACGCGTTCTTGCCGTTCGCGATGTGATGTATGCGGCGGCAAAGCGTATCGATAAGTATGCGACGGTAGGAGAAACGGCGGAAATCCTCAATAAATTCGGCATGATCGGCAATGTGGCGGAATGGACTGCACTGTTCAGCGAAACGCCTCCTGCGGGGCTTTCACAGCAGAATGTGATCGGCGTGTTCAATGCGATCGCGGAATTCTTTGCGGTGGAGTCGCCCGAAGGATATATCACCGACTGGGTCAATTATTTCTATGACAACAATATTATCGATGCAGAGTTGCGCGATTATTTTGACGACAATGCCGTAAGCGGCAGAGCTTGCGAAACGGCAAAGACGCGTACGTTGTTGATGGCGATCGCGCGCACGCTCGAACCGAGCGTAAGCGACGGCACAACGGCGTTGCAAGTATATGTCAGCGCAGGCTTGATCGGCAATACTGCCGCATGGACGGGCATTTTTGACGGAACGGCGGCGAGCGTGTCCGGTTCCAACCTCAACGCTCTGCTGAAAAAAGTTTATCCGTACATGGTCTCCAATGAGAGCAAATGGCAGGGCAGGATCGGTACGGCATGCCTCGACTTCCTTGTTTCGGCAGGGATTCTCGTCGAAAGCGACACGGCAACATATACAGCGCTTTTGAGCGGCACGTCGGACAGCACGACGGTAGAAGCGGCGACGGCAAAAGCAGTTATCGTCAGCGGTGCGCGGTATTTTAACGGCGCGGCGACGGAAGCTGACGCTTTGCAGATCCTTACAGAGAAAGGCATCGATACGAGTGCGCTTTCCTCAGTCATGCAGGGCACGCCTGCACAGGGCGGCGCAATGCGCGCATTCCTCTCGGCGTTGCAGACGGCGATAATCGAAAACCCGATCATTGATCCTATGACACAGGAAGATTTTGCGCAGGCAGTTGCTCTGAATATTCTCACGCAGGATCAGGCGGATTCCCTTATGGAAAATGCAGTGTTTGGCGGCAACGTACAGAGTTTGGAGCTGACCGATCTGCTGAGTAAAATTTCGGCAAGATTGACCGTTTCGGGCGATACGTATATCGTAAAACTGTTCAATGCGGGCATTTTGAATGAATCGCAGAAAGCATTGCTTGAAGAGGGCGGAGAGACTGTTGCGGGCGATGTCGCGAACATGATCCTTCGTTCGGCTCTCACATATGTTGCGGAAAACAATGCTTCTCTTTCGACTGAAAACAGCGCTTTCCTTACGGGGAAAAACATTATCACGCAGGAAGAAGCAGCACAGCTGAATACGTTCTCGACATTCGGTTTTGCGCCCAAGGCGCTTGTGCAAAAGATCTTTATCGGACTTGCACGCTATATCGATACGAATGTTACGGAAGATCTCAGCGACGCGCTCTCTCTGCTCAAAGACATCAATGCGGTGGGCAACGTGGACGGTTGGACCGAACAATTCACGGGAGAATTGCTCAACGGTAAGGACTGTCTGAACGTGCTGAACGTTGCGATCGCTTTTGCGGGGGAGGACGGAACGCTGGAAGATTATCGTTATCTTGAAGAAAAAGCCTATATTTCTTCCGAAGATGCGACGTATTATGTTCGCCACGCGAACAATTCCAATACGGCGACTCGCACGAAGATCGTCGATCTTATGATCGCGATGGCAAAGGGCATGGATACGGACGGCAGCGTAACGGACGGGGAGAGTGCAGTTGCAGAGATTGTAGAAAACAAAGTGATCTCCAACAGTACGGCATGGCTTGCGATCGTCAATTCGACGGATGAAACGATTGTCGTCGCGGACGTGATCAATTTGGTCGATAAGTGCGTTGCCAAGCTGAAAGTTTTGGAAGATATGCAGGGTGACGTCGAATATTTGAGCGATGAGGTGCTCGACTGGTTTGTCGCGCAGGGGTATATTCTTAGCGGTAATTATGATAAAGAATATTTTTTGAGCCAGGCAAATTCGGCGATCTCCGCTGTATCGAATGTCGGCGAAACGAAGAATATGCTGACGCGTGCTTTCCGCGGGGTTACCGGTTCTAACAAATATACTTCCGGCTCTGCGTTAACGAAAAAGGTTACCGAAACTTCTTTCACGTTCAGTGACGATCCGCAAGAAGATACAACGCTTCGTGCTTCTTGGTATGGGTTATTGGAGGCATCGTCTGTTGTCGGCATGACGGTAAACGGCAATGATCTCCGCGTGCTGATGAATCGAATTTACGATTACATGAATCCCGAGGTGTAAAGATGAAACTGAAAAGAATAGTATTGGCGGCAACTCTTACCGCATGTCTTGCAGGCACAACGATGTTCGGGGTATCGGCGTTTGCCGATACCACCGACACGGTGGATATTCCCGATGCAACGCTGAAAGCTGCGATCATCGAAACGTTGGAGCTTCCTTCTTCGCAGATTACGGAGGCCGATATGAAACAGCTGACGGGGCTGGAAACGCCCGTCAACGATCCTGCGCAGCAGATCACGAGCATCGAGGGATTGCAATATGCGACAAACCTCAAAACTTTGGATCTGGATTATAATAAGATCACGGATTTTTCGCCCATTGCGAATCTGACTAAGTTGGAAACGCTGGACATATCTTACAACAACGGTGCGGTGCAGGGTACGGATGGCGTGACGGATATTTCCTGTCTTGCGGGATTGACCAATCTGAAAAGTTTTTCGTCCATCGGCAATGCGGGCGTACAGGATTACAGCGTTGTATCCAATTTTGCAGGGCTGACGTATCTCAATTTAAGTATTTGCGAACTGAGTGATGTTTCGTTTGTGAGCGAACTCACGTCTTTGGAAAGCCTGTATCTCGTATTTAATGATATTTATGACGTTGTGCCGTTGCAAGGGCTTACATCGCTGAAAGTTCTTGCGCTCGGTTCAAACAAATTGCAGGATATTTCGGTCGTTGCCGATATGACTGAACTTGTGCAATTTACGGTACAGGATAACTATATTGAGGATTTCTCGCCCGTACTGGGGCTTTCGAAGCTGAACTATCTGGATGTATCCCGCAATTTCCTTTCGGATGAACAGATGATTCAGATCATGGAAACTCTTTCTGATGCGGAAACGGTGTATGTGTCTCCGCAGAACGACGACAGCAAAAAGGCAGAACTTATCTGTCTGAACACCTATGCGGAGCAGCTCAATGTCGGGGATACGGTCACGCTTTCGGCGAGTACGTTTGACGGAACGGCGCTGGACGTTTCGTACAGTTCTTCCAATGAAGCGATCGCGACGGTAGATGCAGACGGAAAAATCACGGCGGTGAGCGCAGGATTTTGCTATATCAAAGCGACGTACAACGGTTATTCCCGTCCCTGTGCGGTTACGGTCATTCAACCGGATGAAGGAGGAGATCAGACGCCCGGCGGAGAAGATCAAACACCGGGCGGAGAGGATACGACACCTCCCGACGATACCGCCGGCGGTTGCAGCGGAAGTGTGTTTGGCGCGGCAGGAGTGATCGGCGGCGCGGCGCTTTTGGCTGCCGTTATGCTGGTCGGGAGGAAAAAAGGTGAAACTCGGAATAATTAAAGCGTGGGTTTGCGCTTTGGCTGCCTTTATGGCGATAATGCTGGCATGCGGGGTGCTTTTGATATGTGCGCCCCGCGCATACGCGGCCGAGAGCGGTTACGAATTAGACATGAGCGGTGCGCCCACCGAAACACTTTGTTTTGCGGAAGTGATCGGAAACGACATGCTTTATCAGCAAAACGAGCCTGTTTCGGTTTGGGGATTTGCGCCGGCGGGAAGCGAGATAGAGATCACCTTATCCGAGCAAAGCGGCGGTGCGTCGATACAGCGCGTGCAGGTGCAGGCAAACTCGGAAGGATATTATATTGCCGAGTTGAGCGGGATGCCTGCCTCGTATAAAGAATACAAGATCGCTGCAACGGACGGAATTACGACGGTCACGGCGGAACGCATTTTGTTCGGGGAACTGTTTTTGAGCGCAGGGCAGTCGAATATGGCATTGAACGTAAAATATTGTTCCAATGCAGACGAAATTTTAGACAATGCGGATAATCCTTATATTCGGGTATTCATGTCGCCTGAAATTGCGGGCGCGGCGAATGTTCCGTATTATCCTGCGGCGTATTGGGAGGGCGGCGTTTGGGCGCGCGGTGACAGCAGTGTGCTGATCCAAGGCGCGAGCGCAGTCTGCTATAATTTTGCGCTCGAGCTGTTCGACAAGCTCAATACAAACGGGCAGGAAGTTCCCGTCGGATTTTTAAATGCCGCAAAGGGAGCGACGAGCATCGAAGCGTGGCTTTCCCGTCCTTCCATCGATCTTGAAAGCGCAGAAGTGTATGAATATCTCGACGATAAGGGAAGGCTTTTGACGGAAGAGGAATATAACCAGAAAGGTTCGCAGAATTTCAACCAGGTTTCGGCGATGTTCAATTCCAAGATCGCTCCTTTGTCCAATTTGTATATAGCGGGAATTTTGTGGTATCAGGGCGAAAACAATGTCGGAAACGAAGTCGCGGGGCAGTATTATCGCAAAGCGCTTTCGTTATTGGCGCAGGATTGGAGCAAATGGTTTAACGGCGGAACGGAGACCATTCCGATGATCTTTGCGCAGATCACGCCGCATAACTATAAGTATGAAGGCGAGGCTTTCGCCTATATGTTGGAAGGAATGGCAGAGGCGTACACGGACAGTGCGGAGCATATGGCGATGGTCACGACTTATGATATTCCGCTCGACTGGTACAATCCTTCGTTTGCATACCGTTCGCCCATTCATCCGATCGTAAAAGAGCCAGTCGGGAAACGCATGGCGGCGTTTGCCTATAATATGCTGTACGGTGGCACAGGTGCAAAATCTTCGCCCGTTCTGAAAGAAGCAACATTTTCGGACGGGAAGGCGATTTTGTCCTTTGAAAATGCCACGGGTTTGAAAACGACCAACGGGCTGGACGTGACGGGATTTACTTTATGCGGGGCAAATCGTATCTTTTATCCTGCGGATGCCGTAATCAACGCGGACGGCAGCGTGACGCTTACGAGCCGTTGGGTCAAAGAACCGATCGCGGCTGCATATGCGTTTTCGGAAATGATCTCGTCGGCAAATCTGTGCTCGGAGGAAGGTTTCCCCGTTGCGCCTTTCCGCACGGACAAGGTCGAATCGGTATATTATCATCCCAAAGATTGGCAGCTGTGCGATGCGACGCAGTATTTTGTTTCGTACGGGAGCGGTACGGACGAATCTCTCGCAAAATATTTTGATGCATATACGACGAGCTCCAACACGTCTTTGACGACAGTCACGAACGGTGACAGCGGCAATGCGTTGCGGCTGAATTACACATTGCGCGGCAGAGAAGAATTTTACCTTTCGCCTGTGTTGGGCAAAGACAAGGAAAACGGTATTTTTGAGCAATTTATAAATTACGATACCATCTCTTTCAAGGTACGCAACAGTCAGGGGCGTGATGTCGATGTGGCCCGCGTGCAGATCACTCTTGCCGACGGCAGGGCGTTTGATGCGGCGTTGGCGGTCGGAGAAGGAACGGGCACAAAAGTACCTGCAAACGGCGAAGAATTTACGACGTACTATTTCAGCCTGAATCCTACATTTGCGCAAGAAAATGCGACGCAGGAAGAGCTTGCAGCGCTGCGCGCCATGATCACGGACATCAAAGTGTATTTCCGCGATTTTGCATCGGGAAGCATTGACGTGGACAGTTTCGATTACGGAAATATCGCCGATCTGAATTTGGCGTACGATGAGGACGGTTCTTCGGAAGAAGGGACAAATCCTCCGGATCAAGGCGAGACTGAAGATCCGGATGGAAATGAAACGCATCCGACGCCGGGCGGCGATGATACGTTGCCTCCCGATGGATCGGGCGAGGAAACGGGCGGAGATGAAGGCGGCTGCGGCGGCAATATTGCGCACTCTGCGGGCATTGTCGGCGGCATTCTTTGCCTGGGCGTGATCGTTCTAAGTATGGCAAAGAGAAAGGAATGATCGAAAGGTGAAAGAGTATAAAGGGCGTTGGGGAAGAAATTCCCGAACGCTCTTTTGGACGAAAAAGACAGTAACGCAAGGAGAAAACATGGACAAAGAGATATTGCAAAGATATGAGACATGGTTGGAAAAAGCGGAAGACGGAGCGCTGAAAGAGGAATTGGAGCGCATCCGCGCGGACGAAAAGGCGATCGAAAATAAATTTTATAAGGAATTGCAATTCGGTACAGGCGGGCTGCGCGGAGAGATCGGTGCGGGGACGAACTGCTTAAATATTTATACGATCGGGAAAGCGACGCAGGGCGTGGCGGATTATGTAAAGAGCATGGGCGGGAAGGCGGTGGCGATCAGCTACGACAGCCGCATCAATTCGGACGTATTTGCGCGGCGGGCGGCAAGCGTGCTTGCGGGAAACGGCATACGGGTGTATCTTGTGAAAGAGCTGATGCCGACGCCGTTTTTATCGTTCGCGACGCGTTGGTTTCATGCGGACGCGGGGATCATGATCACGGCGAGCCACAATCCCGCGAAATACAACGGATATAAAGTATACGGGAGCGACGGGTGTCAGATCACGGACGAAGCGGCGGCAAAGATCACAAGGTACATAGAGCCGGTGGACTGCTTTGCGGTGAAGGCGGGAGATTTTGACCGATATGTAACCGAAGGAAAGATCGAATACATCAAAGAAGAGGTCGAAGAGGCATATCTTGAAGCGGTACAAAAGCAGAGCGTATGGAAGGCGGAAGGATTGAAGATCACGTATACGCCGCTGAACGGTACGGGATATCGCATTGTACCGAAAATGCTTTCGCGAATGGGGCTGAAAGAAGTAAACATCGTGAAGGAACAGGGGAAACCGGACGGACATTTTCCGACCTGCCCGTATCCCAATCCCGAAAAGCCCGCGGCGATGGCGCTGGGGCTGGAATACGCAAGAGAGGCAGGCTCGGATATTTTGCTGGCAACCGATCCGGATGCGGACAGAGTGGGGATCGCGGTGAGGACATCGGACGGATATAAGCTGATGAGCGGGAACGAAGTGGGAGCGCTGCTGGAAGATTTTCTGTTGGCAAGGCGTCAGGAAAACGGGACGCTGCCTGCGGACGCTGTGGTGATCAAGACGATCGTGACGACGGGACTGGGCGAAAAGATCGCCGCGAAGTACGGAGCGAGAGTGATCAACGTACTGACGGGATTCAAGTACATCGGGGAACAGATCGGCAAGCTCGAAAAAGCAGGGAAGGCGGAAAGTTTCATTCTCGGCTTCGAAGAGAGCTACGGGTACCTTGCGGGGAGCTACGTGCGCGACAAAGACGCGGTGGTGGCGGTGATGCTGATCGCGGAAATGGCGTCGTATTACAAAGAGCGAGGCAAGACGCTGTTCGAGCGGATGGAAGAGCTGTACGCGGAGTACGGGACGTACGCGCATAAATTGCTGACGTTCGAGTATGCGGGAGCGTCGGGAGCAAAGAAGATGCAGGAGCTGTTGAAGCAGCTGCGTCAGGAACAGCCGAAAGAAATTGCGGGGCTGAAAGTGGAGAGGTATGTGGACTACCTGAGCCAGACGCAACGGGAGCTGCCGAAGGCGAACGTGATGCAGTACGATCTGGAAGGCGGCGCGCAGGCGATCGTGCGTCCCTCGGGGACGGAACCGCAGATCAAGGTGTATCTGACGGCGGCAAAGACGCCCGCGGAAAATGCGCGGGAACTTACGGAGCTGGAAAACGCGATGAAAAAACTGCTTTCGGCAGAATAATCGATCGTTTCAAAAAACGCGCGCGGGCGGGGATATTCCCCGCCCGCGCGCGTTTTTGCGCAAAAAAAGGAAAGATGCGAAATTTCGAAATTTGTTTATCGAAATTGAGTAAACAACGGCGTTGTTGTTTACAAAGTTTTAAAGTTGTTTACACGATTGGGGATTGACAGGGGCATAGAGCGGCTTTATAATTTTTTTGAAAAGAGTGCAAAGCTCTGTGAGGGAACAAGATGAACAAACGAGTTACAATGGAGCAGATCGCGGAAGCTGCAAACGTTTCCAAAGGATTGGTATCACGAGCGCTGACCGACCGCTACGGTGTCAGCAACGAAATGCGTTCGTTTATCAAAATGAAGGCAACGGAGCTCGGATATGATTTCAATAAAATCAAAACCAAACAGGTGCGCAAGAAGAAATGCTGTTTGCTCATTTCTTCGCGCGTTTTGACGAGGGAATCGTACTGGCAGCCCATTATACGCCGCATGGAGGAAGAACTATCGTTTATGGGCGTAGAGCCTCATTATTTTGTGCACGGTGAAAAGCAGTTTTCGGAAGACGAACAAAAGAAATTTCGTGAAGATGATTCATGCGCATATGTAGTGATGAGCAAAAATCTCCCGTTTTTGATGCAAGAGTTGGAAAAGAAGAAAAAACCGACAGTGGTGATCGATCCGCAGTTTCACGTTTCAACAAAATTCATGCAAATCAAGACGAGTAACTATGAATCCTCATACGAAGCAGCGAAATATCTGATCGACAACGGATTGACGCATATTCTGTATTTTGGGGCAACGACATTTTCGGAAAGCTTTTCGGAACGGTATGCGGGCGTGGTGCAGTGCGTAAAAGATTTTGCGGAAGAAGGAGCAAAGCTGACGGAGTTGGATATTGACAACAGCGATTATGCGTTCGCGGCGCCGGAGAGGTTGGCTCAGATTTTGAAGACGGAAAAAATCGATGCCGTTATGTGCTGTAACGATTTGTTTGCCGTATCGGCGCTGAAAACGATCAAAGATCTGGGGTTGCGGGTGCCGGACGATATTTCGATCATAGGATTTGACAACACAGTGGAGTCGTATTTGGTATCACCGGAGCTTACGACGATCGAGGTTCCGCGTGAAAAGATGGGGGAAGATGCCGCAAATCTGATTATTAAGACGATCGAAACGGGAAAAGCGGATTATACTTCTCTGGTTCTGAATTGCAAACTTGTACGGCGAGAATCAGTCAGAGAGAAAGGAGAGAAGGATGAAGAGAGTTGAAAGGCTTGATTGGGAAGTCGGGAAGACGACCGATGCAGGAAAACTTCCCGAGCGATATTATGCGGCGGCAGTTCCGGGGTCGGTCCAGCTGGACGTAATGCATGCGGGGGAGCTGCCCGATTACAGGCATGGCGAACAATACCGCGCATACGACGGTCTGGAAGATTATTATTGGGTGTACCGCACGCGCCTTCCGCAGGGAAGAAATATGTTTTTGGTTTCGGGCGGCATCGATTACAGCTACAAAATTTTTGCGGATGATTGTTTGCTTTACGAATATGAGGGAATGCAGAAAGGATTTTCCCTGGATGTATCCGCGTATGCGGGAAAGACGCTCTGCATAAAGCTGGATCCGGCGCCTAAGGCGGCGGGACAGGAGGGGCGCGCGCAGGCAAATTTAAGCTGTAAGCCTGCGGTAAATTACGGCTGGGATTTTCAGCCCAGACTGATTCCTCTGGGCATTTGGAACGACTGCTATATTGAGCATCGAGGCGATACATATCTGGAAGAATCGAATATTTCCTATACGCTGAGCGAAGGGTTTGACGAAGCGCAAGTGACGCTTCGCTATCGTGTAAAGAACGGCGGGGTACGGTTTTCGTTGGACGGCGAGATCGCGGAGAGTTCCGATTCGGAAGGAAAGCTGACGCTCACGTTAAAAAATCCGAAACTGTGGTATCCGGCGGGATATGGGGAACCGTTTCTTTACGAAGCAAAGATCGAGGCTCTGAGCGGCGGCAGGGTTTGCGATGTGCTGACGAAAAAAATCGGCTTTCGCCGTGTTCGTCTTGTCACGACGCCATACAACTGGCGCAAGGTGCATTCGCCTG
The DNA here is from genome assembly GCA_944328495.1 of uncultured Clostridia bacterium. Lineage (GTDB taxonomy): Bacteria > Bacillota > Clostridia > Christensenellales > Borkfalkiaceae > Borkfalkia. The sequence continues at coordinate 36,553 of CALVHR010000003.1, forward strand.
TGACGCAGGCGCTCCCGCCCGTCTATCCCGAAGTGAACGGGGTAAAAGTGTTCGCGAAGGGCACGAACTGGGTTGTTCCGGATGTGTTTTATTCGGAAATGAGCCGAGAAAGGTACGAAACATATCTGCGTCTCATTCGGGATGCGAACATGAATTTTGTGCGTTGCTGGGGTGGTTGCGGAGCGAACAAAGAACCCTTTTACGAACTTTGCGATGAATACGGCATTTTGGTCTGGCAGGAATTCCCGCTGGCGTGCAATTATTATGCGGACGATCCGCATTATCTGCAAGTTTTAGAATCGGAAGCGCGGGCGATGCTTTCGCGGATCGGCGAGCATGCGTGCTGCGCGCTCTTGGTTGGCGGAAACGAACTGTTCGAAGGCTGGAGCGGTATGACGCAGCAATCCAGGGCATTGCGAATGCTGGATAAGCTGTGTTTGGAAATGTGCCCCGATATTCCTTTCCTGATGACTTCGCCGATCATGGGCATGATACATGGCAGTTACGGATATCTGTATGCGGGGGAGGAACCGCATTTATACATACGCAATCATCCTGCGACGGCATATACAGAATTCGGAATTCCGTCGACGTCGGGATATGATGCGGTGCGCAGCGTGGTGCGCGAGGACGAAGCGGGCAAATTCGGCGGAAGCTGGGAGACGCACAAAGGATGCGGAGCATGGGAAGCGGAGCCGGAAAGCTGGGGATATTTAGGGCTTTTAAATACGCTTCTTCCGGGGAAAGATTTGCAGGAGCGATGTAAAAATTCGCAGATCTTGCAGGGGATCTTATACCAATCGGTTTTTGAAGAGCTGCGAAGCCATAAAGAGATCTGCGGCATGGCGCTCAACTGGGATTTTGACGATTCGTGGCCGGTTGTGGCGAACAATTCTCTGGTAGAATACGGCGGAAAGCCGAAAAGAGCGTATGAATCAGTGAAACGGGCGTTGAAACCGACGGTGCTTTCTTTGCAATACGGGAGCGTTTACTGCAAAGAGGAACTGCGATTCTGTACACGCATTCTTTCGGACACTGCTGTGCAACAGGGATTGCGCGCAAAAGTAATTGTTTCGCAAAATGAAAAGAAAATGGAAAAAGTGATGTATTTCCCTGCGGACGGCGAAGAGGGAGAAAGCGCGGCATTCGATATCCATGATTTTGAATGCGGATTATTCCGAGTTTCGATTGAGGCAGAGGATGCGTCCATTGCAAATGAATACGATCTGATCAAGAGGGGGTGAGTTTTCGTGCAAGAAAACAGCAGATCGCTCAGTGTAAAAGACAAGAAAAGGACGGCGCTTTGGCGGAACATCAAAAATGCGCGGTACATATATCTGATGATTATTCCCGCAATCGTTTTTTACATTATTTTTAACTATGTTCCGATGTACGGGATCCGCATTGCGTTTCAGGATTTTTATCCGAAGCTCGGCATTTCGGGAAGCGAATCGGTAGGTTTTGCAAACTTCGAATATATCTTTGCGCAAAGCGAATTCTGGCGCGCATTTCGAAACACGATCGTTTTAAGCTTTTTCCGCATTTTGCTCGGATTTGTATTTTCGGTGGGAACAGCGCTTCTGATCAATGAAATAAGAATGCGCCGCTTTAAAAAAGTTGTGCAAACGGTGTTCACCTTTCCGCATTTTCTTTCGTGGGTCATTATTGCCGGGTTTATCAATAACCTGTTCATGAATACGGGTTCCATCAACAACTTGATCGAACTATTGGGCGGAGAGCGCATTGACTTTTTGCAGAGCAAGGGATTTTTCTTCGGACTGCTTCTGTTTTCGGACGTATGGAAGGAAGCCGGCTGGGGAAGCATTGTCTATCTTGCCACGATGGCGGGTATCGATTCGGAATTGTATGACGCGGCGGAAATGGACGGGGCAAACCGATTCCGGCAGATGATCAGCGTAACGCTTCCGGGTATCCGCTCGACGGCGGCTGTTTTTTACGGTCATCACGGGATACGCGATGAGCCGCTCCAAATGGCCGGGGAAAAACATCATTATGGATTTCATATTGGTTACGATGTTTTTCGGCGGAGGTTTGATCCCGTATTACTACCTTATTAAAGATTTGGGCCTGTACAATACGCTGGCGGTCATGATCATTCCAGGCGCGATCGATACGTATAACATGTTATTGATTCGAAATTATTTTCAAAACCTTCCTATTTCATTGGAAGAATCGGCAAAGATCGACGGGGCGAATGACATTATTATTTTGTGGAAGATTTTTCTCCCGCTGGCGACACCGATGCTGGCAACGATCGGATTGTTTTTTGCGATCGGGCATTGGAATCAATGGTACAATGCGATGCTGTTTATTGACTCGCAGTCTTTGAAGCCGTTGCAGCTCGTGTTGCGGGAACTGGTCGTTACGAATACGACCAATTTCGGGCCCAATCCGGTCGGACGTCCGACGTTTACGGAAGGCTTGAAAATGGCGAGCATCTTTTTCACGATCATACCTGTCATGTGTATTTATCCGTTCATACAGCGGTTTTTCGTGAAAGGACTGGTCGTGGGAGCGATCAAGGGATAATATTGCGGCATGCGCCGTACAGACAATAAAGAAAAAAGGAGATTTGTATGAAAGGGATACGGAAAAGACTGTTGGCGGTACTATTCGCTTTTTGCATGGTTTTGCCGCTGTTTGCAGCGTGCGGCAAAGAAACGGGCGAGTATGACGAGTCGGGGAACGTGCGTTTGGATATAGCCAATCTGTATTTGAACGATCTCGGCGATGCGTATACGGGTTACGTAGAAGATAAGTTCAGCGTGCGCATTTCGCCGAAGGTATACAGCTGGGCGGACTGGGATTCGCAGGTGACGAGTGCCGTGAACGGCGACAATATCCCCGATGTTTTTCACTGGAATCTGGAATCGATGGTATATCCGACGTTGGAGCGTTGGGCGAAGGGCGGATCTTTGCGCGCAATACCGGACGATATGAGTGCATATCCGAACATCAAAAAGGTATTGGACAGCGCGACGGCGATCGATAAAATGAAGGTGGACGGAAAGCTGTACTGCATTCCGCTGATGTACGATATCAATAAGCCCGAAATGGGGTACAGCAGTTTTACCTATGTGTACCGCAAGGACTGGGCGAAAGCTTTGGCGGAAAAGAACCCGTCCGAATACGGCGATCTGTACAAAGAGGACGATGTGTACACATTCTCGGAATTCGAGCGCCTGTTGGCGGCGTTTGACAAAGAGGATATGGCGGGGAGCAACAAGACCATTCCGCTTGCGGATGTTGAATGGGCATTCCCGTCCGTCATCAATTATTTCAAAGACGCCCCGCACGCGTATGTTCTGAACGAGCAGACGGGAAAATTTGAATGGAACTACACGACGGCGAATTTTACGCAGGGGTTGGAAAAAGCAAAATCGTTCGTGGAAAAGGGATATTATTGGGCGGACTCGTATGCGGCGAACGAAGGGGACGCGATGAACAAGTATAAATCGGGCGTGGTCGGGTGTTATTTTGACAATTTCACACTGACCAATTATTCGGAACTGCGCAAGAGTTTTTCTTCATCCAACCCTTCCGTCGATCTTGACGAAGGCACGGCTTTGATGCGTTTGAAACGTGATGACGGAAAGTTTGTGTACGAGGAGGCCAACAACTGGTGGTCTGCGACGCTTTTCTCTGCGGATATTTCGGATGTGCAGATGAACAAGTATTTTGAGATCATGGACTGGCTCCTTTCAGAGGAAGGCACAATGTTTGCGACGTATGGGTTCGAAGGCACCGATTACACGGTCAAGGAAGACGGTAGTATCGAATTGCATTGGAGCAAGACAGCGGACGGCGAGTATGCGAACAAGCTCATCGGAGCGAAATACCTGCGCTATTCGATCTGTTTGAACCAGGACATTACGAGCAACGACCCGCTGATCGATGACGGGACAAAGGCGGCGCATGCGGCATGGATCGCGGACATTGAAAAACAGATCGAGGATAACCAGGTCAAACTTCTGCCTTTGTATTCGGATATGAACTGGCTGTCTCTGCCGAATAAAAACGCGAATGCAAATCTTGTCAACCTGGCGAGCGACGCGATCATCAAGTATGTGTTCGGCGACGGCGGTTGGAGCGAATTCAACGAGAGCAACCGCAGCAAATACGAAGCGGTCGTAAACGAGATCAATACCGCGCTCGGATTGTGAGGGAGAAGAGAGGAGAAATGATGAAAAAGTTAGTATGTGTCTTTCTGGCAGTGCTTACGGCGGCGATGTTGTTCGGTTGCAGTGCGAAGACGGAGGAGGGGACGGTGCGGTTTGAACAAGTCGTGAACGAAAATGTGCAGGGGCTGGGCGTAGAATGGGATGCATATGAGCATCCCGACGTGATCACCGATGAAAAATGGGAACGCGCGACGGCGTACATGGATAAATTGTCGCCCGCCTATATTCGCTGCGTGATCAACCTTGACTGGGTGGTCACGAACTGGAACAAGGGCGCCTCGGAGGATGTTTCGGACGACACGTGGGAATACAACTGGGAACAGTCCAGTATCCGCAATATGTTCAAGATTCTCGACCATTGCCAAAAATCGGGTATCCGTGTCGGACTGGGTGTGTGGCGTCCCGTGGACGGATGGGATATGCAGGATTCTTCCGATGTGCGTTTTGCAAAGATCATGGCGGATATTGCCGAGGAATTGATCGTTTCGCGCGGGTATAGCTGCATTTTCGGTTTATTTTTGACCAATGAACCGAACTATCTGCCCGGCAATGATTTTCAAAAATGGAGCACGGGTGTAAAAAATACGGCGGCAGAGCTTGCGGCGCGCGGGCTTTCGGACAAGGTGAGTATTATCGGTCCGGACGCGACGTCTTATTCTGCGGCGATCACTTGGTGCGAGGATACCGTCAAAAACGTAAAAGAGCATATCGGGAATTACTCAATCCACATGTATGTAAGTGATTACTCGGTAGACTCGGGCAGATTTGCCGAAGATATCCGCGATGTTGTAAACACGATCGAAAAAGAGGATAAAGACTTTGACAAAAAGGGCCTTATCATTTGGGAGAGCGGACTTTTGGACGGCAAAGATCCCGAATGGGACACCAACGTGCTTATCGATACGTTCGGGTTCGGGGTACGTATGGCGGACTATACCATGCAGGCGATCATGGGCGGAGCGAGCGGCGTTTCTTTTTGGGAATTTGACGATGCGATGCACTTTTTGGAAAACGGTCAGATGAAGCAATACGGCATGTTCAGTTCACTGGGTACGGCGGCGCAGCAGGAACTGCGGCCCTGGTTCCAGTCGAGCTATCTGCTCACGCGGCTGTTTGCACCGCAGAGCAAGGTGTACGGTTGTTCGCTCAATTCCGAAAAGGATACCACTCTGCGTGCGCTTGCATCGGTTTCTTCGGATGGGAAAACGGGCGGCTATTGCGTTGTCAACCGCGGCTACGAAGAGGCGGAGGAAACGTTCTACCTGCCGCAGAAAGTGCAGGGTGAAAAGCTGTACGTGTATATTTTCGGCGAGAAGGATATGAAACTGGGCGCGGACGGGTTTATCGTACCCAACTACGAACTGGACGGAAGTTTGAACGGCACGCTGACTTTGAAGATTCCCGCAGGAAGCGCTGTTTTCGTCACAAACACGAAATATTGATAAGAGGGGGAATAAAAAATGAAGAGGATCATCGTCATTGTTGTGCTGTCGCTGATCGCATTGCTGAGTTTCGGCTGTGCGGCGAAGACCAACAATTTCGAACAGAGCGAAAAGAGCGGCGCGATCGGCGCATTCACGCAGACGTCGCCTGCCGACGGCGCGCTGGTGGAAACGGCGTCGCCCGCGTTCAGCTGGACGGCGGCGGACAACGCGGAAACGTACATATTGGAAATTTTTGAGGACGAAGAATGCACCGATTCGGTGTACCGCAAAGCGAACATTGCGGAAAACTCGTTCACGCCGTCCGCATCGCTGGCGCTTCGCACCGAATATTTCTGGAAAGTTACGGCGGTCAATGCGGATACGCAGAAAGAGGCGGACAATGCGGGGCTTTCTTTCAGCTGTCAGCTTTCGGCGGAGGACGCGCAGGTGGATATCGACCTCGGCTCGCCGCAGGATTATACGGTCAATGAAACGGGTATGCCCGTCACGGTATCGCTGGACACCGAAAATACGCTGGGCACGGGCACAAAGACGCTCAAACTCAGCTATGAAGAAAACAGCATCGGCTGGGGCATAGTGAGCCGTACGGTCGGCTATTCGATGAACGCGGGGGATGCGGTCAAATTCACCTTCCTGTACACGGGCGGTTCGGCTTCGTTCGGAATACGGTTTTTGGAGATGGACAGCGACCTTTGGACGTGCGACGTCACGGCGACGCAGGGTGCGGGCGTCGTGCATACGGCGGTCGTTCCGTACAGCGCGTTTGCTCTGCGCGAGGATGAATCGTTCGGCGATCATGCGATTCAGTTCGATCTTGTGACCCGCATCGATTTCATGATCGAGCAATGCTACGACGGCGGAAGTTTTTACATTGCGGACATATCCAGCGTCAATTACTCCGACTATGCGGAAAAGCCCGTTTCGACGGTCGATCTGGGCGAAACGAGCAATTACAGCGTCAATATCGGCGGGGACACCCCCGAATTTGAAGTGGTCGAGAATTGGATGGACAGCGGCGAAAAGGCGCTGACCGTTAATTACGGCAAGGATGCTTCGGCGGGTTGGAGCGTTCTGACCAAGCAAGTCGGCGCGCAGATCGTGTCAGGCACGGACGCGGTGCGGTTCCAGTTCATGTTCACGGGTGCGGCGGCAGACTTTATGCTCCGTTTCCAGGAAGGGGACCGCGATCTCTGGACGGCGAACCTGTCCGCACAGAACAACGGCATTTTGCAGACGGTCATGATCCCGTACAGCGATTTTGTCCTGCGCGGCGATGAATCGTTCGGTGACGGGACGGTGCAGATGGACCGCCTGCTCCGCATCGATTTCACGATCGGCAACGCCTATGCCGAGGGAACGTGCACGTTCAGCAACATTCAGTTTGTAAAGATGTCCGACTACGAGGTCGAAGAGGCGGAAATGTGGTTCGACGGCGTGTTCGGAAGCAATATGGTTTTACAGCGCGACGAGCCCGTCACGATCACGGGCGGCGGCGTTGCGAACGAAACATATACGCTCCAATTTGACGGAAAGGAGTATTCCGTCACGGCGGACGAGAACGGAAGATGGCAAGCGACGCTCCCGCAAAAGAGTGCGGGCGGAAACTATACTATCACACTCAGTGACGAAAATGACGTGACCGTTTCAATCGAAAACGTGACATTCGGCGATGTATATTTGTTCTCGGGCCAGTCAAACATGGCGTTCAAGCTCATGCAGGCGACCGATCCGAAAGGAGATTATGACAACGAAAATTTGCGTCTTTTCTTCCAGGCGGACAATCCGCAGGACACGCCGCAGACGTCGCCGCTCAACGCATACTGGAGCGTTTCCAACGAATCGACGGCGCTTGCGACTTCGGCGATCGCGTGGTTTGCGTCCGATATCATCCAGCGCGCGGAGAGCGTGCCGGTCGGCGTACTGGTTTCGGCGGTGGGCGGCACGTCCATTCAGCAGTGGATGAGCGAAGATGTAGTCATCGGCGACAGAGAGGACAGGTGCAAGCTGTATAACGGCATGATCGCGCCCCTGCTTCCCATGAACATCAAGGGCATCGTATGGTATCAGGCTTCGGCGGATATTGCGGCGTATGAAATGTACGGTTCGCAGTTGGAAGCGTTCTTTGACGATCTGCGCGATAAATTCGAATCTCCCGATCTGCCCGTATATCTCGTGCAGTTGCAGGCGTACATCACCGATCTGAACTGGGCGTACATGCGCGAAGTGCAGGAAGATTTTTGCAAGAGCGCGGAAAATGTTCATCTCGTCGTGACGATGGACGACGGCGAAGCGAACGACATTCACCCGACGCGCAAATATTATATTGCAGAGCGCGTTGCAAACCTGATCCGTCAGTACACATACGGCACCGTTTCGAATGCGGATATGCCCATGTATTCTTCGTACGAAGTCGTGGGAAGCGAAATGCAGATCACCTTCGAGAACGGCGCGGGGCTGAAACTGGAAGGCACGGGCGGCTTTGATATCGCGGGTGCGGACCGCATCTTCTATACGGCGAATGCGGAGATCCGCGACGGGAAGCTCATTCTTTCCTCTCCGTATGTTTCCGCTCCGATGTATGCGAGCTATGAATTTACGGCGATGCCGAATACCACGCTGTACAACGGCGCAGGGCTTCCGGTCGGTTCGTTCCGTACCTTTGATTCGTCGGATGATCTGTCGGTGTTCTGGCGGGAAAATCTGATCGACGCGCAGTATCACGACGCAAACAACCGCGAGTGGACGGTCACGATCGACCGTGAAGATCCGCTCGGCGCGGGAGATGCGCTTTGCATTGCATACAACAATGAAAAGGGTGACGGTTGGGGCATTGTCCGCTACCATTACGGTTCTATTTTGGGATTCGGCGATACGATCGCGTTTGCGATGCGCAACACAAAGCCCAATGTCACGGTCAACCTCCGCATTTGGGAACTGGACGGCGACTGCTGGCAGACGGCGGCAAATCTTCTTGCGGACGGAGACGGAAACGTCTATCTCGTATTCAACGATACCAACTTTACTCGCACTTCGGAGAGCTGGGGCGACGGAAAAATCGAATACGGCAGCATTATCAGCTATATCGACGTCGTTATCGGGAACTGCTTCGAGGCAGGCGAGTTGTACATTTCGGGAATGCGCACCATCGATGAATCGGAGATCCCCGTCAACGATCCGAATTTGGTCACGTCCTTTGATAAGCCTTACAATGAAAGCCTTTATTCCACGCAGAGCGGTGCCGGCACGCTTACACTTTCGCATAGCACGGAGAGCGCTATCGGCGCACCCGCGCTCAAGATGGAACTCGATAATGTTCAGTGGGCGAACGTATTCATTCCTTACCGTACGGATGCGTATGCGGGCAACGCGCTTTCATTCGATATGCTGTACGAAGGCGGCGCGGCGGAAAAGGTTTCGTTCGTGTTCCAGTTTGACGGGTACCGCAAATACACGCAAACGCTGACTCTTACTTCGGGCGTGAATCATATCACGATCTGGCTGGAAGACTTTGAAAAGCGCGAGGCGGGCGATGTAGATTTTTCCGCGAATAACCCTTCGCAGCTGACGCAGGTCGGTTTCATTTTCGAAGGAATGTACAGCACGGCGACGGCGTATGCGGGCGAGATCCGCTTTGTTACCCAAGACAAACCCGCGCCGGTCGATAAAGAGCTGATCGCAAAATTCGACGGAGAATACGATGCGGCGCTGTATCAGCCGCAATGCGGCGAGGAAGGGACGCTCACGCTTTCGCACAGCACGGACAGCGATATCGGAGCGCCTGCATTGAAGATAGAGATGCAGGGGAAAGTCGGCTATGCGAATGCTTTTATCAACTTCACGCCGAGCGAATATGCGGGCAACGCATTGACGTTCGATCTGTTGTACACAGGCGGGACGGAAGCAAAAATTTCGTTCGTGTTCCAGTTTGACGGGTATCGCAAATACACGCAGACTCTGACGCTTTTCGCGGGGATGAATCATATCACGATCTGGCTGGACGATTTTGAAAAGCGTGATGCGGGCGATGTGGATTTTTCCGCGAATACTCCTTCGCAGCTGACACAGGTCGGGTTGATGTTTGAAAACCTGTACAGTGCGGCGACGGCATATGTGGGCGAGGTTCGTTTTGCGAATGTAGAAAGGCCTGTTGAGAAGGTATCCGTGATCGACGATTTCGAAAGTTATGACGCATCGAGCTGGACGGGCACGCACACCGAAAACAACGAACATCCGCAAATGACGCTCACGAGTGCGGAAGATGAAAAGAGCGGCGGCGAGCACGGAATGCAGCTGCGCTACGTCAACGCGGGTTACGACACGACGTACATGAAGACGCTTTCGGAGCCTTTGACGGGAACGGAACTTTCTCTGTGGCTCAAAGGACAGCCGAGTTCGACGGTATTCCTGTACATTGTTTCGGACGGAGTGACATATAAAAAGACTTTGTCCTCGGCGGACGGAACGGCAGTCACGGCGGAAGGAAGCGTTCATACGTATGCGCTTGCAAGCTTTTATGCGGACGGGGGCGTTCAGTGGAGCGGCGGAGAGATCGATGGGTTCGGTATCATGATTCAGGATTGGACGCAGTCTTTCGGATACGCGATGCTGTATGTGGATGACATCGTTCTTTCTTGAAAGAAGCAGTGCTGCGCTGAAATAATGTGATAAAAGCGGCGTTTTTCCGCGAAAAGCGGGGAAACGCCGCTTAGTTTTATGCGTATTTGCGCAGAAATGCAAGTAATGGTTGACAAAAACTTCCTGTGCGTTTATAATAGACAAAACAGAAGAATTGCGGATATGTTCCGCAAAACAAAAAACTCCGGAGAGGCCAAAAAACGGCGCCGAAGGTGTATGCCGCAAGGGCGGCTATCTCTCAGGCAAAAGGACGGAGCGGATCATCCGCGCCGCTTTCGGGCGGCTTTCTTTTTTTGGCAAAAGAACAAATGCAGGCTTTTGAAAGGATTATCAACAGCATCGATGATTTTGTGTGGGGGATCCCGCTCATCGTGCTCATTCTCGGCGCGGGCATTTATTTAACGATACGGCTGATTTTTCTGCCGATCCGCAAGCTGCCGCGCGCGTTTCGGTACATGTTTAAAAAGGAAGAGGGCGAAGGCGAAGTTTCCAGCTTCGGAGCCCTTTGTACGGCGCTTTCGGCTACCATCGGAACGGGCAATATTGTCGGTGTCGCGACTGCGATCGTAGCGGGCGGGCCGGGCGCACTTCTTTGGATGTGGCTTGCCGCCTTTTTCGGGATGGCGACCAAATATGCAGAGGGGCTTTTGGCGGTCAAATACCGCAAGGTGTATGCGGACGGGCATACGCTCGGCGGGCCGTTTTACTACATTGAAAACGGGCTGGGAAGACGCTGGAAATTCTTGGCGATCATATTTGCGGTACTCGGGATGTGTGTGGGCCTTTTCGGGATCGGCACTTTTTCGCAGGTGAACAGCATCACTTCGGCGGTCGGGAATATTTTTTCGGATGCGCCTACATTTCGTATTTTCGGCAGGGAGTACAGCGTTGCTGTCGCCGTTGCGGGCGGGCTTTTGACCGTCGCGGTTGCCCTTGTTTTGCTCGGCGGAGTCAAGCGCATTGCAAAAGTTTCGGAAGCGGTCGTGCCGTTCATGGTCATTGTATATGTGCTCATCTGCCTGATCATTCTCGTCAGCAATATAACAGCGATCCCTGCGGCTTTGGGGCAGATCGTTGTGGGCGCATTCAATCCGCGCGCGGTTGCGGGCGGGATCGCGGGGAGCATGCTCGTCGCCATGCAAAAGGGCATTGCGCGCGGGATTTTCTCCAACGAAGCGGGACTCGGGTCTGCGCCCATTGCTGCTGCCGCGGCAAAGACAAAAGAGCCCGTGCGGCAGGGGCTTGTTTCCATGACGGGAACTTTCCTCGATACCATTGTCGTATGCACAATGACAGGGCTTGCGATCGTAATTACGGGCGTGTGGAATATTGGATTGGACGGCGTTGACGTGACGATCCGTTCTTTCAGCGAAGGACTTCCGGGCGTTTTGGGCACGGCAGGACCCGCTATATTGATGGTGTGCCTGATCTTCTTTGCTTTCACGACCATTCTCGGCTGGAATTTTTACGGGGAGCGGTGTTTGGAATATATTGCGGGAAGGAAACGTTTTGCCATATACGTTTACAGGATTTTGTATATTTTGGCGGTATTCATCGGACCGTATATGACGGTTGCTGCGGTATGGACGATCGCGGACATTTTCAATGGTTTAATGGCGATTCCGAATCTTATTGCGCTTCTTTTGCTATCGGGAGTAGTCATTCGTGAAACGAAGAGCTATTTTACGCGTTATCCGACTATGAAGAGTGCGGACGAAGCTGTGGCATTGGAGATCGGCGACGAAGAAATGGCGCGGGAAGAATGCGAATCGAGGCAAGAGCCGGAAGGCGGTAAAGAGGACGAAAAGGATTCGTTTTAAAACAGAAAAATTGCGCAAAGTATAAATTGTGCAAAAATAAATAAAAAGGATGTGTATATGAGAGAGGATGATACTTCCCTGATCGGGGACTTTGCGGAGGAATCGCCCGCGGCGGAAGAAACGTCGGCAGGACAGGCGGAAGGTCATAAGAAACGTGGCTTTTCCAGCAAGATCGGCTTTGTGCTTGCAGCGGCGGGATCCGCGGTAGGCTTGGGAAATCTTTGGAGATTTCCTTATCTTGTAGCGAAATACGGCGGCGGCATATTTTTGCTTTGCTACATCGTGTTGGCGATCACGGTCGGGTTTACGCTGCTGGTGTTGGAAATTGCCATCGGAAGGCGGACGGGCAAAGGCGTCATCGGTGCGTTTGCCGAGCTGAACAAAAAATTTAAGTGGTTCGGATTTTTGTGTCTGGCTGTTCCGATCATTATCGTGCCGTATTATTGCGTGATCGGCGGTTGGGTCACCAAATACATTTGGTCGTTTTTGGTCGGTTCGGAAGGATTGCTCGGTGCGGGAGCGGATACGTCGACATATTTTCTTTCGTTTATCGAAAATCCTTGGCAGCCGCTCATATTTTTCCTGATTTTCGCGGCGGCGACGATCGCTGTCGTGGTATTCGGCGTGCAGAAGGGAATTGAACGCATCAGCAAGATCCTGATGCCGGCGCTTGCCGTGCTGGCGCTGTTTTTGATGATCTATGTCCTTTGTCAGCCGGGAGCTTTCGAGGGCGTGAAGTATTTGTTTATTCCCGATTTCAGCAAATTCGGGTATGAGACGCTGCTTGCGGCGCTGGGACAGTTGTTTTATTCAATGTCTTTGGCCATGTGTATCATGATCACATACGGTTCTTACATGAAAAAGACAGCCAACATCCGCACGTCTGCGCGGCAGATCTCCATTTGCGATACGGCTTTCGCGATCGTTGCGGCGATGATCATCATTCCTTCCATCTATGCGTTTTCTGCGGATCCGGAAGGGGCTCTTTCGTCGTCGGGTCCGTCCTTGATGTTTATTCAACTTCCGTCCGTGTTCAATAATCTTCCGGGCGGGCGTTGGATCGGCATGATCTTCTTTATTCTTGTATTTTTTGCGGCGCTCACATCTTCCATCTCGCTGGTGGAAGCGATCGTGGCGGTGCTCCGTGAAAACTGCAAATTAAAGAGATGGGTTGCTTGTGCGATTGTTTTTGGCGTTATTTTGGTGTTGGGCACGCTTTCGTCGCTTGGATTCGGCGTGTTGAGCGGAGTGAGCATTACGGCACCTTCCGGTACGAGCTATTCGATTTTGGATATGTTCGATTATCTTTCGAACAGCATTCTGATGCCGATCGTCGCTATCTTGACATGTATCATAGCGGGGTATTTTATCGATCAGAAGATTTTGCCGGAAGAGATCGGAATTCTCAATCAGCGCGGAAGGCTGCGGTATTTCCGCATCATGATCCGTTATATCGCTCCTGTATGTATGGCGGCGATTTTGATTACGGGCATAGTGTTCAACCTGATTTTGCCGCCGCTGTAATTAAACCGTAAAAAAATCGCCCGATTCCGCAAATGTTTGCGGAATCGGGTGATTTTTATGTTTGCTCGACAAAAAGGCAAATTTATTACTTAGCATCGCATAAAACATCTGCAAGTTACCGAAACTAAAAGCATGAGAAAACGTGTTGCGGCGGCGGACGAAACGCGTACGCGCGACGAGCGTGAAAGCTGTTTCGGTGTATTTTCGCCGAGGGAGAACAAAAATGCAGGGGAATAACGCACAGGGAGTCGGAAAGAACGGGAAGGCCGCTTCGCCGCCCGAGGGCGGAACGACTTCGCCGGGAGGAGTCAACGAGAACTATCTCGAATATGTAAAGTCGCTTGCGCCGCCGACAAAACATTTTCATAATTGTATCCGCGCGTTCATGGTCGGAGGACTGATCTGCTGCATCGGACAATTTTTTCGAGTAATTTTTGAAACGGCGCTGGGGCTTTCGGGCGATATGCTTGCGGGCTCCGTTTCAATGGCGCTGATTTTTCTGGGCTGTCTCCTGACGGGATTGGGCGTTTATGACCGCATAGGAAAGGAGGCGGGAGCAGGTTCGATCGTGCCGATCACAGGTTTTGCAAATTCGGTCGCTTCGCCCGCCCTTGAATTTAAAGCGGAAGGAATGATCACGGGGCTTGCGGCGAAAATGTTTACCGTTGCGGGGCCGATCATTGTGTATGGCGTGCTTTCGGGTGCCGCAGTCGGTTTGATCTATTATTTTCTCAGCCTTTAAAAAAGCCTTGGACCAGAATTTTTTCTGTCCAAGGCTCTTTTATTTGTTTTTTATTGCCGAAGCAGTCAGGGAAAAATAATTCATAAAATTTTTACTCGTCTGCAAGCACATCCTGCATATCGTATTTGCCTGCGGGTTTTCCGCACATAAATTTTGCTGCGCGGACGGCTCCCGCCGCAAAGACGCGTTTGCTGCGCGCGCTGTGCGAGAGGGTAATGATCTCGTCGTCGCCGGCGAACATCACTTCGTGTTCTCCGACAATGGTGCCGCCGCGAACGGCATGAATTCCGATTTCCTGTTTTTGACGAGCACCGACCATGCCTTCGCGGCCGTAGATAAACTTTTTGCTGTCCGCAAACGCTTCGTTGGCGCTTTCGGCGAGCATAAGTGCCGTGCCGGAAGGGGCATCCTTTTTGAGATTGTGATGTCTTTCAATGATTTCGATGTCGAAATTTTCGCCGAGGAATGCCGCCGTTTGCCGAACGAGTTTTTGCAGGAGATTGATCCCTACGGACAGGTTTGCGGTCTTGAACAAGGGTATTTCTTTTGCCGCGGCGTCAATTTGTGCAAGCTGGACCGAAGTGTAACCTGTGGCGGCGAGGATGACGGCCGCCCCCGTTTTTTTAGCAAATGCAAGGATATTGTC
This sequence comes from uncultured Clostridia bacterium, assembly GCA_944328495.1. Classification (GTDB taxonomy): domain Bacteria; phylum Bacillota; class Clostridia; order Christensenellales; family Borkfalkiaceae; genus Borkfalkia. Next base: position 51,567 of record CALVHR010000003.1, read on the forward strand.
CAGATTGGAGGCGCTGGAAAAGTCGATGACGACATCTGTTTTTTCTTTCACGTCTGCGAAATCGGCATAGACGGGTACCCCGCACAGTTCTCCTTTTTTGAGGTCGACGCCGCAGACGCACTGCGTTTGTTCGTCTTCCGAAACGATTTCGAAAACGGTTCTGCCCATATGGCCGAAGATCCCGCTGATCAGAATGTTTATCATAAAAAAATCTCCTTGTCAAAATCCCCGCGCGGGGCGCGGGGAAATTTTTCGGATAAAGCTTTTATCCGAAAGTATTGCCGTGCAGGCAAATATTTGCCGAGAGCGCGCACTTTCCGCGTCAGCCGATCACTTTCAGACCGAAATCGGTAAGAACTTGGCGGAGATGGTCTTTGTGAGCCGGTTCGAGTTCGGTCAAAGGGGGGCGGGGAATGCCGCCTTCCAGTCCGATCATCTCAGCGGCAGCTTTTGCGGGAATGGGGTTGACTTCCATGAACATCGCATCGATGAGCGGAAGCATTCTGTCCTGGATTTCGTTTGCCGCGGCAAGGTTGTGCACCTGCATGAAATCGTAGAGCATTTTTGTCTCTTTCGGAATTATGTTGGAGGCCACCGAAATGAGTCCTGCGCCGCCGATGGCGAGGATGGGGAGATTCAGGTTATCGTCGCCCGAATAGAGATCGCATTTTCCGCGGATTCGCCGCATGGTTTCGCAGATCTGTTCCATATTCCCGCATGCTTCCTTGACGCCCGCGATATTCGGAAGGGATGCAATTTTCTCCATGGTAGCGGGCAGGATGTTCACCCCCGTGCGCGGAGGCACATTATAGCATATGATCGGGATGTGCACGGCTTCCGAAATAGTTTTATAATATTCGTAAAGCCCGTTCTGGGTGCATTTGTTGTAGTATGGGGTGACGACGAGCAAGCCGTCGGCGCCCATTTCCTGCGCTTTGATGCTCGCTTCGACCGCCTGTGCGGTATTGTTTGAACCGCTTCCGAAAACGATCTTTGCGCGGCCTGCGACTTTCTGTACGGAAAAGCGCATGACCTCTTCTTTTTCCGCAGCCGTCATTGTCGCGGGTTCGCCTGTCGTACCCAAAATCACGAGAACGTCTGTCCCGTTTTCGATCTGGTATTCGATCATTTTGCCGAAGGCGCCGAAATTGACGCTGCCGTCTTTGCCAAACGGAGTGATCATGGCAGTAGCGGTGCCGTGAAAGAAACCCAACATGTTGTATCCTCCCTCATAGAATGGATTGTCCGTTCCGCTTTGCGGAGCGGGAATGCGGTTGCGCGGCAACCGCCGCCTGGTGTATCGTATGCGGTTCCGGTCCGCGTTGGTTCGCTCAGATATAATTTTGAGCGCAGAGCAGTTCTGCCATCAGCACGGCACCGCCGGCAGCGCCGCGCAGGGTGTTGTGAGAAAGGCAGACAAATTTATAATCGAAAAGGATGTCCTCGCGAAGTCTTCCCAAAGAAACTGCCATGCCGTTTTCGAGCATGCGGTCGAGTTTTGCCTGCGGGCGGTTGTCCTCTTCAAAGTAGTGCAGGAACTGTTTGGGCGCGGAGGGGAGTTGAAGTTCTTGCGGCACGCCCGAAAACTCTGCCCAAGCTTTCAGGATCTCTTCTTTGGAAGGTTTTTTGTCAAAGGAAACAAAGACGGCCGCGGTATGTCCGTCCGAAACGGGCACGCGCAGGCACTGCGCCGTGATTTTGGGAGCGGTTGCATCGACGATTTTGTCTCCTTCGATGTGTCCCCAAATTTTGAGGGGTTCGCGTTCGGATTTTTCTTCTTCGCCGCCGATATAAGGGATGACGTTATCGATGATCTCGGGCATGCGGTCAAAAGTTTTTCCTGCGCCGCTGATCGCCTGATAAGTCGACACCGCCACTTTGGAAACGCCGTATTTCATGAGCGGGTGCAGGGCGGGGACATAGCTTTGCAAAGAGCAGTTGCTCTTAACGGCGATGAATCCGCGCTTGGTGCCCAAGCGTTTTTTCTGTGCTTCGATGATTTTCGCATGATCGGGATTGATCTCGGGAATGATCATGGGCACGTCGGGTGTGGTGCGGTGTGCGGAGTTGTTGGAAATGACGGGGATCTCCGCCTTTGCGTATTTTTCTTCGAGGGCGCGGATCTCGTCTTTTTTCATATTGACGGCGCAGAAGACGAAATCCACCATGCCTGCGATTTTATCGATGTCTTTTTCGGCATCGAGCACGACCATATCCGCAAATTTTTCGGGGATGGGGGAAGTCATCGCCCATCTGCCGGCGACTGCGTCGCGGTATTTTTTGCCTGCGGACGAAGGGGAAGCCGCGAGTGCCTTTACATGGAACCAGGGGTGGTTTTCGAGGAGCAGGCAGAAGCGCTGTCCCACCATGCCCGTTGCGCCGATGACGGCGACGTTATACTGTTTCATATTCAAATTCTCCTGAAATTTTTTGCTTGTTAAGTGAAATAAAAAACGCGGTGTCGGAAAGGACACCGCGTAAAAGACAGAGCAGAGGCCCGGCAAAAATGCCGGAACTTTGTTATGCTTAAAATAGTTCTCCACTTGCGGTGACAGTCGGGCGGGTATTCTCCCGCGCGCCCGGCGACGGAAGTGCGGTCAGCTGTCCGTGCCTCGGCGGAGATGCCCTTTCCTTCCGTCGGAGAAAACCGCTCTCCGCGAGGCGAAAGTACTCATGCTCATCCGCTCCTCTATTCAGCATACAGAATTTTAACATACTCTTGCACAAATGTCAAAGAATTTTTTCGATCGGACACAAGAATTTAATTGAAAAAATTTCCTCTTTGCGGTATAATGATAGGAAAGTTGCTAAAAGAAAAAAATACTGCGGAGGCGATATGGCACAGCAAGGCGAGAAAAAAGGATTTATAGCCCGTATGCTTGAGGGCAAGGAGCGCGACGAGGAATACGCGCGCAGCACATTGCCGACCAGCCGCTGGGCGCTTTTTTGGGATATATTCAAGGGCAGGTTTTCCAAGCTTGTTATTGTGAACTTGCTCATGCTGATCTTTTTCATTCCACTGATTCTTGTTTACTTTTTCCGATCGACGATGCTCGGTTTGCAGGCGTCGTGGATGCCGTTTGCTTCGTGGATGGGAGTGGGGTATCCGGCGATGCCGAACCTGACGGGGCTTCCGCAGGAGCTGATATTTTCCAACAATGTCTTTTACGGAGCGCTGATGATCGTGGCGGGTCTGATCGCGGCGGTCGGGATCTCGGGCGGGATGTACGTCATCCGCAACATGGTTTGGACGGAGGGTATTTTCGTCGCGAACGATTTTTGGCGGGGGATCAAGATCAACATTGTCGTAGTATTGCAGTCGACTCTGTTTTACGGAGTGATGCTGTACCTGTTCAGCGTTTCGATCAGTTGGAGCAACTGGATGCTCGCGACGGCTCAGGGGAATGCCGTCCTGATCACCATATCCAAAGTGATTTCCTACATTGCGACCGTGATCGTATCGCTCATGTATCTTTGGATGCTTTCGATGGGCGGGAACTACAAACTGAAATTTTTCCAGCTTTTGAAAAATTCTTTCCTGATGACGTTCGGGTTGATTTTCCAGAACATTTTCTTTGCGGTCCTGATGCTGATCCCGGTTATTTTGGTTTTGATCGGAAGTTTTTTCCAGATCATCGGGTACGTGCTTTTGATCCTTCTCGGCATTTCGTACATGCTTCTTGTCTGGTTTGACTATTCGCAGTGGGCGTTCGATAAATTCTTTGAATCCAAGCGCGAAGGCGGAAAAGTCAACCGCGGCATTTATCCGAAGGGCAAGGGAGGCGAGCAGAGCAAGGCGGTGCAGGAATACCAGAAGAATCTGGAAGAGGCGATGAGCGTCAAATCCGATCTTTCATCGCGGCCGATCAAGCCGATCACGGATGATTTGAAAGTATACGAGCTTCCCGAATCGTTCTCGCGCGATGATCTGAAAAAGCTGCGCGAGTCCAAGGAACTGATTGTAGAGGATACGGAAAAGTACGCCGAAGAGCACAAGAACGACGAAAAATACGTTGTTTACAACGCCCAGTTCGAAAAGAAGGAAGAGCCTGCCGAAGAAGAAAACGGCAAGAAAAAATCAGGCAAGAAGGAAAAGAAGAAATGACGCAGGGCGCGTATGCTTCGCTTGCCGAATGGTTTGAATATCTCAATGCAGACTGCGACTATGAAAAATGGTCGCAGTACTTATATGAGCGCCTGTGCGGGCTGGGCATTGCAGGCGGGAGAGGCCTGGACATCGGTTGCGGAAGCGGAGCGTTCACGCGTCGGCTCGCGCGCAAGGGCTTTTCGATGACGGGATACGATATCAGCGCGGAAATGCTCGCCAAAGCGGAAGCGCTCAGTGCAAAGGAAGGTATTTTCCCGCAGTATGTTCTTTCGGATGCGCGAAAGGTGCATGTTTTGGGCGGGCGGGCAGATTTTGCGGTATGCGTCAACGATTGCCTCAATTATATTCCCGCGGCGGACGTACCCGCATTTTTCAGGCGGATGGCAAGCTGTCTGCGCAAAGGCGGCGCCTTCCTGTTCGATGTATCGTCGCCTTATAAATTGCGCGAGACGATCGGAAACAACACCTTTTGCGAAGATCGCGAGGAGTTGGCATATCTTTGGTTCAATACGCTGTTTGAAGACCGTGTGGAAATGGAGATCACCCTTTTCGTGCGCGGTGCGGACGGACGGTTTTCGCGGGAAGAGGAACGTCACCTGCAATTTATCCACGAAGAGAGGTTTTTGCGGGGTGCGGCGGAGTCGGCGGGCTTTGACGTGCACGAAATCGAAGGAGCGTTCGGGGACAAAAGTGACCGAACGCGGCTGAATTTTATTTGTACCCGCCGCTGAAAGAGGAAAACTTATGCAAAAAAAAGATGTAATTTTGCGCGGACTCGCGTTTGACGGGGAAGTGTCCGTCGCCGTTGCGGACACGACGCAGCTTGTGAACGAAGCCATCCGCATTCACAGACTTTCGCCGTTGTCGGCGGCGGCGCTGGGCAGGACGCTCACCGTTGCGGTCTATATGTGTTCTTCGCTCAAAGCGGAGCACGGCGCACTGTCCGTATCGGTGAAAGGCAACGGCGTCGGAGGAAGTATCTTTGTCAGCGGGGATAAAGCGCTGCATATGCGCGGTTATATCGAAAACCCGCACGCGGAACTGCCGCCCAATGATAAGGGAAAGCTGGATGTCGGCGGGTGTGTCGGGAAGGAAGGGTATCTGTCGGTCGTGCGCGATGACGGAGACAACCGCCCTTACGTCGGGACGACGGCGCTCGTGAGCGGGGAGATCGGCGAGGATTTTGCCGCGTATTACGCGGAAAGCGAACAGCTTCCGACAGCCATTGCGGTCGGGGTAAAGATCGGAAAAGACGGAAAGTGTCTCGGTGCGGGCGGCGTCTTTTTACAGCCCATGCCGGGTGCGAAAGAGGAAAATATTTGTCGGGCGGATGAGGCGATCCGACAATTCGGGGCAGTCAGCTCAATGCTGGAAAGCAAGACGGCGGAAGAAATTTTGCAAGAATATTTCGGTTCGGTTAAATTTTACACGCTTTTGCCCGAATATAAGTGCAATTGCAGCAGAAATTATATAGAGGGAGTACTTGCGGCGATGGGCGAATCGGAGCTTCGTTCGGTCATCGAAGAGCAGGGAAAGATCGAGGTGCATTGTCATTATTGCAACACCGATTATGAATTTACTCCGGAAGAAGTTGAAGAGATCATACGCCGCGCGCGCGGCTGAGTTGTGCGGTGAAGCGAGGAACGGATGGGACAGGACAGAAAATTTGATGTGAGCGCGGATCGGCTTCTCGATCTGGCGGACGAGAAAATGGAGACGGGCGACCAGTTGGGCGCATTGCGTCTCCTGCATAAATCCATCGAGATGTACGGTCCTGCGGCGGACGAATATGCGTCGCTTGCGGACGCGTATGAAGAGATGGGGTTGTTTCTTTTATCGGCAGACTGTTGGTTTCGGTATCTGGACGTCTGCGCGGAAGAGGACGCCGTGGACGGGTATGAAGGGCTGGCATCCTGTTTTTACAATCTGGGGAACGAAGAGAGGTCGGCGTACTATTTTTCCAAGATGGCGCATGATGCGCACGTGACGCCGCTGCACAATTTTGAGATCGGGGAATTGCTGCGGCAGCAGGAAAGCGGGCGAGAAACGCTGCGGGTGATCTGGCCCCCGGAGCGTGCGGACTATTCGGCGGAGATCGAAGAGGGGCTTACGGCACTGCGTTTCGGCGATTTTGAAAAAGCGGAAGAGGCGTTTTTGCGGGTGCATCCGGCATCGGAGGATTACGCATCGGCGATGAATTATCTTGCGGTGACATACCTTTTGAGTGACCGCGCGGACAAAGCGGAAGAACTTTGCCGCAAGCTTCTCGAAAAGAAACCCGACGATGTTTCGGTGCTCTCGACATATGTGGCGGTGCTTTCCGAGCAGGGGCGCAACGATGAGGGCAGGGCAGTGGCGGAGCGGCTGGCGAGGATATCGACAAAAAATCCGGACGAGCTGTACAAGATTGCTACGGTATGTTGCGAACATAAGCTGTATGATGCGGCATACAAGCATTTTTGTGCGATCGAGAGCGTCGTCAATTATGATCGTCCGCTGTTATATTTCAAGGCGGTCGCCGCGTTCAAAAGCGGCAGGGTACGCGAGAGTGCGGAAGCGCTCGGAAAACTTTTGGATATATTTCCGACGGCGGCGGTGGCGCGCTATTACTATCGCGAGATCCGTCGGTATATGGAAGAGGGCGGAACGGTTCCCGAAGTAGATTTTTTCTATCGCGTTCCGAAGACGGAGCGGGATGACCGTATCAAGGCGCTTCTTGTGCTTGCGGACATGCACAAAAAAGAGCTGAAGGCATTCTGTGCGGAATCGGATATTTCCGAGCTTTTGGAATGGTGTTTCGACGAAATGGACGGGCAGGACATGAAACTGCAGATCTTAGGAGCGACGGTGGCATTCCGTTGCGATCAGCCCGATTTTATTCTCGACGAGATGCTGAGCCTGGAGGTGAGCGATGCGGTGAAGCTGGAATGTCTGCGCCTTTTATGTGAAAGGAACCGCAGTTTTGACTGCAACATTGTCGTCGGCGAGATATTCCGAAAGATATCGTTTGACAAACTGGAAGTCGGCAAGGAAAAGAAGGCGGCATTTGTCAAGGCATATGCGAAGAGCGTTGCGCGTTTTTCCGCGCTTGACGAGCAGCCCGATCCCGAGAGTTATCGCCATGCGGCAAAGGAGATCTATGACGCGCTTGCGGGGGAAGGGCTTTTGTCCCTTGCTTCCGATACGGACTCTTTGGCCAGTGCGATCCACCTGGTGGCGCGCGGCGCATACGGGAGGAAAGAGGACAGTACGGCGTTTTTCGGAAAGACGAATGCGCGCAAGGTATCGGATATTTTAGCTGCGCTCGGGAGAAAACTTCTGCGCGAGGAGATCGCCCTGACGGAAGGCGGTAAAGGGGAGGCGGACGTGACCGCCGGGGAGGACAGTGATGAAACTCATTGATTTTGACGATAAATTCAACCGCAAGATGGCGGAGATGATCGAAAAGCATGCGGGCGAACGCAGCGAAGACGAGTGGGAAGACGCAGTCGCGGCGGCTTACAAAAAATTCGGGGACACGTATATGGCGGCGCTCGGCAAGACGCCCCGTCAGTATTTTGCGCAGATGAGCGACGCCGAACTTGTGGAGACGCTCAAAGAATATTTGTTGCAGGAAGTTTCCGTTCCCGATTTTCTGTGTGAGGAGATCGAAGGCAGGGGAGTGTTTCCCGAGCTTTTGTCTCTTTTGGAAGAAACGGACGAAGAATTGGTGCTGTATGCGCTCAATCTCATCGGTTCGGACCGCCGCGCTTTGCAAAGATATGTTGCCATGCTTTCCGAAGAGGGATATGACGAGCATGTAAAGGACGCGATCGCCGATCTTCTCAAAGAGCGGGCAGACGATGTGACGGAAGCGGTTCTTCCGCTCGTACATACGCAGAATGCCGCATACGCACTGGAAATTTTGTCGCGGACAAAGCGCCGTGACGAAGGTGCGTACAACGCGTTGGCGCAGGCATTCACGCAAGCGGACGAGAAGGATGTGCCTCTGTATGCGGGCTATCTTGCGGCATACGGCGACGATCGGGCGCTTCCGTTGCTTTTCAAAAAGATCGACGAGCAGGATATTGGTTTTGTGGCGTTTCAGGAGCTCAAATTTGCGATCGAGGCGCTGGGCGGCGAATACACGAAAGAGCGGGATTTTTCTTCCGATCCTTCCTATAAAAAGATCATGGAAGCGGGCGGAGGCACGGATATATTCGGCGAAAAGAAGAAATGATGGGACTGATTGCAAAAGGAAGCAACCGGCGCCGCGCAAATTTGCGCGGCGCCGGTTGCTTCCTTTTATTGATCATCCGATTTGAGACGTTTGCGGCGGGATGGGAGACTCGCAGTCCTGGGAAGGGTAATGTCCGAATTCGTGGCGGTAGTTGCGCAGGAAGGTCGGATAACTGCGGTAACCGAGCAGTTCGCATACGTGCAGGACGGAATGACCGCGTTTGAGATAATCGCGAGCGGCATACATTTTTTTCAGACGTACGTATTGCATGATGCCGATATTCATGGTTTTGGCAAATGTATGACACAGGTAAGACTGGGACACAAACAGATAATCCGCAATCGTTTCGACGGTGATGGGTTTATCGAGGTTGGAGCAAATGAAGTCGATGGCTCGTTTGACGAGGGGCGGAAAATCGGATTGCCGCACGTCGTTTTCTTCCGTTCCGTAGATGAGGGTGACGAGCAATTCGGTCAAAAACGAAGTGAGCAGGGCGTAAAGCGGTTCCGGGGCATAGGTGTCCGCGTACTTGTCAAACTTTAAAAACAGATCGCGCACGGGTTCGCCGACTCGTTTTTGCAGGCAGTAAGGCGCTTGTATCGCAGACGGGAGCAATTCGGGTGCAAAATTGATAACGCAACGTTCGTAATTGCGTTGTGGAGGCACCTGCAACACATGATACATGCCGGGAGGAACTAAAAAAATGGTGTCAGAAGTGAATTCGTATGCCGTATTTTCCACAAGAAAAGTTCCCGATCCATTCATTACGAACAAGATTTCATAGGTAGTATGACAGTGGTTTGTGAACTTTTCGCGGTCTGAAAATTCAGTGCGGCTGTGAAAGAATTCAATGTATTTGTAATTTATGGAATTAAACATGACTTAATTATACATGAAAAAAGCAGAAAATGCAATACAAGTGGGCAATTATTACTATTGCATTCCAAAAAATATATTGTATAATAGAAAGAGACATAAAAAAGGCGAGCAAATGAATGAAAAAAGACATTGAGATCGCCGCGCAGATGTATACGGTGCGGCAGTACACGCAGACGGAAGAAGGGATTGCCGAATCGCTCGGGAAAATAAAGGAAATCGGCTATACTTCCGTGCAGATATCTGCGTTTGGGGCATACCGACCCGAATTCGTACGGGATTTGCTGCAAGAAAACGGCTTGCGTGCGGTTGTGACGCATACGCCGTATGAAAGGATCACGGGCGATACGGAAAGGGTGATCGAAGAGCATAAAATTATGCAAGTCCCTTTTGTGGGACTCGGGTATCGGCGGTTCAGTTCGCTTGACGAAACGGACGCTTTTTTGGACGAGATCCTGCCGGCGGCGCGGAAAATACGCGATGCGGGATTGCGTTTTGCATACCATAATCATCAATGGGAGTTTGTGCGCTTTCACGGGGTTCGCCCGATGGATCGTATTTTGGAGCGCACTTCGCCCGATGAATTTGCGCTGATCGCGGATGCGTATTGGCTGCAATACGCGGGGGTATCGCCGCAAAAATTTTTGCGTGAAAATGCGGAGCGGATCGCGCTGGTGCATTTCAAGGATATGTGTATCGACGCATCGGAAGGGACGCAGCGTTTTGCGGAGATCGGTGCGGGCAACATGGATCACGACGAGCTTGTTTCAGTGATGCGCGAAACGGGCATCGGGTGTGCGGCGGTAGAGCAGGATGACTGTTACGGAGAGGATCCGTTTGCATGTCTGCGGCGCAGCCGCGAATATATTCAAAGCCGTTACGGCATTTAGGAGGACGCATGGAAATACGGCTGAGTGCGTTTGCGGACGAAGCGTCCGCGGATTTATTACGGCAGATCGAAACATTGCACAGGGAACGCATTCCGCTCATTGAGCTTCGCGGGGTCAACGGAAAGAACGTTGCGGAGCTTGAGGACGAAGAGGCGTTGCGCTGCCGCGAACAGTTGGGTGCCGGAGGAATTGCCGTCTGGTCGATCGGGTCGCCGTTGGGCAAGATCGGAGTGCGCGAAGATTTTTCGCAGCACTTGAAAAAGGCGGAGCGGGTATTTCGTTTGGCAAATATTTTTGCTACGGCACGCGTGCGTGTCTTTTCCTTTTATACGGACGCGCCCGAACGTGACGAAGCGGAGGTGTTTGCGCGGATGCGCGCGATGTCGGAGCTTGCGAAGGAATACGGCGTGACGCTGTATCACGAGAACGAAAAGGAGATCTACGGAGATATTCCCGTGCGCAACGCAAAACTTTTGGACAATATCCCCGAGTTGCATTGTGTGTTCGATCCTGCAAATTACGTGCAATGCGGTGCGGATATTGCAAAGGCGCTGGAACTGTTGGAAGACAGGATCGATTATTATCATGTGAAAGATGCCCTGTACGCGGGCGGGGAGGTCGTTCCCGCAGGCAGAGGCGATGGGCAGCTTTCCCGCATGATCGGCGGGATCCGAAAAGATACGGTCCTTACGCTCGAGCCGCATTTGACCGTTTTTGACGGTTATACGGGCATCGACCGCACCGAACTTCGGCACAAATATCGTTATAATTCGGCGGCGGAAGCATTTTCTGCGGCGGCGGAGGCTTTGCGCGGGCTGTTGCGCGAAAATTCATTCACGGAGGCAAACGGAGTATGGAAAAAGTAAAATTCGGGATCATCGGCGTAGGCAACATGGGCTTCGGGCATCTGAAATTTTTTTATGAAAACAAGATTGCGAACGGAGTATGCACGGCGCTCGCCGATTCGAACGCGAAGAGGCTGGATACGGCAAAAGCGGCGTGCCCCGGCGACTATGCGTGTTATTCTTCGGGCGAAGACCTGATCGATTGTGCCGATGTGGATGCGGTGATCATCGCCGTGCCGCATTATCAGCATCCTCCGCTTGCGATCCGTGCGCTGAAGCGCGGGTTGAACGTCGTGTGTGAAAAACCTGCCGGAGTGTATACGAAGCAGGTCAAGGAAATGAATGCGGTCGCGGCGGAGAGCAAGGCGCTCTTTACGATGATGTACAATCAGCGCACCAACCCTCTGTATAAAAAGATGCACGAATTGGTGAAGAACGGAGAGATCGGAGAGATACGTCGGGTAAATTGGATCATAACGAACTGGTTCCGCACGCAATTTTATTACGATTCGGGTGCATGGCGCGCGACGTGGAAAGGGGAAGGCGGCGGAGTGCTGATGAATCAGTGCCCGCATCAGCTCGATCTTTTGCAGTGGATCTGCGGCATGATGCCGACAAAAGTGCGTGCGTTTTGTCATTTCGGGAAATGGCACCGCATGGAGACGGAGGACGACGTTACGGCGTATTTGGAATTTCCGAACGGCGCAACCGGTTCGTTTGTTACGACCACTGCAGATGCACCCGGTACCAATCGTTTTGAGATTTTAGGTTCGCGGGGTAAGATCGTGTGTGAAAAAGATGAGTTAACTGTTTGCCGACTCAAAGAAGATTTACAGGAGTTTTTGAATAATAATCCGAATGCGTTCGCGGAACCGGAGTATAGCGTTGAAGTGATTCCGCAAAACGGAAGCAATCCGCAACATGTGGGGATACTGAACAATTTTGCGAATGCGGTGCTTGGCTTGGAACCGCTGTACGTGGACGGCCGCGAGGGATTGCGGTGCGTCGAGCTCATAAATTCGATGTTGCTTTCTTCGTGGCTGGATAAGACGGTAGAGCTGCCGGTAGATGAAGACGAGTATCTTGCAGAGCTTCAAAAACGCATTGACGTATCCCGCGAAAAGGGGACAAAAGATATTTTGATCGACAATTCCATGTCGTTCGGCGGCACAAAATAAAAGTTTGCGGGAGGAGCGGGATATGCGCGCGGTAACGCTTGGAGAGATCATGTTGCGCCTGACGCCGCCCGGTGCAAAGCGCCTGGGGCAAACGGCGGAATTTGAGGCCTGTTACGGCGGAGCCGAAGCGAATGTGGCGTATGCGCTGTCGCTGTTCGGAGCCGAAGCCGTGTTTGTAAGCAAAGTGCCCGAAAATGCATTGGGCAGCGCGGCGGTGGATTCACTCCGTGCGGGCGGCGTACAAACGCGGTTTATATTGCGCGGCGGCGAGCGCCTCGGCGTTTATTATCTCGAACGCGGATGCGCATTCCGCGCCGGGAGTGTATTGTATGATCGTGCAGGATCGTCTTTTGCGTGCGCACGCGCCGATGAGTTCGACTGGGACACGATCTTTGACGGGGCGGATTGGTTTCATTTTACGGGTATCACTCCTGCCTTGAGTGCGAATGCGCAAGAGATTACCTTGGCGGCGATTGCGGCGGCAAAGAGGCACAAAGTCACAGTTTCGTGCGACATGAATTACAGGGCAAAGCTGTGGGACAAGAAAAAGGCGCGGCAAGTTCTCGGCTCGCTCTTGGAACAGACGGACGTATGCATTGCCAACAAGCATCAGGTAGCGGAGCTGTTCGGTGCTCCCGAAGAAGATGCGGCGCGGTATTTGTCCGACAGATATGCATTTTCGCACATAGCGCTTTCAGCAAGGCGCACGCTCAGCGCGACGCGCAATGTTGTGAGCGGCAGGCTTTATTCGGGCGGAGAGTGCGTGTCTTCTCGCGAATATGACTTGGAAATGGCGGAGCGGGTCGGCGGCGGGGATGCGTTTGCCGCGGGCATCGTATATGCGCTGGGCAACGGATATCCGTTGCAGCGTGCGATCGATCTTGCCGCGGCATGTTGTTGCCTTAAACATACGATCCCGGGCGATACTTGCCGCTTTTCCCTGCAGGAAGCGGAAACGCTTGCCGAAGGGGACGGAACGTGCGGCATCCGGCGCTGAACAGGGTGCGGCTTCGGCTGAAATATTCCGATTCATTGAAAAATAATTTATACGACCTCCATAAATTTAAGAGCGCCCGCACGCGGTTTCAAACCGCATGCGGGCGCTCTTCGGCATTGTGCATTGTGCGCCTGAAAACGCGCGCCGCCGCAATTTGCGGCGGCGCGCGTTTTGCTTATTTTTTTCCGTTCCAGCAATAGGTGCAGAACTTGCAGGCGGGCATGCCGGTCGAGGCGAGCATATCGTCCAGACGATGGTAGCGCAGAGACGTGAACTGCAATTCTTTACGGATCTCTTCGACCATTGCCGCATATTCGGGCGAATCGGGGTCTGTGTAAGCCTCTACGCGTGCGTCGGCGTTTTTACCTTCCAGCAAGGCAATTTTGCGTCTGGCGATGAGTTCGAGTTCGGAAGTGGAACGCGAAAAATTCAGATACGGGCAACCGTATAAAATGGGAGGACAGGCTAGACGAATGTGTACTTCTTTCGCTCCGTTATGATAGAGGAAATTTGCAGTTCCGCGCATCTGTGTCCCTCGAACAAGAGAGTCGTCAATGAGAATCAGTTTTTTGCCATTGATCATCGCATCAATGGGAATGAGCTTCATGTGTGCGATGAGGTCGCGGCGGCTCTGGTTGGGCGGCATAAAGGAGCGAGGCCAGGTCGGTGTATATTTCACGAACGGGCGCGCGAGAGGAATACGCGATCGGTTTGCGTATCCTACGGCATGCGCCGTACCCGAGTCGGGAAGCCCCGCAACGCTGTCCGCGGCGGTATTGTCGCGGCGTGCGAGCATGTCGCCGCAGTTATAGCGCATTTGTTCGACGTTCAATCCTTCGTAAGAAGAGGCGGGATAACCGTAATAGACGTACAGGAACGTGCAAATTTTTGCATTTCCGAGAGGCGGACAGATCGTTTGGACGCTTTCGGGCGTGAGAAAATCGATCTCGCCCGGTCCGAGTTCCTTGCAATGTTCATAGCCGAGATTCAGGTATGAAAATGATTCAAAAGCGACGCAGTAGCCGTCTTGTTTTTTCCCGATCACGACGGGCGTGATGCCTTGTTTGTCGCGCGCGGCGTAAATTCCTTCGGAAGTGAGGATGAGAATGGACAGAGAGCCGTCGATGAGGCTTTGCGCATGACGAATGCCCTCGGGGATGGTGGCTCCGCGGTTGATCATGGCGGCGGTAAGTTCGGTCGCGTTGATACTTCCTCCGCTCATTTCGAGGAAGTGGGTCGTCCCTTCCGCAAAAGCCCGTTTTACGAGTTGATCGATATTATTGATGCGGCCGACGGTGGCAATCGCAAAATTCCCGAGGTGCGAACGCACGAGCAGGGGTTGCGGTTCGCTGTCGGAAATGCAGCCGATGCCGAAATTCCCCTTCATTTCGCTGAAATCCCGTTCAAATTTGGTGCGAAAAGGAGAATTTTCGATATTGTGTATAGCGCGATTGAAGCCTCCTTCGCCGTACACCGCCATTCCGCCTCGCCTCGTTCCGAGGTGGGAGTGATAATCCGTGCCGAAGAAGAGATCGAACACGCAGTCTTTTTTGGAAACAACGCCGAAAAATCCGCTCAAATGTTTAGCCTCCGTAACTTTATACGCAAGCAGTATAACATAAAAACGTATGAAAGTCATTTGTTCGATCGCCGCAAAAAAATTTTTTGATAAAATTATTCTTTTTTACGATATTTTTGACGGAATGCGGACGGTGTAAGGCCTGTGGCGTCTTTGCACATTGCAATAAAAGCATGTTTGTCGGTAAAATGGTTTTCCGCCAAAATTTCCGAAATGGTCAAGTCAGTTTCTTTTAAAAGGTTCATACAGTGTTCGAAGCGCATCAGGATCAGATGGTGTATGATCGGCATTCCCCAAACGGATTTATAAATATGAGACAGGTAATACTTGCTTACGTTTGTAAAATCGGCAATATCTTGCAGAGTTATGCGCTTTTTAAAATTTTCACGCAAATACATTTCTGCCTGCATGGCAGGAGAATAAGACTCTGAAGTATTGTCGGAACGGCATTGCTTGTACAAAAACATCATAATCTCATAAAGAAGAAGGGATATTTGAGTTTCGTCGGCAAGAGGGGCGGTTAAAAGTTCGTGTATTTTTATAATACGCTCGATAATGAATGACGGATCAAACGAGTCGGTAACATTTCCGAATTTTTTCAGGAACATTTTATAAAAATCTGCAGCTTGACTTCCCCAAAAATAGACGTAATAATGGCACCAATTTTTTTGAGAAACGTTACGCAGGACATGGTGCTTGTTTTGATCGAAAAACATAACGCTGTTTTTATGGATCGTGTGTTCGCAACCTTCAAAAGTAAGGCTGCCCGTTCCCTCCGCCGTTACGCTTAAACAGTAGGAATTATATTTTTCTCTTTCGAGGTAATAGCCGCTTTTCATTTCGAGATAGCCGGTCCGTCTGGCAATAAAGAGGAGTATTTCATCCTTTTTTTTCGTGTTATAACGGTAAAGCCTGGTTTTATCGTCGAGCAGAGGAATAAGCTTTTCTTTCACGGGGACTCCTTTAAGCAAGATTCTACACTTTAAAAGCAATGCAACGCATTTACAAACTGAAATGTTTCTGTTATTATATGATTCAGGATATCATAACAAGTCAATTTTGTCAAATATTGCTGTATAAGGAGATTATCATGAAAAAATTTTTATATATGGCGATGATCTATCTTTTAGCGGTAGCAGCGGTTTCTTTTATCTTAGTTGCAGCCGGGTGCGAAAAAAAGAGCAGCGAAGCTGATTTAGAGGTATACTCGGTGTGCGGCAATACCGTGTATGAAAATTCCGTGGTATTGACGAAAAAAGAATTCGGGACTTTTCAGAGTGCGGAAAACAAGTTGGAGTTGATCGATTACGAGGCTTCTTTGCTTGCCAAAGTAAGCGCAGTTTTGAATGAAGAAAGGATTGTATTTACGGTGATTGCCGAAGACGGAACGGAAAAAGAATATGAAATTGTGATCATGGTTGTTTCGGACGATACGACGATTACCGTAAATAGCGTATGCGGCGTTGATGTTGTGGACGGGAAAGTAACATTGACGACGTTGCAGTATCAACGGTTGTCGACGGCAGAGAACAAGGCGGAAGAGTGCGAATATACGTTGGCAAAGGGTGCTTCGGTGCAGGTAAAGATGGAAGGAAAGATGCTGACATTTACGGTTACCGCCGAGGATGGGGAAACGACCGACAGCCTGATGATTGCGCTAACTGTACTCAGCGATGAGGCCGAATTAAGATTGTCGGGAGGCGCCGGCATTTCGGTGGAAGAAGGTGTGTTGCGGTGTACGGCGGAAGCGCTTCGCGAACTGGAAAACACAGATGATGCGGGTACGATGTTAGAATACACGGTTTCCGAAGGGGCGCAGGCCTCCTTTACATACGAAGCGAACGATATGACTTTGCATGCTGAAATAGTTTCGGAGGACGGGACGAACATGAAGAAATTGGAATGGAAAGTCGGAAGGAACGAAAGTTTTTTTGCGCAAAAGGCACTGTCGATCGGCAGTGACGACGCGATTTTGTGGGATTTTGAGGAGAATTGTTATAAGGAAGAGTACAGTTCGGAAACGGTACGGGCAGCTTTTTGTCCCGATGGCGGCGGCCCGGTCGCGGGCCTGAATTATTGTTTTGGTGCGGATGTACAGATGGAAGATGCAAATATCGATGCCGAATTTGTGATCGAAAGTGTAGAAACGTCTGGCAGCAGGATTCGCTACTATATGCGTTATTTGGGGAATGGCGATTTTCGCATGTATACCGATTATCTTTCGTACAATACCGGGTGGAAAGGGTTTCGGGAGTTGGGTGTGGTCGAAAACGGGACTGCGCGCATGGATGTGATACGTTTCGGCGATGTATTTCTTTTCCTTTTGAACGGTGAAGTCGTTTGGAAACAGGAAATCGCCTTTGGAGCGACACAGATCATTTTGGGAGGTGAGCGTTCGGTCAATAAAATAACAGGTCTGGATTGGCAGACGGAAGAGGGTGCGGTAAGAGCCTCATATGAAGCGAAAGCGGTTGATTTTGAGGCTCCGTTGTTCGGACGAGACGTATTAAACGCGTGCTCGCTTTCGCAGGCTTCGTTCGCACGACAGGAAGACGGATCGTATGCTTTTTCACCGACGGATTCGAAAATATACGCGGCATTCGCATATGACGGCGGCACGGCGCTTGCCGGACAGTATTTGGAATATCAGATCAAACTGGAGATCCGCGAGCACAGCGGGAAGGTCAATCCTTCCGTTGGATTATATATACTGGGAAGCAACGGAAAAATTCTTCGCCTTTACCTGCGAAGAGACACGAATCCGTCCGGCGTGTATGAAACGAGTGATTATCAGCTTGTCGTCGATAACGGCAGCGGCAGCGAATCTGCGGGAACGCAGGCACGTATACGGTATTATGAAAACTCAGTGATGCTGCGCGTCGTTTGCAACGGCACTTATACGGCTGTGTATGCGGACGGGATACTCGTTTTCGAAGGTGACGGTTCGTTGTCCAGGATCGCAAAGGATTCGCAGGGGCTTTCCTTCACGGAGACCTCAAAAATTGCGGGGGTAACGGGATTTCGGCATATCGGTATTCTCGCCTGCGGGGCGGATATCCGTGTCGAACCGACGTACGCCCGTGGGTACACGCGTGTATTGAGCACGTATGAGAATAAGATTCAAAGTTACCTTGATGCGCGTGCAGCAGGCACGGCAGAATTTGATACCGTGTTTGCCGGGTCTTCTCTGATCGAATATTGGAATACGCAGCATGGCTTTCCGCAGACGATGCAAGGGGTCAATGTCGGGCTGGCAGGTTCGCACAGTACCGACTGGATGCAACTGATCGACCGCCTGATTGTTCCGTATTCTCCGAAGAAAATTGTGTTGTACATAGGCGGAAACGACGCAAGTAAACAGGGGAACGAAATGGCGCCGTATGTAGCACAATCGGTGATACGATTGCTCGATGCGATCCACGCGGCGCTGCCCGAAGCGCAGATATATTGGATATCGCTGCTTTCTTTCCCCGCATTGACTGAAAATAATTGCGATGCAATGGAAGCGGTAAACGAAATCGTTTCCGGTCATATTGCTGCAAATTCGTATCTTCATTATATTGATGTAACGCCGGAAATTTGTCCGGGAGGAACAGTAGATTCGAAATATTTTGACGGCGGAGACGGGGTACATATGAACGATGCAGGATATGCCGTATTGGAGCGAGTTGTGCAACAAATGCTGAGTGAAGAATGATTCCTTCGTAATTGAATAGACCGATCGGGAAATTACGATCTGCGTCCAGACAGGCGTGACTTAAAAGGTGTTCTGATACTTGGCTTTTTCAACGGGAATTCTGATGTGACGCACCGATCACGCAAAAGTTCACCAAAAGAGTGAAAAATATATTTCCGGTAAAACTCTGCCATTTCAGAAAAAGGTCAATTTTTATACACTATTTTGATAATTTAATCAATTGTTTTTTAAAGAAGTATGTTGTATAATTGACGCAAGTGCATAAGGGGGCGCCGTAAATTGCGGCGGCGGGAGAGTACGGAATGAAATATTTTTGCTTCGGGGAGGGCACACGGCTGAAACATCTTATGTCGGGCATGGCAGCCGTGGAAGACAGCGTGCATATTTGGCGCACATTGAACGAGTGCGAATTATTTTTTGTGACGGATGGGGATGAATACCTTGAACAAGACGGGCAGCGGTGGCATTTGCAAAAAGGGGATTACCTGCTTACCGAACCGGGCAAACGTTACGGAGGATATGCGCCGTCGACGGCGCAATTCCACTGGCTGCATTTTAAATATCCTGCAGAAGATGCTCAATTCCGTGAAGACGTATCCGCGGCGGCGTTCAGTTTTCCGCAGAGCGGTCACATCGAAGCGTACGATTCCATGCTCGTAATCGCCATACTGATCGAGCAATACTTTATCCTTAAAGACAAAGAATCCGTATCGGACAGTCTTCTGACGGCCTTGCTTCGGGAGCTGTCATCGTTGACGCGCGGCAAAGCGGAGCAATCGCCGAAGGACAAGCGTTTTCAGCCGATCATGGATTATTTCAGCCAGAATCCCTATTTCAACGAAGTAAAAGACGTAAAGACGATGGCGGAGTTTTTCGGATACAGTGAGCGGTATCTGATCTATTTGTTTAAGAAAAACATAGGAATTTCTCCGCTTCAGTATCTGATCACGAAAAAGATGCAGAGAGCGCAGGAATTGCTTGCGAATACGGACATGACGATCAAGGGCATCGCGAGCGTGCTGCACTATGATTATTATTATTTCATGCGGCTGTTCCGAAAAGCGACGGGCATGTCTCCGACGCAGTACCGCAAGGCAGTGATACCGGACTGGAATTCCCGTCTGGCCGAGCATGAAAATTGAACGGAAAAATCCCGCCGCAATGGTTATGCGGCGGGATTTTGATTGAAAAACGGTTGAATTTGTTAAAAAAGGAACGTATAAGAATAAGCGGAAAAAAGTTACGCATACTCTGTGTAGAAAAATTTACGGGGCAGGAAGTCCTGTAAGGGGAGGAAACATGAAAGCAACGGGAATCGTAAGGAGGATCGACGAGCTGGGCAGGGTTGTCATTCCCAAAGAGATCCGCCGCACGCTGCGCATCAAGGACGGCGATCCGCTGGAAATTTTTACGGACCGCGACGAGCTCATGCTCAAAAAATATTCACCGATCGCAACGCTGGAAAAATTTTCGGAGGGCACGACCAAATCGCTGAGCGATCTGAGCGGGTATCTTGCCGTTATATGTGATACGGACGAAATACTGTATGCGTCGGGCGAAGGGAAAAAAGATCTTGCGAAAAAGCAGGTATCGCGGGAATTGGAACACATCATGAAAGAGCGCAGGAGTTATGTGGCGAACCGTGCGGAGGGCGGAGATATCGTACCGCTTGCGGACGGCACGCCTTTGAACATCACGGCGCAGATCATTGTGCCCATCATAGCGGGGGGCGATTGTCTGGGGGCAGTGTCTTTGCTGTCCGCGGAAGAGGGCGCGCGCATGGAAAACAGCGCCGTCAAACTGTGCAGACTGACGGCAGACATCCTGGCGAACCAGTTTGAATAAAAGCATTGGAACGCAACCGGGCGGCGCGGAGTGCGCCGCCGAGTTGTCCCGCCGCGGCGGGAATACATATGAAACCGCAAAGTTTTTTGAAAGGCGCGCTCATCATCACGCTCGGCGGCATAGCCGCCAAACTGTTGGGCGCGTTTTATCGCATTCCTCTCACAAATATTCTCGGCGGCGAAGGTATGGGCATCTACCAGATGGTGTATCCGCTGTATTGTCTTCTGCTCACCGTTTCGGCGACGGGCATTCCTTCGGGGCTTGCGCGGCTTATTTCGCAGGCAGAGCAAAAGGGCGGCGGAGCATCGGAAGGCATCTTAAAAAAGTCGCTGTTGCTTTTTGCCGCGATCGGGCTTGCGGGCAGTGCGGCTATGTTTTTTATTGCACCTTTCATGAGCGCGGCGCAGGGCGAACCCGCGGCAGTCAGGGCTTACCGAGCGCTGGCGCCCAGCGTTTTTTTTGTGTCGGTCATTTCCTGTTTTCGCGGATATTTTCAAGGCAAGAGCAATTTTTATCCGACGGCGTTTTCGGAAATTGCAGAGCAGGTCGTCAAGATCGGGCTTGGACTGTTTTTTGCGCGGGCGTTTCGCGCGAACGTGCAGACGGCTGTGGCATATGCGCTGTTTTCGGTCACGGTCAGCGAACTTGCGGCATGTATTTTTATGGCTGTGCTTGCGGCGGGGGAACGCGGGAAAAAACCTCTGTTTCGCATTCGATCGCCCCGTCCGCGTGTTTTTTCTTTATTGCGCGTGACGATACCCGTGACGATTGCGGCGGGTATTTTACCGCTTTCGGGTATTTTGGACAGCATTCTGATCGTCAATCTTGTCGGGGCGTATGCCGAAAATGCGACGGCATTGTACGGGCTCTATTCGGGCGGTGCGGCGACGGTAGTCAATTTGCCCGTGTCGATCTGTTACGGGCTTGCGGCGGCGAGCGTTCCTGCGGTATCTGCGCTTTTTTCGGAAAACCGCGTTGCGGAAGGGGAAGACCGCATACTTTTTGCTCTCAAATGTACACTGTTTGTGGCGTTTCCGGCGGCGTTTTTTCTGTTTGCGTTCCCGGGACAGGTCGCGTCTTTTCTGTTTCCGTCCGTTACGGGAGAGGAGGGTGCGGCGCTCGCTTCTCTTGTGCGGGCGCTCTCTTTTGCGGCGCTTTCACTGTCGGGGGTGCAAACACTGTCTGCTTGCCTGACGGGGCGGGGCAAATCCAAGATCGCGGCGCTCTCGATGACTGCGGCGGTCGCATTAAAAATATTGTTGGAAGTTTTTCTTCTCCGCGTGCCGCAAATTTCTGTTTCGGGTGCGGCATATGCGTCCGTGGCGTGCTATTTTGTTGCACTTTTCGTCAATTTGTTATATAGTATTAGAGAACGAAAGACCAGATTGCGCGCATACGGATTGTTCTTAAAATTTTTGCTGATGTCGGCGGCGGCGATCGGCGCGGCGCTTTTGCCGGGGCGAGTGCATGTATTGGCAGCGCTTGCCGTTGCGGGGGCGGTATATCTTGCGCTTGCCGTCCTGCTGCATGCTTTTACGGGCGAGGAATTGCGCGCTTTTGCAAGGAGGAAAAAACATGATCACCGTCATCGGATTGGGGTGTGAACCGTCAGACCTGCCGCGAGGCGCGGCAGAAGTATTGCGTTCGGGGGTCAAAGTCATTCTCCGCACGGGCGAAACGCCCGCGGCGGAGGGTGTTCGCGCATTGGGCGTTTGTTTTGAAACGCTCGATTACATATATGAGGCGAGCCGCAATTTTGACACGCTCAACAAAAAGCTTGCGGCGGCAGTTCTTTCGGCGGCAAAGGAAGGGGATGTTGCGTATTGTGTTGACGGGAGCGTGACGGAAGATGTGTCTGCCCAGCTCGTTTTGCGTCGTGCAAAAGGCGCAAAGGTGTTTTGCGGCGCGTCCAAAGCCGACCGCGCTTTTGCGGCGGCGAAAGTATTTTCGCGCTCGCGCACGGTACGTTCCGCCTATGCGCTGGAAGGGGAACGACCGCTCCTCCCGCTCGCGGTGTACGATGTTGACTGCGATCTGATAGCGGGGGACGTGAAGCTGAAACTTTGCGACTGGTTCGGCGACGAAGCGGATGCTTTTTTTGTCGAGGGCGGCAAGGCAGAGAAAATAAAACTTTACGAAGCGGACCGCCGCAAAAAATACGATTCGACCTGTGCGGTGGTGATCGGCGAGATTCCGTTGTTAAAGAGGACCCGCTTTGATTTTTCCGATCTCGTGGAAATACTGCGTTTATTACGTGCGCCGGACGGATGCCCGTGGGACCGCGTGCAGACGCACGAGAGCATATGCAAAAATATGATCGAAGAGGCGTACGAGCTTGTCGACGCAGTGGAGAGCGGTGACGATTCGAAGATTTGTGAAGAAGCGGGAGACGTGCTTATGCAGGGGGCGTTTCATGCCGTGCTTGCCGAGGAGCGCGGTGCGTTTACGCCCGAGGATGTGCTCAGCGACGTCTGCCGCAAACTGATTTTTCGGCATTCGCATATTTTCGGTAAAGATAAAGCGGAGTCTGCGGACGGTGCGCTTTCTGTTTGGGAGAAGAACAAGACGGTAGAAAAGGGACAAAAGACGGCTTCGGACACGGTGCGCGACGTTCCCAAAGTGTTTCCCGCGGCGATGCGCGCGCAGAAAGCGGCAAAGCGTGCCGCAAAATACGGGTATGATTTCAAAGACGTATCCGAAGCGGCGCAGAAGGTGAAGGAAGAGCTGTCCGAACTTTTAGAGGCGATCGCGGAAGGAAAGGAAGCGCATATATCCGAAGAAACGGGCGATCTGCTTTTTTCGGCTGTAAACGTCGGCAGGCTTGCAGGTGCCGACTGTGAAGAGAGCCTGCAAAAGAGCACGCAGAAATTCATTGACCGCTTCTGCGCGACCGAGTCGCTCATTCTTGCCGACGGCAAAGACATGAAAAAACTGAGTGCGGATGAGATGTGGGCATATTACGAAAGGGCGAAAAAGGAATATGACAAAAGGCGCTGAACTCGGCAAAGGACTCAAAATCGGCGATACGTTCACGCCGAATAATGTATTTTGTGCGCCGCTTGCAGGCTATACCGACTTCGCGTTCCGCAAGCTTTGCTATTCGTTCGGAGCGGGGCTGTGCTTTACGGAGATGGTCAGTGCGAAGGGGCTCAAGTATAACAGTGAGGCGACGCGGCAGCTTTTGTATCGGGATAAGAGCGAACCGCAGACGGCGGCGCAGCTTTTCGGGAGCGATCCGCACATCCTGCGCGAAGCGTGCGAGAGCGCAGATTTGGAAGGGTTTCGGCTGATCGATATCAATATGGGTTGTCCTGTGCCGAAAGTTTACAAAAACGGCGAAGGGAGCGCACTTCTCGCGGATTTTCCGCGTGCGGCGAACATTATTTCGGAATGTAAAAAGAGCGGCAAGGCGATCAGCGTTAAGTTCCGTATCGGACTGGAGCGGGGCAGGGTCGTGGCGGCGGATTTTGCGAAGCTTTGTGAGGATGCGGGTGCGGACATGATCACCGTGCACGGCAGGACGCGGGATATGTATTATTCCGGCGAGCCGGATTATGCCGCAATTGCGTCAGCAAAGGCGGCTGTAAAAATTCCCGTTATTGCCAACGGCGGGGTGTTTTCGCGAGCGGATGCTTTGCGCATGTTGGACGAGACGGGTGCAGACGGAGTCATGGTCGCGCGGGCGGCAATGTATGACCCGCACGTTTTCAGCGAAATTTTAGGCGGAAACGATGTGTGGGACAGGCGGGCCGCGATTGAGGTGCAGACTGCGGATATGCTTTTATTTTACGGCGAAAAATACACGGTCGTACAGATGCGGAAGATGGCGTCTTTTTATCTGCGAGGTATGCGCGGCTGCGCGCAAATGCGGGCAAAGCTCTTTACGTGCGGAACGATTTCGGAGCTGCGCGCCGTGCTGGATGAAATTTTTGCGTCAAACAGGGTGAGCGATTGACATCGCGCGGCGCATCCCTTATAATGATTCTGTGACATAAAAAGCCGTGCAAACCGAAGAAGAAGGGATTTATGTATCGGAACGGGGTCAACGTACAACATCCGGGCAGCGCCGGATATAAAAAGATGACGCGTCGGTATGTCGGCAGAAGCGAGGGGAGATTCTGGGAGATCGATTTTTTGCGCGGGATCTGCGTGATCCTGATGATATTCGATCATCTGATGTATTGCCTGTGGGATATCATGCCCTTCATCAACGAAACGCTCGGCACGAATTTGTTTGCGGAGAGCGAGGCGCTCGGCCGCGCATATTGGATGTGGGACATAAGGCTGTATGTGCGCGGGGTGGTGATCACGACCTTTTTTCTTCTTTGCGGGATCAGCTGCACGCTCACGCGCGGGAATTTTCGGCGTGCGATCCCGCTGGCACTGGTCGCGCTCGGGATAACGGAAGTAAGTTCGATTCTTTCGGATATTACAAATTCAAACATGCATTATTTGTTCGGCGTAATCCCTATGCTTGCCTGTGCGATTTTTCTGTATGCTTTTCTCGATAATGCGGCAATTTCGATCGGGGATGTGCTCGGCAAGGGAAAACTTGCGCGGCGGGTCCGATCGGCTCTGCGGCTTTTGCCGGGAATTGTGGGTGCGGGGCTTTTGACCTGGACCTTTACGGCGCTTGCGCAGTTTACGTTTGCAGGCGGATACGGGCATGTCGTTTCGAAATTTCTCGGATCGGCATCTTTGGACGAAAATAAATTTCTCGCGATATTTTTATATATCCGCCCCGATGCATCCAACGGTTATTTTGATTATCTAAGATATACGGGCGATTATTTTCCGCTTTTGCCCTTTGCGGCGACCGTGCTTTTGGGAGGGCTGATCGGAAGGATCGTCTATCATACGTCCGCAAGATATGCGTTTGCTCCTTTGGACGGCGCTTGGAACAGCGGCGTCTGTACGGTGGGGAGGCATGCGGCGGTGCTGTACGTTGCGCACATGATCGTCATTCCTCTGCTTTTGGCGTTGGCGGCGCTGATAGCCAAACTGTTTGCGTGAAAATGCCGAATACATTCTCAAAAAGGAAGAAATATGAAACACTTACCCGAAAATTGTTCGATGTACCAAGCGATCCTCTGCAATATTTCCGACAGCACCGTGGACACCGCGATCTCTTTTTACGGAAAAAAGTATTCGTTTGCGCGGGTATATCGGATGATCGACGTGCTTGCGGATAATCTTGCCGCCGAATTTTCGGTGGGGAAAGGGGACACGGTGACGCTGTGCATGCCGAATTCGCCGGCGGCTTTGCTGTGTTTTTATGCGGCGAACAAGCTGGGGGCGGCGGTCAATCTTGTGCATCCGTTTATACCGCCCGAGAAGCTGAAAGAGAGTGTGGAACGCACGTCGAGCAAGCTGGTGCTCGTATATGATCTGTATAAGTGCGGGAAATATGATTTCGGAGTCCCGACGCTGGTCAGTGACAGTGCCCGCTACATGGCTGCGCCCGCGAGGGCGTATTACCGACTCACGAAGAAGAGAACGGCGTTCGGAGAAGGATTTGAAAAGTATCTGAAAAACCGTAAAAATCCGCATGTTTCTTGCGCCGAATTCGGGGAAAACGAAGCTGCGGTATATCTTGCGAGCGGCGGAACGACGGGCGAGCCCAAGATCATCGTGCACAACAACCGTGTATTCAACGTGCTTTGCGCAAAAGCGGAAGAATTTCTCAGCGAGCCTGTTGAAAATTATTCGGCGCTGTACAATGTTCTGCCGATTTTTCATGGTTTCGGCTTATGTATCAACATGCACATGTGCATGCTGATGCGGCGCACGAACATCATGTGCATACAGTTCAACGCAAAGAGGAGCGCAAAACAGATCGTCAAGGAAAAGGCAAACATTCTGACGGGCGTTCCGACGATGTTTTTAAAGCTTTTGGGTGAAAAATCGTTTACGGATGCCGATCTGTCGAACATCAAAGATGTGTATGTGGGCGGAGACAGCGTTCCGCAGCAGCTGATCGAAGATTTCAATGCGGCGCTTGAACGGGCGGGGAGCAGCGCGCGTATGTATGTCGGATACGGTTTGACGGAAACGGTGACCGTCTGCCTCGTGAATACGCTTGCGCATCACCGCGAAAACTCCATCGGCTATCCGCTTTCCAATACTTACGTCAAAATAGTCAAGGAGGGGAAAGAACAGCCGGCGGGCGAAGTCGGCGAGATCTATTTGGATACCGACCAGTTTATGATCGGATACCTCCATGAAAAATATTCCCCGTTCGAAGAGATCGGCGGCCGCAAGTGGCTGAAAACGGGAGACTACGGCTGGCTGGACGAGGACGGTTTCCTGTATTTCAAACAGCGCATCAAAAATATGATCAAAGTGAGCGGCGTGCCCGTGTATCCTTCGGAGATCGAAGAAACGGCGCGCGAAGCTTCGGGTGTGCGCAAGGTATGCGCCGTCGGAATTCCCGATGCCGTGAAAGGGCAGGTCGTGCGTTTGTTTGTCGAATGCAGGGAGGGGACCGATCGGGCGGCGTGCGAAAAGGAAATATTCGATGTGTGCCGACGGAAACTCATTTCCTATGCCGTACCCAAAGAAATCGTATTTGAGGACAGGCTTCCCGTCAATCTGATCGGAAAGATCGACCGCAAAGCGCTCGAAGAGCGCGGTGCGGGGCAGGAAAAGGCATAACAGAACGGCGCACGGCGAAAGCCGTGCGCCCGTTCGGACATAAGATGCACAATGTAATAAATCGGCATGACATTTTTTTTGGAATCGGATATTTTTTGCGTTCATACGATTGCGTTTGTTATCAACTTGTGATAAAATAAAGATAACGATATGAGGACAAGGCGCCTTGTCCTTTTTTCCGTTTCGGAAAAAAGGAGGGGGGATTTGCCCGTAACGGAAGAAAATATCCGTGTTTGCGGATAAATAAAAACACTTTTGGAGGTTTCAGATGGTTGAAAATCAGAATACCGAAGAACCGAAGATCGAAGAGGTGCAGACCGAAGCGGTCGGAGGCGAAGCGGTAGCGGAAACCAAGTACACTGGTTTCCTGGGCAAGGTCGACAACTACTTCGGTATCACGAAGATGAAGTCGAACTTCAAGACCGAGATGCTGGCAGGCCTTACGACGTTCATGACGATGGTCTACATCCTCATGGTCAACGCGGGAATGTTTGCCGAGTTGGGCGTTGTTTCTTACGGTGCAATGTACATCGTTACGGCGCTTTCGGCGATCGTCGGCACGCTTTTGATGGCGTTCCTGGCGAAGATCCCGTTTGCGCAGGCACCCGGCATGGGACTGAACGCATTCTTTGTGTATACGATCTGCTTTACGATGGGATACACATATGCGCAGGCTCTGTTGATCGTACTTTGTTCAGGTATTCTGTTCCTGACCCTGACGATTGTCGGCGCGCGCGAAGCGATCGTGCGCTCGGTACCGAAGGCGATCCGCATTGCGATCCCTGCGGGTATCGGTCTCTTCATTGCATTTGTCGGCATGCAGAATGCGGGCATCGTTGTGGACAGCTCCACGTTGGTCGGTTTGGTTTCTTTCAACCTTCTTGCCTTTACTTCTTCCGGAGCGGCAATGATCAGTGCGCTCGTTGCATTCCTTTCGCTGATCATGATCGCCATTTTCTCCAAGCTCCGCGTAAAAGCGGCGATGGTGCTCGGCATCATCGGCAGCGCGATTCTGTATTACATCTTCTGTGCGATCGGCCTTGCGGCGGGTTCGGAAAGCTGCAAAGCGGTGTTCGATGCGATCACTTTCTCCAACCCCATCGATGCGTTCCGCGATTTCGGCACGCAGGCGGTCGGTCAGGTATTTATCAACGGATTCAAAGATATCGCAAGCGATAAGATCTTCGATTTCATCGCGGCATTGATCGCGTTTGCGATGGTGGATATGTTCGATACGATCGGTACGCTCATGGGCACCTGCCAGGCGGCGGGCAAAGAGAGCGGCCTCATCGATGAAACGGGCGAAGTGAAAAACATCCAGAGAGCGCTCCTTTGCGACTCCATCGCGACCTGCACGGGTGCGATTTTGGGTACTTCCACGGTTACTACGTTCGTTGAATCTTCCGCAGGCGTTGCGGAAGGCGGCAGGACGGGTCTTACCTCCCTTGTCGTGGCGGTTCTGTTTGCGGTCGCAATGTTCCTCAGCCCGATCGCTGCGCTTGTTCCTTCCTGCGCAACGGCGGGTGCATTGATGTACGTCGGCGTTCTGATGATGCGCAACGTTACGGATATCGATTGGAAAGATCCTGCGGCTGCGGTTCCTGCATTCCTCACGATCTCGGTGATGAGCTTCACCTATTCCATCTCCTACGGTATCGCTGCGGGCTTTATTTCCTACACGATCATCAAGCTTTGCACGGGCAAAGTCAAAGACATCAGCCCGGTCACGGCAATCCTTTCTTTGGTGTTCCTGTTCACGTTCCTGTTCACGCACTGAGAAAAGGGTTGTACACCGCGTACAGCGGGAGAGAAAAGCAAACAAAGAGCCGGGCATTTGCCCGGCTCTTTTAATTGACAAAGGATTGCGCATCGCGTTATAATGTTTGAAAATCGGGCACGGAGCGAAACAATGCAGACAAAAAAGAGAGTCGTCGTCGGCATGAGCGGCGGTGTCGACAGTTCGGTTGCGGCTCTGCTGTTGAAAGATCAGGGGTATGATGTCATCGGACTGTATATGGTCAATTGGGAAGAAGAGGGTGAAAACGGTTGTTGTACGGCGGAACAGGATTATGAAGATGTAAAGCGCGTATGCAACAAGATCGGGATCCCTTATTTTACGGTGAATTTTGCGAAACAGTATTATGAGCGGGTGTTTGAATATTTTTTAAAAGAATACGAGCGAGGCAGGACACCGAATCCGGACGTCTTGTGCAATCGTGAGATCAAATTCGGGCCTTTTCGCGAGCATGCGCTGTCTCTGGGGGCAGATTACATTGCGACGGGGCATTATTGCGATATCGCGCACGAAAAAGGCAAGCATTTTCTTCTCAAAGCAGCCGATCAAAATAAGGATCAGACCTATTTTTTAAATCAAGTCACGCAGGAACAACTGGCGCGGGTCTTGTTTCCGCTCGGGAACATGCAAAAGCCGCAAGTGCGGGCGTTGGCGGAAAGCATGGGGCTTTCTACGGCAAAGAAGAAGGACAGCACGGGGATTTGTTTTATCGGTGAACGCAATTTCCGTAATTTCTTGAAGACCTATCTTCCGGCGCGTCCCGGAAAGATTCTGACGGAGAGCGGAGAAGAAGTCGGAGAGCATATCGGCTTAATGTATTATACGCTGGGGCAGCGCCGAGGCCTGGACCTGGGAGGCAGAAAAGGCGATCCGGAGGGACGCTGGTTTGTAATCGGCAAAGATGTAAAAAACAATATCCTGTATGTATCGCACGGGGATGAAAGCGCTCTGTATACAGGCAGTTGCAGTGTATCGGGGATGAACTGGATCCCCGAAATTCCCGCAGAAGAAGAATTTTCGTGCACGGCAAAATTCCGATATCGGCAAAAGGAACAGGGTGTGCGGGTGAAACGCACGGGTTCGGATACGCTGGAAATAGTGTTTGACGAACCGCAGCGCGCGGTGACGCCCGGGCAATATGCCGTATTATACCGTGGAGACAAATGCCTCGGCGGCGGAGTGATAGACTGATAATGTTTAAAACAAAATCGGAATGCCGTTCGGCATTCCGATTTTGTTTTAAAAGTCAGACATATAATTTTGCGTTATTGAAAGAACAAAATATTGCAACGGTAAGGACAAGTGCGATTGCATCCATAGCCAATATGGGCCATAGGCCGAAAAAAGCGGCGAGTGCGGCGGCTGCGATACCGACGATCATGCTTGCAAAAACAACGATGATCAGCGGTACGCTGTTTTTTACTGCCTGTGTTTCGTTTGTCCAATCGTATTTCGGAAACTTATAATTTAAGAATATTCCGCCCAGCGCCGTAAAAGCGGAAAAGATGAGTGCCGTAGCGAACGCGAGGATAAATAGAACCGCGTCAGCCTGCATTTTGATACAAAAGAGTACCGAAAAGAGAAGTCCGCTGATACAGTTGATGACAAAAGTGGGGACGGCTTTGGAGAGCAAAATACTTTTTGCGGAGACGGGCATGGCAAAAAGCAGACCGCGTGAGCTTCCTTCCAAAGAAAGTGCGGCGCAAGAAGGGCATGACATTCCGATAAAGAGTGCCATGGCTCCCACGCCGATATAGCCGAAAGTACGGGAGATTTCCTGTATTTGTTCGGTAGGGATCCCGAGATCATTAAGATCGAAAAACAGCAGTGCGAACGCTGCGATCACGAGCAGTATGGACCCGGTAATGCCGTTGAGAAGGTACGCAGGACTGGAAAAGAGCCGTTTGAATTCTTTTTTAACAAGAGCGGCAAAAGGCTTGGTTTGTCGGATATCTTTTGATTTGTAAGCGCGGCGCGCTCCGCGATTACGCAGGGCGGTATTGATCTTTTCGTAAAAGACAGAGATGAGTAAAACGAAAAGTATTCCGGCCGCGAGAGAGATTGCTGTAAAGACAAAGATGCCCCAAACAATTCCTTCTTCCAAAGTCATCTGTACGAATATGGCGGGCAAGTAAATTTTGCGCACGAGCATTGTGTAGAGAGCGCCCATGTCTGCGCCTGTTTCGGAATTTGCTGAAAAGGAAAAAGAAAAACTCAGGGCCATTATGCCGACAAAGAGGATAATGGCGAAGATGCTTTGGATCAGGTTTTTGTAGCGCATGCCTGCGGTGAGCGCTGAAAGAGCGGCGCTGAGGGAGGCTCCGACGGCGATGGGCAGGACAGGACAGACAAAGACTGCGAGGATGATCGCCCCCAATTTCCACAGGATGAACCCGTTGTAGGCGAATTGCACGACGGTTGCCGGCACTGCGACGATCAGTACGAATGCGAGGTTGACGAGGTACGAGCTGAGCATGCGAGAGAACACGACTTCGCGTTTGGAAACGGGGAGTGCAGCAACGATATCGTAATCCTTGGTGCCGAATAACATTGCGCCGCCTTGAAACAGAGTAAAAATGAATACAATGAGGGAGGAAAGAGAAACGATCATTGCGGGCAATTTATCGCCCAGCCCCTGCGAGCAAAAAGCGAGCGCCATGAGCACGACGTAAAAGAGGAAAATAAGGCCGACAAAACTTAGCAAAATAATTGCGCCGGTTGTTTTGCGTTTTTCTTTGGGATCGTCTGATTTACGCGCTTTATTGATATTTAAGAGACCGATCAGCTGGACTTTAAGCAGTAATTTCCATTTAGCGGGCATCGTTTTCCAAAACCTCCATGAAAACGTCTTCGAGGCTTGTATCGCCGCGCACGTCGTCGATATTTCCGCTCGCGATCAGTTTGCCGCCCTTGATGATGGCGATCTTATTGCACAATTTTTCGGCGACGTCGAGAACGTGTGTCGAAAAGAAGATTGCAGAACCTGCGTCGCACATTTCGCGGAATACCTGTTTGAGCTTGAAAGCGGCTTCGGGATCGAGGCCGACAAAGGGTTCGTCGAGCACGATGAGTTTGGGTGCGTGCATGAGCGCGCCGATGAGCGCTAATTTTTGTTTCATACCGTGTGAGTAAGCGCTGACAAGCGATCCGAGATCTCCCGAAATGCGGAACATATCGGCGTATTTGGCAATGCGTTCCTGGCGCACTGTTTTTTCCACGCCGTACATATCGCCTAAAAAATTAAGATATTGAATCCCTGTGAGGAATTCGTAGAGGTCGGGGTTGTCGGGGATGTAGGCGGTGACGGATTTGCAGAGGACGGGGTCGTCTTTGACGGAGATCCCGTCAATGAGGATGTCGCCCGCGTCAAAGCCGAGGATTCCTGTGACGGCGCGCAGGGTCGTCGTTTTTCCTGCGCCGTTCTGACCGATAAAGCCGTAAATATCTCCCGCGCAGACGTCGAGAGAAAGGTCGTCCACGGCAACTTTGTTTTTCCCGTATACTTTTCGAAGGTGCCTGATTTCCAGAATTTTCTTTTCCATGATTTCTCCTTAGGCAAAGCGCCTTGCCAATATCATACCATGTGACGCGCGCAGGTGTCAACGATTTGTACAAAATTGCGCCCGATCGATTGCGGAACAGGTAAAAATATAGTATACTATAAAAAAACGAATTCGGGAGGCAATACGATGCAATATACAAACGTCGGCGCATTGCGCCTTCCTGCCGTTGCGGTAGGATGTATGGGGCTGAACAAGCTGGATGCAAAAGGAGCGGAGAACTTTCTTTCGGCGGCATTGGGGGAGGGACTGAACTTCTTCGATCACGCTGATATTTACGGAAAAGGGGAATGCGAAAGTGTATTCGGCGAGGCATTTTCTGCGCTGGGTGTGGCGCGCGATAAAGTATATTTGCAATCCAAGTGCGGCATAATTTCGGGCAAGATGTATGATTTTTCCGAAAAACATATTCTGGAAGCGGTCGACGGGTCGTTGGCGCGGTTGCGTACCGACTATTTGGACATTTTGCTCTTGCATCGTCCCGACGCGCTTATGGAGCCGGAGGAAGTGGCGTCGGCGTTTTCGAAGCTGAAAAAGTCGGGGAAAGTACGTTCGTTCGGGGTGTCGAACATGCATCCTTACCAAATCGAACTTTTAAAAAGTTGTACGGATGAACCCATTGTTGCCGATCAGCTTCAATTTTCGCCCGCGCATGCGGGGATGATCGCGTGCGGGTTTGAGGTGAACATGCTCACGGACGGAGCGATCGGGCGAGACGGATACATCCTCGAATACTGCCGCTTGCACGGGATCGCCGTGCAGGCATGGTCTCCGTTCCGCTTCGGTTTTTTTGACGGAGTATTTTTGGGGAATGAAAAATATGCAGAGCTCAACGAAGTGCTGGGGCGTCTTGCCGAAAAATACGGCGTCGAACCTGCGGGGATCGTGACGGCTTGGATATTGCGGCATCCGGCAAAGACGCAGGTGGTGACGGGAACGACAAGCGTAAAACACCTTCTCGAAGCGGCGCAAGGGGCGAAGATCACGCTTACGCGCGAAGAATGGTATGAGATATACAAATCGGCGGGGCATATTCTGCCGTAAAGAGAGGAAAGAATGAACAGGATCGTGGTAGCGAGCGGCAACAAAGCCAAGTTGCGCGAGATCGGGGAAATTTTCAAAGGCTATGACGTGGTATCCATGCAGGACGCGGGATTTACGGGCGAGATCGACGAGACGGGAGAGACATTTGAAGAAAACGCTCTCATCAAGGCGCGCGCCGTGCATGAAAAGCTGCATTGCGCAGCGCTTGCGGACGATTCGGGCCTGTGCGTGGATTATCTCGGTGGTGCGCCCGGCGTACACAGCGCCCGTTTTTGCGGCCGTCACGGCGACGACGGCGCAAACAATCGGCTGTTGCTTCAAAAACTCGAAGGCGTGCCGACCGAAAAGCGTACCGCATACTTTGAAAGCTGTGTTGCGCTCATTACGGAAGACGGGGAAGAAATAACGGCATCGGGCAGGACGTACGGCCGCATTTTGGAAGAGGCACAGGGATGCGGCGGGTTTGGTTACGATCCGCTCTTTTTCAGCGATGAACTGCAAAAGAGCTTCGGGCTTGCCGCGGCGCAGGAAAAGAATGCGGTTTCGCATCGCGGCAAGGCGCTTGCAGCGCTTGCGGAAAAATTGCGGGAGCGCGGGCTGTGAAGACGTTTGTGATTTTGTCGGATACGCATCGAAACACGGCGCCTCTGCAAAAGATAGCGACTGTGCTTTCCGAATGTGATTTTATAATTCATCTCGGCGACATGGCATCCGATGCGCGCGAACTGATGCGCGAATATCCCGAAAAGACCTATGTCCTTGCAGGGAACAACGATTTTTGGGGCGGGGAAAGCGAGATCGTGCTGGATGCGGAAGAGCGCCGCATTTTCGCCTGTCACGGACATCGTTACGGCGTAAAGAGCGGGACGGAGCGTCTGGTTGCGGCGGCGAAGGAGCATATGTGTGACATCGCCCTGTTCGGGCATACACATGAAGCGTTTGTCGGCGAAGAAGACGGTGTTCTGCTCGTCAATCCCGGATGCATGACCCGTTATTCGCCGCGCTGGTCCTATTGTTATCTTGTGATCAGCGGTAAAAAAGCGGTTGCCACCATTGTGAATATTTAAGTGCATTGTAGCGGTTGAATGAAGCTAAAAAAGCACAAAAAAAGAACTTGCGCGAAGCAAGTTCTTTTTTTGTGCTTTTGATCAGAGTGCGCGGATGCTTTCCACAGGTTTTTTGCGCGCGATGCTGTAAACCGGCAAGAAGGTTGCGATGACCGAAGTCACGACTGCGATACCGAGCATGACCAGCCAGGATATCGGGCCGAATACAAAGATGGTTGCGGTCATGGCATCGGCGAGCGTACGGTTGAGGATCGGGCAGAGCACAAAACATGCGACCATGGCAAGAGCAAAACAAATGATTGTGATGATCGCCGATTCGGAGTAAAAGATCTTGAATACGTCCGCACTGCGTGCACCGACGGCGCGCAGGATGCCGATCTCCTTTTTCTTATTGGTGATGGAAACGGAAATGAAGTTGAACAGCAGGAGCATGGAGAATACTGCCATTACGACGCCGACCCACAGGAATACGGTTTCAAACGTTTTGATCATGGAATTTACCATTTCAAAATTATCGGAAATCGGAGAATACAGCTTGTAGAGCGTATCGTCTGTCTCGCTGACGATGCCTTCTCCGTCGACGATCCCGCCGAGCGTGCTTTCGTTCATCGGAAGGAGAATGTAATTATAAATGGCATCCGCGGGTTTTTCGTATTTGGTCTCCTCGGTTTGGTAAAACTCGCCGTTCGGATTTTCATTGGAATCTTCCCGAGAGGAATACTGTTCGATCAAAGTATTTGCGACCGTTTCACTAAAAAAGATCCCGTTGCTGTACTGTATGCTGGGACCGTACCAGAATCCGACGATGTTGAACGTGCCGGAATATGCGCCGGAACCGTTTTGATCTAAAAGGATGGTTTCGGGAAGTTCGAGGGAATTCATTCCGAGATCTTCCATATATTTGATCGCCGCGGCATAATCGTCTTCGCTCGGAGACATCGTTACGCCGTTTACATCATAGTAGTTGTTGGACAAAATCTGGGAATATTTATTAAATTCATCCGTGACTTCCCGGCGCTTTTCGTCTGCCTGATTGACGAGCAGGTCGTAAGTGCCGTCTTGGCGGAAAATATCTTCGATGTAAGAATACAAATCGGCTTCAGCCATGGAAGCAGCCTCGGTTTCATCCCATCCCGAATCGATATATTGCTGGTATTGTGTGTTATAATATTCGTCACATACTGTTTGGTTGTTGCTGTGGTATTCCTGATACGCTTGTATGAAGACGTTATTGTATTCTTCCTGCGCATTTTGATCGCTGAGCGTCCACAACGCATCATAGATAACATTGAAACCGACAATGACCTCGTTATCGGCGAGAGTGGTTTTCCGCTCGCCGAAGAAGTATGCATAGTCGGACGAAAGCACATCTTCGGAAAATCCGGCAACAGAATAAAAGTTGGTCTGAAGGGGCATTTGATCGCCGCTCGTTTCAAACTCCGAATTGACCAATCGCAGATCGGAATCCAGATAAGTAAACAGTTCTTTATAATCGCCGCTCCCGTTCGAAAGGGCACCTTTGTGCGCATTGTAAAATTCAGGGGATACCAGTACCGCGCCGTACGTGCCCGCATCGATTTCTGACTGGAAAGAGGAATACAGTTTGCTGCTGCGATCGGCAGAGCCTTCCTTGATCGTGTCATATTTTGCGGGAGGATCTAAGCGGTAAACGCCCTTTACTGTCAATTCGATCTCGCTGCCTGTATTGCGTGAACGGATGGAAAGAGTTTTGCCGACGATATCTTCATACGAATTGAGTTGCATTGTGCCCGCGCCGCTGACGCTTTCGGAGTTTTGCAATCCGCCTTCCTTGATGGAGTCAAAGAGGTGAGAAGAAATGACGATGTCATTTTTCCCCAGATCGCCGAGCGATGTACCGGTCAGAAGTTCAAAGCTCGGAGCGGAATCGCCGACTTCGACGAAGGAATAAATGTTGATGGAGTAATATGCGGAATTCACGGGCGCAACATTTTCGATCTCGAAGTAGTTACTGCCGCCGGACCATTTATCTGTATTAAAGTTATATGCGCCGTATGCTTCGCCGTATTTTTGCTGCATATCGGCGAGGTCTTTGGGTGTGAATTGTGTTTTATACGTCCAAGGCCCGTAGCGATTTGTTTCGACGCCGTATTCGTAGTAAACGTTGGTATATTGGTATTCTTTGCTCAGATAAATGTATTCATATCCGGCGGAAAGGTACGTTTCTTTCATGACCGCTTTTTCATCATAGAAAGTAAGCGTAGAGAACATGCCGAACATGGTAAAAGCGATGAAGGAAAGAAGGACGGTAAAGAACAGTCGGAAAGGTTTGACTTTCATACTGCTTGCGCCGATGCGCATCGCATGCCTTGCAGGGAGCTTAGAGCGGATGAGCTTGCTTTCCTGCGGGGAATACTGTTTGGCGAGGATGGCATTTTCGTCGGTATTTTTGAATGTTTCGCGCGCACCGTTTTCGTCGATGCGGGCAACTTTTTTATAGTCGGCGATTTCTTTTTCCCCGCTGGCGATGATGACGTCGTGTTTTGCGGAAGAGAGAAAGGCACGGATCTTTGCCATATCCTGATCGGTGAGCGATGCGCCGCTTTTCACGGAGATTGTGTCATTGCCGATGAAAGAGATGTTATCGCCGGCGGAGGTTGCGGCAATTTTCGTTTTTGTCACGTCGGAAATGATTTTGCCGTCTTTGAGTTCTATAATACGGTCGCCGTAAATTTCGGCAAATTCGCGGTCGTGTGAAACGACGATGACAAGTTTGTCCTGCGAGAGTTTTTTCAGGGTATCGAAGACCTGTTTTCCGGTATTGGAGTCGAGAGCGCCCGTCGGTTCGTCTGCCATGATGATCTCAGGGTTCTTGACGAGTGCGCGTGCGATGGCGACGCGCTGTTTCTGCCCGCCCGAAAGGGTATTGGGTTTGCGTTTGGCAAAGGATTCGAGATCGACTTGTTTTAAGATCTCGCGCACCTGTTTTTTATTTTTGTTTTTCCCTTGCAATTCGAGAGCGAGGGCGATGTTGTCTTCCACCGTGAACTCGTTGAGGATATTGTATTCCTGGAACACAAAACCGACAAACGTATTGCGATAACTGTCAAAGTCCGATTGTGAAAAGTCTTTGCTGCTTCTGCCTTTGATGATGATCTCGCCGGAATCGGGTGCATCCAAACCGCCGCAAAGGTTGAGCAGGGTGGATTTACCGCTTCCCGATTTACCGAGCAGGAAGATCATGCCTTTTTCCTCGAAGCGAACGGAGACGTCGTCCAATGCGCGCACTTCCGCTCCGCCTTTCGTCTTGTAAACTTTTACAAGATTCCTGATCTCGAGCATGTTTTTTTCTCCCACGATATTCTGAATTTACGTTTTGTAACGCATAAAAACATTATAAATCTTTTTCATATTCTTGTCAAATATATCGCCCTTTGCGGGAGAGGACAAAATAAGATTTTATGGCAGAAAAACACCTTTCGATGATTGACAGCGTGTCAGAGTTTAGGTATAATTGAAGAAAGGTGCAGGAGCAGATTTTATGAAGGACAGTATTGTTGCAGAAAATATTTATAAGACGTTTACGCTGTCGGCGAAGCAGAGAAAGATCGAAAAGAGTGCTTCGGGCAGGAAAGTTGCTTTGGACGGGCTTTCTTTTTCGGCGCGCGAAGGGGAGATCTACGGTTTGCTCGGTCCGAACGGTGCGGGCAAGACAACGATGCTCCGCATTCTTGCCACGCTGATACGCGCAGATCGCGGCGATGCGTACATCATGGGGCACAGCGTCACGAAAGAGGCGGAAAAAGTGCGGTCGTGCATCGGATTTTTGACCAGTGAATTGAAACTGGAAGATTTTTTTACGCCCGATTATCTGTTTGACTTTTTCGGGCGGCTGCGCGGCATGGATGAGGATGCGATCGCGTTGCGCAAGCGCACGCTTTTTTCCAAATTCGGCATCGATCTGTTTTCGCAGGTAAAGGTCGGGGATCTTTCCACGGGCATGAAACAAAAGGTTTCGCTTGCGGTGTCCATAATCCACGATCCCGCCGTGATCATTTTTGACGAGCCGACCAACGGGCTGGACGTTCTGACCGCGAAAGTGGTGACTGATTTTTTGTCCGAAATGAAAGAGCAGGGTAAGACTATTATTGTTTCGACGCACATTTTTTCTCTTGTTGAAAAGCTGTGCGATCGAGTCGGTGTGATCATTGGAGGAAAAATGGCGGCAGAAGGTACGATTGAAGAGGTATGTTGCGGCAAAACTCTGGAAGATGCGTTTTTCGATATTTATAAAAGGACGGTGCAGGGAGCATGAAAAACGTTCTGACGATCATGCGCAAGGAATTCGCGCGCTTTTTTAAAGACAAGCGGTTGGTGCTCGGCACGCTTATCCTTCCCGGCGTCCTCATCTTTGCGGTTTATACGCTCATGGGGAGCGCGTTTAACGATTCGACGCAGACGTATACGGTAAAAGTGGTACATTCTTCCTCTGCGTTTGTGCAAATGTTTGAAACGGGGGACGGCGGCGAGAGCGTTTTTTCCTTTGAAGAAGCGGAGGAAGAGGATGCCGATGCGATCTGCGAGAGCATCCGCAGCGGGGATGTGGACGCGCTTGTCGTTTTGCCCGAAAACTTTGACGCGATCCTCGCCGGCGGTCAGTTTTTGCCGTCTGGTTCGGCGCCCGAAATACAGATATTTTATGATTCGACCGAGACTTCGTCCTATTCCGCATACAATGCGATCGCATCCGTGCTGACGGCGTTCGAATCGGCATACGGCAGCCTGTACAGCATCAATTTTACGGGCGGCGGCGATCTTACCAGCGCGCAGGAGGCTTCGGCGGAATACTATGCGATGCTGCTGCCGTTTTTGGTGCTGGTGTTCCTGTACAGCGGCTGCATGGGGATCGCGCCCGAATCCATTGCCGGAGAAAAAGAGCGCGGCACGATCGCGACTTTGCTCGTCACGCCCATCCGCCGAAGTGAGTTGGTCGTCGGGAAAATTCTTTCCCTTTCCGCGCTTTCGGTGCTGTCGGCCGTCAGCTCATTTATCGGGACGTTTCTGTCCCTGCCGAAGCTGATGGGGCAGGGATACGGCGACGCGTTTGCCGCTTATTCGGTGGGACAATACTTTGCGCTGTTTGCGGTCATGATCACGGCAGTCCTTCTGATCGTGACGTTGATTTCCATATTGTCCTCGTTGGCGCGCAGCGTGAAGGAGGCGACGACGTATGCCGTCCCGCTCATGATCCTCGTCATGTTGGTCGGGGTTTCTTCGATGTTTTTCGGCGCGGGCGGGGCCGCGTGGCCCGTCTTTTTGATCCCCGTCTATAACATCGTGCAGGTCATGGCGGAGATTTTCTCTCTGCGGTTTTCCGTTGTGCATTTTCTGATCACCGTGGCAAGCAATCTCGTTTATGTCGTTCTGCTCGTTCTGTTGCTTGCAAAAATGTTCAACAACGAAAAAATAATTTTTAATAAATGACGGAACGGTGCCCCGCATAAGCGGAGCACCCTTTTCGTACGAATATTGAAAGCGCACCGCCGCGGGGATGTTTTCCGCGGCGGTGCGCTTTGTCGGATTGTACAAATTCAAAGAATGCGGGGCATTTTTCCTTCCGCGACGGCGAGCATGGCTTCCTGCACTCCCGCTTCGGCGTTGGATGCGACGACATTCGGAAACAATGCCTTTAAAGCCGGATAAGCATTTTCGGGAACGTACGCGTGACCGCATGCCTCCAAGAGCTCCCGATCGTTCATATGATCGCCGAATGCCATGCATTCATCGCGCGTAAGCCGCAGGATGTCCTGGATCATGCGCATGGCGTTGCCTTTGTGTGCATCGGGTTCGGAGATGTCCAGCCAGTTTCCGCCCGACTGTATGACGCGAAGTTTCGGCAATTTCGCGGGCAGAATTCTCATGCCGTTTTTTTCGGGGCCGATTTCGTCATAGACGGCGATCTTGCAGACTTGTTCGGCCTGAGCGATCCTGCCGAGGTCGGCGCGTGCGTTGGAAAGATAAGAAATGCGGACAAATTTTATAAACGGCTCTGCTTCCTGTTGATAGTAGGCGCATTCGGGTGTACAGAGCAGGGGATGCGCGTCGGGCACACTTGCGATCGCATCCAGAGCGCGGCGGATGTCTTGCGGCGCAATGGAAGAAGAGTGCAATATTTGACTGCCCTTGGCGACAATGGCGCCGTTTTCCGCAATGAAAAGAATACGGTCCGCGACGGGTTCAAATAATTTACGGAGCCCCGAGATCGGCCTTCCGCTCGCGGCGCAGAACAAAATGCCCTTGGCGTACAGTCTGTCGATGATTGAAAAAGTGTTTACAGGCAGATTTCCCGCGGGATCGAGCAATGTCCCGTCCAGGTCGGCCGCAATCAGTCTGATCATAATTTGGTTCCTTTGCTTTACATGAGGGGTGCAAAAATGCGTAAAATGGAGCGATAAACGCGGCGGATCAGGCTTACCTTGATCTTATCCTGCGTGATGAGTTCGCTCTGGTTGCAGGTATCGATATAGTCGCGGTACAATTGGCTGCAAACGCTTTCGTCGAAGAACATGGCGTCGCATTCCCAATGCAGGTAAAAACTGCGAAAATCCATATTGGAAGAGCCGATGATGCAGACTTGTCCGTCGCTGACGATGCTTTTGGCATGGATGAAGCCCGGGGTATACCGATAGATCTTCACGCCGTCGCGCACGAGCTGCGAGTAGAACGCTTTTGTGAGCGCATACACATATTTTTTGTCGGGAATATTCGGGACGGTGATGCGTACGTCCACCCCCGAGCGCGCAGCGGAAACGAGTGCGCGCTTCATTTCGCCGTCCAAAATGAGATAGGGGGTATTGATGTAGACGTACTTTTTGGCATGATAAATTGTTTTCAGGTACAGATCTTCGCAGATATTTCGGTTGCCGTCGAAAGGGGTATCTCCGAAAACGAGGCAGAGGTGGTCGCCGTGTTCGCTGTCGGTGAGAAATTTACTGAAATCTTCCTTTTCGTGGCGCAGTGACCATATCTGCAAGAACAGAGAGGTAAAGTTCTGTACGGCGCGGCCGCGGATCATCACGCCCGTATCCTTCCATTTGCCGAAAGGATGCGTCTCGTTGATGTATTCATCGGCGAGATTGATTCCGCCGGTAAAAGCGGTCTCCCCGTCGATGACGGCGATCTTGCGGTGGGTGCGGTTATTTTGCGCGACGTCCAGCACGGGACGGAACGGGTTAAAACACAAACATTTTATCCCTTCTTTTTCCAGACGGTCCGCGTAATCGGAAGGGACTTTCAGCATGGAGCCGATGTCATCATAAATGACGCGTACGTCCACGCCGTTTTGCGCCTTTTCCTTTAAAATTGCGACAATAGTATCCCAGCATTTCCCGGGGGCGATGACAAAATATTCCAAAAAGATATATTTTTTTGCGGAACGGAGCTCTTGGGTCAAACGTTCGAAATATTGTTCGCCGAACGCAAAATATTCCACGCTTTTGCAGTCGCTTGCGGGCAGAAAACTCTGCTGGGCGACAAATCCCGCGCACTGTTTGGCGAAATCGCCTTTTTCTTTGTATCGCCGCATGATGCCGAGGTTATGGACGTACAGCGTTTCCAGTCCGTTTTTTTCGAGGATGGATTTGAGTTTGCGGCGCGGCGTTTTCCTGCGGCGCAGAGTCAGATACAAAATGGCGCCGATGGGCGGGACGAGCAATATCGGAACGATCCATGCGATCTTGTATTCCGCATTCATTTCCGAATTGATGATGCAGAGCACGAGAATGACGTCCACGACGATGATGAGCAGGGAAATGACGGGCGCGGCATGCGGCAGATACTTAGAGAGCAAAAAAATGATCGTCGGAAGGATCGCAAGCTCGACCAGCAATAAAAAGCAGACGAGCAAAAATTTGCTCGTCAGAAGTTTCCAGATTTTACGTAGTTTCATGCATGCCTCCGAGCCGGTCAGATCATGTTCAGGATGCTGTAATTGACGCGTATTCCTTTTTCCATTTTTTGCGTTTCGGAAGCAAAAATTTGGGCGAGATCCGCGACCGGCCTTTTTTGCAGGCGGAAAGGTGCAAAGTTGACGGCTTTATTGACGAGAAGATTGATCGCCGCTGCGTTGTTGGAATAGTCGTTCGTGACGGCGGTGAGCGTGAGCCGTTTATCGAGCGCCGTTTTCAGTTGCGCCGTGATTTCGGGGAATGTGAAGCCCGCATATACAACGGTGCCGCCGGGGGCGGTGATTTCGAAGGGAAGATCGGGAGAAAGGCCGCAGAAACTGCAATAGACGCTGCCGGATACGCTGCGACCGCCCGTGATGCGGTTGATGTTTTCGGCGAGGCTGCCGTCTGCTTTCAAGGTGTAATAGATGCCGCACTGTGCCGCAACGGCAAGTTTTTCGTCGTCGGCGTCGATGAGGATGGGTACCGCCTGATGATAGATAAGCAGCTGAGAAAGGATGTTGCCCGTTTCTCCCGCCCCGATGACGGCCACATGCATGCCTTTGGTCACGCCCAGTCTGCCGATGACGTTCTCGCAGACGGAGACGACGCCGATGAACAGGGCTTCTTCGTCGGAGACGGAGGCGGGAAGAGGAGAAAGCTCCGACTCTTCCGCAACCACGAAATCGCGCAGATACCCGTTGCGGTTGGTGCCGGCGACCTGTATGTCGGCGCAGGAATCGGTGTCGCCCGCCGCGCATTGTGCGCATTTTCCGCAGGGCGTTACGTCGTGGATATACACGCGCGTGTTCTTTTCGACACTGACGCAGCCCGTTCCCGTTTCGCCGACGATGCCGACGGCAAATCTTCCGGGAATGACGGGGTATTTGAGCTTTGCGCTTCCGTTGAACGAGCGCAGTTCCTCATCGGTCAGAAGTACACGGGTCACTTTGACTTTGGCCTGCGTGTCTGTGGTGATGTTGTCCGGCCTTTCCTCTTCGGTAAGAACCTTCGGGGAAAGAATTTTCCAAATTTTCATAGATCTCCTTAAAAAATCCGATGTAACGGCGGTCATAGACCGTCATACGTGGTCAATTATAAACCAAAACGGTCAAATTTGCAAGCAAAATGCGGCTATAAATGCGTTCCCTGTCCGATTCCGAGCCGAAAAGGGAAGGGGTTTCAACAGGTTTACGCTCGAAAAAAGGCAGGGAAAACGGAAATCGAAAAAAATTTTGATAAGTCCCCGCATTCTGAT
This sequence comes from uncultured Clostridia bacterium, assembly GCA_944328495.1. Taxonomy (GTDB): domain Bacteria; phylum Bacillota; class Clostridia; order Christensenellales; family Borkfalkiaceae; genus Borkfalkia. The sequence goes on from CALVHR010000003.1 coordinate 95,104, forward strand.
TGACTTAACCGACAAAATAATATATAATAAATCAGCATCTTGACGAAAGAAAGTAAGCGCAGAGAGGTGATACGATGAAATCCGATATACATCCCGATTATCACGAGGTAACGGTTACCTGCGCCTGCGGAGCCACCTTCAAAACCGGTTCCACGAAAAAAGGCGATACGATCAAAGTGGATATTTGCAGTAAATGCCATCCCTTTTTCACCGGCAGGCAGAAACTCGTAGATACAGGCGGCAGAGTCGATAAGTTTAAAAAAAGATACGGAATTTAGTATTTGCGTTTTCAGCTCTAAGTGTTGCTTGGGGCTGATTTTTCTTTATTTCCGGGCGAAGCGGAAAAAGGCTTTTGGAGTAGATTGCGTCCATGAAGAAAGAGAAAAAAAAGGATTGCCGGACATATATAGGCGGGCAGGCTGTGCTCGAAGGGGTAATGATGCGCGGCAGGAAGGCGTATGCGACTGCCGTTCGCGATCCCGAGGGGAACATTCAGGTCGAGAGCAGGCGGCTGCATCCTTCCAAAAAAATGCGCATAGCCTCGAAGATCCCGCTTGTTCGCGGCGTGATCAATTTTGTTTCGTCACTGGTGACGGGGTCGAAAATTCTGATGCGCAGCGCGGAAGTTTACGGCGACGTCGGGGAGCCTTCCCGTTTTGAAAAATGGTGTGAAGCGAAACTGCACATCAATATGATGAGTGTCGTTTCTTTTATAGCGACTCTTGTCGGGATCGTGCTGGCGGTGGGGCTTTTCGTTGCTTTGCCGCTGTGGCTGACCAACCTGATTTTTCCCGAGCGTCTTTGGTGGACGATCGGCTACAATTTGGCGCAGGGCGGGCTGCGCCTGGTCATTTTCATTTTATACATCGTCGTGATCACGGCGATGCGCGATATCCGCCGTGTATTCATGTATCACGGGGCGGAGCATAAGACGATCACTTGTTTTGAAAAGGGTTTGGAGCTCACGCCCGAAAATGCGAAGACCTGTTCGCGCATACACGACCGTTGCGGCACGACCTTCTTGTTTTTGGTCATCGCGATCAGCATCGTGGTGTTTTCGGTAGTGAACTGGCTTTTGAAAGACGCGTTCGGCAGTATCGAGAACAGCGTATTGCAATTTCTTGCGCAGTTCGGGATTAAAATTTTATTTCTTCCGGTTGTCGCGGGAGTTTCGTATGAAGTTCTGAAACTCCTTGCAAAGACCAAGAGCAAGATATTTCTTCCGCTCAAAGCGCCGGGGTTCGCTTTGCAGAAGCTTACGACGCGTGAACCGAGCGACGATATGCTCGAAGTAGCGATTGCGGCATTTAAGCGCGTCTATGAAATGGATGCGGACGAAAGCATTCCGGAAAGCACGTTTACCGTTTCCAAAACGGTCAAAAAATACTTGGAAGAGCTGAAAGTGCTTTTTGCGGAAAAGGGTATTGACGAAAGCGATGCGGAGTGGCTGGTATCGGTCAAGACCGGCGTGGCGCGCAGCGAGCTTGCAAATTGCGATGCGGTTCTTGTGCCGAGCAAGGTGCGCGAGATGGACGCCGTCGCGGGCGAACGCATGGGCGGCAGACCGCTTTGGTATATTTTAGGGGATACGGAATTTTACGGATACAAGATCAAAGTGGACGAGCGCGTGCTGATTCCCAGACCCGAAACGGAACTGCTTGCGGAGCTGGCGATCAAGACCGTGGAAGACGGAAATAAAGTTTTGGATCTTTGTACGGGCAGCGGCTGTATCGCGATTGCCGTCCGCCGCGAGGTCAAGGATAAGGAGATCACGGTGACGGCGGCGGATATCAGTGCGGAAGCTTTGGAGCTTGCCAAAGAAAACGCAAAGGCCAATCTTGCCGAGATCAAATTCATTGAAAGCGACCTGTTTGAAAAGGTGCGGGGAAAATTCAATCTGATCGTGTGCAATCCGCCTTATATAAAGAGTGAAGACCTTGCGGGATTGCAGAGCGAAGTGAAAGATCACGAACCCGTGCCGGCGTTGGACGGCGGCAAAGACGGGTTGGATTTTTATCGCAGATTGGCGGCGGAAGCGCCCAAGCATCTTGTGCGCGGCGGTACGCTCCTGATGGAATGCGGGGCAGGGCAGGCACAGGAGATCGTGAAGCTGTTCAATAAATTCGATTACACGATGATCTCGCGCGATTATAATGACGTGGAGCGATTCGTGCGCGCGGTGCTTTGAGCATGAAAAGCATGGCGGCGGGGACAAAACGTCGGACAGAGCTGAGTAAAGAGGTTTCATGTTAAAGAAGTTAGAGGAGATACTGCAAAAATACCATAAACTTTCCGATGAAATGGCAGACCCTGCCGTGATCGCATTGCCCGAGAAGTGGACGCAATGCGCAAAGGAGCACGCGGAGATCGCCGAAACGGCGGAAAAATATTTGGAATATAAGCGTGTCGAAAAAGAAATGGACGATGCGTTTGCGGCGGCGGAAACGGAAGAGGACCGTGAAATGCGCGATCTGCTCAACGATGAGGGCTATGCGTGCAAGGAAAAGCTTGCAAAGATCCGCGAAGAACTGCGCATCATGCTTCTGCCCAAAGACAAGAACGACGACCGCAACGTTATCATCGAGATACGCGGCGGGGCGGGCGGCGAAGAAGCCAGCTTGTTTGCGGCGGAACTGTATTCGATGTATTGCCGCTTCGCGGAGAGCATGCGTTGGAAGACGGAGCTTGTGGACGCCAACGAAACAGAGTTGGGCGGAATGAAGGAAGTTGTATTTTCGGTGTCGGGCAAGGGAGTGTACAGCAAGCTCAAATATGAGAGCGGCGTGCATCGCGTTCAGCGCGTCCCGGAAACGGAGTCGCAAGGCAGGGTGCATACGTCGACGGTAACCGTTGCGGTCCTTCCCGAAGCGGAAGACGTTGAAGTGGAGATCAACGATAAAGATTTAAAGATCGATACCTATCGTTCGGGCGGTGCGGGAGGCCAGCATATCAACAAGACGGAGAGTTGCATCCGCATCACACATCTGCCCACGGGGATCGTGGTCACCTGCCAGGACGAGCGGTCGCAGATCAAGAATCGCGAAAAGGCGATGAAAGTTTTGAAAAGCCGCCTTTACGATTATTATAATACAAAATATCAGAGCGATTACGCGGAAAACCGCAAAAATCAGATCGGTTCCGGCGATCGCAGCGAACGTATCCGTACCTATAATTTCCCGCAGAATCGTGTGACCGATCACCGCATCGGCTTGACGCTGTATTCTTTGGATACATTCATGATGGGGGATATCGGCGGGATGCTGGAAAGTCTTGCCATTGCCGACCGAGAGGCGCAGCTTTCGGGAACAAGCGACGAAGTTTGAGCGGTTTGTTACTGTTTTGGCGGTAGCGTTGTCGCAAAAATATGACCTTTATGCTGCGGGTTTTCTTTTGACACTCTGCAAAAAGTACAATTTTTTCGGAACGTTGTGCGTGAATAAATTTTGATATTATTTTTCGAGGTATATACTTATGAGTACGACAAAAAGAATCTCATCCATTTCCCCTTCGTTGACGCTTGCCATAACGGCGAAGTCCAAAGCGATGAAGGCGGAAGGGAAGTCCGTCATCGGTTTCGGTGCGGGAGAGCCCGACTTCAATACTCCGCAGCACATTATTGATGCGGCGAAGGAAGCGCTCGATAAGGGGTATACCAAATATACGCCCTCTTCGGGATTGCCTGCGTTGCGTAAAAAGATCGCGGAGAAGCTGAAAGAGGAGCAGGGGCTGGATTACGATCCGTCCCAGATCATAGTATCTTCGGGGGCGAAGCATTCGATCTTCAACGCGATGTTTGCGCTTATCGAGGAGGGGGATGAAGTGATCATCCCTTCGCCGTACTGGCTGACTTATCCCGAGGTAGTCAAAGTGTGCGGCGGCGTGAGCGTATTTGTGAAAGGGCACAGGGAGAATCATTTCAAGATCGACCCGAAGGATCTGAAAAAGGCGATCACGCCCAAGACGAAGATGCTTGTATTTAACTCGCCCTCCAATCCGACGGGGTCTGTGTATACGGAAGCAGAGATCCGTGCAATCGGAAAGGTTTGCGAAGAGGCGGGCATCTGGGTGCTTTCGGATGAAATTTATTCCAAGCTGATTTATGACGGTGTGCAGCATTTCTCGATTGCGCGTTGCAGCGAAGCGTTGAAAGAAAAGACGGTGATCGTCAACGGCGTTTCGAAAACATACGCTATGACGGGCTGGCGTATTGGTTGGTTGGCGGCACCGAAGGAAGTAGCCAAGGCGATCGACTCATTCCAAAGCCATGCGACGAGCAATCCGTCCAGCATATCACAGTATGCTACGCTGGCGGCGCTGGAAGGGAGCGAAGAAGAGCTTGAAAAAATGCGCGAGGTGTTCAATGACCGCCGTAAATATATGATCGAGCGCATACATTCCATTCCGGGGCTGGACTGTATCGAACCGGACGGCGCATTCTATATTATGCTCGTGGTCGATAAATTGTACGGAAAGCGTTTCCGCGGCAGGAAGATCGGCGGATCTTTGGATGTGGCGGACATGCTCTTGGAAAAAGGTGTGGCAGTGGTGCCCGGCATCGCGTTCGGTGACGACGAATGCGTGCGCCTTTCCTATGCTATATCCAAAGAGGACATCAAAACGGGACTGGATCGCATCGAAGAGTTTGTGCGGGAGGTTTTTTAAACCGTGATCTATTTTGACAAAGGCAGAAATCTTCTGGAAGAAGATAAATACCATTATCAATTGCAGGACGTGACGGAACCCGAACTGTTCCGTGACATTTATCCTTACGACGAGATCCCGAAGGTTGTGTTCAATTATCGTCATGTGCCGATGGATATGCCTTCGGAAATTTGGATCACGGATACGACGTTCCGTGACGGTCAGCAGTCCACATCGCCTTTCACGGTCAAGCAGATTGTCGACATATATAAGTTGATGGCGCGTTTGGGCGGAAAGAAGGGCATTATCCGTCAGAGCGAATTTTTTCTGTACAGTGAAAAGGATCGCAGGGCGCTCAAAGAGTGCCAGGAACTTGGGCTGAAATTTCCCGAGATCACGACATGGATCCGTGCGAATGAAAAGGATTTTGAGCTTGTCAAAGCGGCCGGCGTGGAAGAGACGGGCATTTTGGTCAGCTGCAGCGACTATCACATCTTCAAAAAGATGAATTTGACGCGTTCGCAGGCGATGGATAAATATTTGGGGATCGTCAAGAGCGCGCTTTCGCACGGGATCAAACCGCGTTGTCATTTTGAGGATATTACGCGTGCGGATTTTTACGGATTTGTCGTGCCGTTTGCGAACGAGCTGATGAAGCTTTCGCGCGAGAGCGGCATTCCCATTAAGATCCGTATGTGCGACACGATGGGGTTTGGGGTCAATTATCCCGGAACGAGTGTTCCGCGCAGTGTGCAGGGCATCGTTTACGGACTGCATCACCATGCGGAAGTACCGAGCAGTCTTCTTGAATGGCACGGTCACAATGATTTTTATAAAGTAGTCACCAATGCGGCGACGGCATGGCTGTACGGAGCGAGTTCCGTCAACTGTTCTCTTTTGGGGATCGGCGAGCGCACGGGCAATTGTCCTTTGGAAGCGATGGCGATCGAATATGCGTCTTTGCGCGGTACAGACGACGGAATGGATTTTACGGCGATCACGGATATTGCGCGGTATTTTGAGGATGAACTGGGGTGGATCATTCCGCCGAACACGCCGTTTGTCGGGCGTGCGTTCAATTCCACGCGCGCGGGCATCCATGCTGACGGACTTTTGAAAGATCCCGAAATATACAATATTTTCGACACGGCAAAGGTGCTGAACCGTCCCGCACGCGTATCCATCAACAATGCCAGCGGGCTTGCGGGCATCGCGTATTGGATCAACGATTATTATTATCTGCCGGATGAGCACAAGATCGACAAGCGCGACGGCTTGGTGGTAAAGATGAAAGAGATCATCGATGCGGAATATGCTGCGGGAAGGAACAGTATTTGGGGCGATGACGAATTGGACAACATGATTCGGCAGCTGGACCGTGACAAGCATCGGGAATTTGTGGCATTCGGGCGATTGAAGAGCGGAAATTGAGTAACGCAGAGCGATCACAAGCATTTAACAAAATTTTTTTGAAAAATTTTTCAAAAAGTTATTGAAAGAAACGCGGAAATGGTTTACAATAGATATAAGCAAATTTAATTCAACGGAGGTTCCAATGATCAAAATTATTTACGGGCCCAAAGGTACCGGCAAAACGAAGATCTTAATTGACGAGGCAAACGGAAAGGTTGCGGCTGCGAAAGGGCACATGATTTTTATCACGAACACCAAGCGTTATATGTATGACCTTCACAGAGACATCCGCGTGATCGACACGAACGATTTCATGATCGCAGGCGAGGAGGCTTTGTGCGGGTTTGTGAAGGGAGTTGTTGCGGGCAACAACGACAACGAGTATCTTTTCATAGACGGTGCGGCGCGCATTGCCGGGAAAGAGATCAAAGACATGGCGGCATTTTATTATATGCTCGACAAGCTTTCGGAAGAGAATGGTCTGACGATCTATGTGACATGCAGCTGTGCGAAAGAGGACCTGCCTGATTTCGTGGCAAAATATCTGTAACGGACGAATGCTTGCCCTTCCCGCCGGGCGGGAAGGGCAAGTTTTTTCAATTTGAAACAAAAATTATCAGCGCGCGGGCACGGCGGCGTGCCGCGCGGTTTTGCGCGCTCTTCGGGGCGCAAGGCGAAGGCTTTGGAGGAGTTATGAAATTTATCAGTACCAGAGGGGGAGAATGTGTCACGGGTGCGCAGGCGATCGCGCAGGGTATAGCGCGGGACGGCGGCCTGTTTGTTCCGGAGGTTTTTCCGTCCGTTTCGAAAGAAGAGATGGAAAATATGCTTTCGATGAGCTATGCCGAACGCGCCGCGACCGTCTTGCACAAGTATCTGGACGAATACGATTTTGACGGGCTGAAAGCGGCTTGCGAAAAAGCGTATGCCCAGTTTGAAGACGGCGATGCGGCGCCTCTGGTCAAGATCGATTCACAGCTGTACATTCTCGAGCTGTTCCATGGCCCTACGTGCGCATTCAAAGATATGGCGCTCACGCTTTTGCCTTATCTTCTGCGCAAAGGCTGCGACCTTTGCGGGATCAAAGAGCAGGTTCTCATTCTTGTTGCGACCAGCGGCGACACGGGTAAAGCGGCTCTGGAAGGATTCAAGGATGCGGAAGGCGTCAAGATCATGGTTTTTTATCCCAACGAAGGCGTGAGCAAAATGCAGAAATTGCAGATGGCGACGCAAGAGGGAAAGAATGTCAATGTCGTGGCCGTACGCAGCAATTTCGATGATTGTCAGTCGGCAGTCAAGACAATTTTTACGGGTGAATCCTACAAAGAGGAGCTGCATAAAAAAGGATATATTCTTTCTTCTGCGAATTCGATCAACTTCGGCAGGCTGGCTCCGCAGATCGCCTATTATTTTTCGGCATATTTGGATCTTGTGTCTTCCGATCAGATCGAAATGGGCGAAGAGGTAAATTTTGCAGTCCCGACAGGAAATTTCGGGAATATTCTCGCGGCGTATTACGCTAAGCGCATGGGACTGCCGGTCGGAAAGCTGATCTGCGCATCCAATAAGAACAACATTCTTACCGATTTTATCCGTACGGGTGTATACGATAAGCGCCGCGAATTTTTCAAGACGATGTCGCCGTCGATGGACATTCTCATTTCCAGCAATTTGGAGCGGCTGTTGTTTGAGATTTCGGGCAGGGAGCCGGAACGCGTCAAACTTCGCATGGACAAGCTCGCAAAAGAGGGAGTATATCAACTTTATGACGAAGAGCTCGCCGCGGTGCAGGAGCTCTTGTGGGCGGATTTCTGCGGCGAAGACGAGACGGTGGAAACCATTTACGAGTTTTTTGAAGAATACCAGTATCCGATGGATACGCATACGGCGTGCGCGATGTACGCGGCGGGCAACTATATGGCGGAGCATTCCAAGGATAAGTCTCCGATGGTTGTCGTATCCACGGCAAGCCCGTACAAATTCCCGCAGGACGTCATGTATGCGGTAACGGGGAACGATATCAAGGATTCCTTCAAGGCGATCAAGCATCTGAATCTGGCAACGGCGATGAAGGTGCCGAAGAGTTTGTCCAAGCTTCGCGATAAACCCGTAAGGTTCACGGCGGTTGCGGATAAAAACAAGCTGTATGAGGAAGTTTTGAAATTTGTCGATAAAAATTAAGGAGATCTGTCAAGCAAAGTGCATGATTGCATAAGATTCTGTGAGGTAGATCTTTACGCATACGGAAAACATAAATTTGTTCAGCCCGGCGCCTGTGTGCGTCGGGCTTTTTCGAGCTGTTGTCATGAATAGTATAATTTCCCTTTAACGATCAGGCTCCCGCACAAAAAAACGTGCGGGAGCCTGATCGGATCTTATGTTTCTCTTAAAATCTGCAGAAGACTATATTTGCGACAGTCGAAAAATTATAAATATTTTGTAATTTTTGCAATGAAATAAAAAATTTTTGCTATTGCAAGAGGATAGGCTGTGTGCTATAATTGGGGCACGAAAGGGTAAAAGGATGCTTTAACGAGGCGGTGGTCGCCCGGATATCGGTATGGCGATTTTCTGTAGACGGTATTGAACGAATCGATCACCTGTAACCTTTCGGACGCAGTTTTTTTGGGGCTTTTTCGCAACGCAAAAAATATCTTGCAATGTTTTGCAAGATACAGTATAATAAGGAAAGAAATTGTACGGGTATTTTGTTGCGGCAAGCGGCGCAGACCGCTGAGCAAATGGAGGAAAAAATGGAAAATCGTGAAGAGGGAGCGGCGAAACGTGTTGTGCGGATCATGCGCAAGAACGTAGTAAACATCAACGATCCGGATTTTGAAAAGATAGCGCTTTGTCTTTCTTTGAAGCTGCGGCGGGACATTCTGTGCCTGCTTTATAACAAGGCATTGACGACGGTTGAGATCGCTGAACATTTGAACGAGCCGGTTTCGACGATTGCGACCAATGTGAAGATGCTGGAACGTGCAGGGCTTGTTATGATGCTGGAAGCGCGCGGCCGCGGCAACGCCCGACCTATGACGGCCAAGTGCGCGTATGTGGTGATGGATCTGCGCAATACAGGCGATTCGCAGAATAATTTGCAAAAGAGGCACACCATCAATGTGACGATCGGTTCGTTTTGCGACTGTGCAACGTCTACGTATTACGGCATGGCAAGTCCGCAAACGGTGCTTGCCGGTGCCGGGACGGGAATGTGGGTAGCGAACCGCGGGGAAGCAGAAATTTTATGGATCGCAGGGAGCGGGTATGTGACATATAAAATTTCCAATTCCGTACTGAAAAAAAAGAAGCTCAACGATTTCAGTATATCGATGGAGATATGTTCGGAGACATCCACATACAACAATCAGTGGGAAAGCGATATTACATTTTGGATCAACGGTGTCGAGCTTTGTACATACCGTTCGCCCGGGGATTTCGGCGGACGCAGAGGAATGAACAATCCCGACTGGTGGCAGGATTTTATGACGCAGTACGGAATGTTGGTGACGGTGTCCGTCACGTCGGAAGGCGTAAGTCTGAACAACGTTCACGCTTCTGATTGTACGCTTGACCAGTTGAAATTGGATGAAGGAGATTTTTTCGAACTGAAGATCGGCGTGAAAGAAAACGCAAAAGCGAAAGGCGGGTTCAACCTGTTCGGGAAAGGGTTCGGTGATTATAAACAAGACATACGCATCAGCTACGATCGGCTGTATCGGTCATGATGATACGGCACAAGCAACGGTCAAGGAGAAGACCATGTTGCTTGTGCTATTCGTCGCAAAAAAATGGCTCCCAAACGGAAGCCATTTTAAGGTTACTTTGTCATACCTTCTTGTACTGCGACGGCACAAGCAACGGTCAAGAAGAAGACCATGTTGCATGTGCTATTCGTCGTAAAAAAAATGGCTTCCGAGAGGGAAGCCATTTAAAAATTACTTTGTCATTCCTTCTTGTACTGCGACGGCACAAGCAACGGTCAAGGAGAAGACCATGTTGCTTGTGCTATTCGTCGCAAAAAAATGGCTCCCAAACGGAAGCCATTTTAAGGTTACTTTGTCATACCTTCTTGTACTGCGACGGCACAAGCAACGGTCAAGAAGAAGACCATGTTGCATGTGCTATTCGTCGTAAAAAAAATGGCTTCCGAGAGGGAAGCCATTTAAAAATTACTTTGTCATTCCTTCTTGTACTGCGACGGCACAAGCAACGGTCAAGGAGAAGACCATGTTGCTTGTGCTATTCGTCGTAAAAAAAATGGCTTCCGAGAGGGAAGCCATTTTAAGGTTACTTTGTCATACCTTCCTGTACAGCGACGGCACAAGCAACGGTCAAGGAGAAGACCATGTTGCTTGTGCTATTCGTCGTAAAAAAAATGGCTTCCGAGAG
>CALVHR010000004.1 GCA_944328495.1 uncultured Clostridia bacterium
ATCAAATACCTCCGTGCGCTCGCCTTCCGCATCAACCAATGTCACTTTGCCCGTCTGGATAGTCTTCGCATCCCATGCATGATAGCGGACGAACATCGAACCGACATCCTTCCAATCGAATGCACGATCGCTTAATGTGTATGTATCGATTTGTCCCGTGGGGTTCTGGTTGTTGTTAACCTTTTGCACTTTGGGCTGCACTTTCAGCTCGCCCCACATATTGCCGATAAACGCGCCGCGCCAGTCGCTGGAAGCGTCAACATAATCGGACGCTTCAATGCCGGCGCCTGCCTCGCCCGCTCCGAAACGGATACCGTCAAAACAAACTGTATCCTTATTTCCTTTAATAGCATCTCCGTTCAGCGTCGCATAGCGCCCCGAGCTGTCAACAAAGCCCGCTATGATCCAAGTAGCGTGCTGCGAAATGCCCCATACTTCCAAATTGACGGTACTATATTGCGTAAGGTCGACGCCCTCTCCGTTTTCCGAAAGCCCCATGTAAACAGAAGCATACCCCCACCAATTGCTGTCTGCCTGGCTCGCATAGGCTTCCGTCGTCCAGCGAATGCCGTTAAAATAATTGAAGTCCGTATACGTCAAACCGTTGTCCGCCAATTTTTTTTTGACATTTGCAGTCAGATAATAATTGACCGGCTGTTTTGCCGCATCTTCCTGCCCCTGCGTCTCCGCGAATACGGGCACAGCGAAAAGAAGCCCCAAGACGAGCGCCAGCGCCAATATAAGCGCCGCCACCGCGCAGCCTGCTCTTTTCATTGCTCTCATTTTTGTTCCTCCCTACATGATAAATTTTTACCTTTGCGGATCGTATGCCCATAGACTATTTCCTCGCAAGAGGCAACTCTATTATACCCCCCCCTCGTGTCTTGTCAATACCAAAGCAAAAATACCTCCGAATTTTGATATGATAAAATACGATTTTTGACAAAACCGCAGGCCCGCGTTGTTGTGCGCAAAACAAACTTGTTACGGGCTTTTTGTCTGCCATATCGGGCAAATGAAAATCGTGCAGGCTTACCTCGATTTTGTTTTCACAACGAGTAAATATCCCCCACTAAAGTGGGGGCTTTGGAAAGCCCTAAAGGGCAAGGTTACTGGCGCGGCGCTCAAGCGCCGTACAAAACTCGCCTACCGCACACAAGCAAGCCGTACTCTTTATTCCTTTCTGTTAATTCTTTTCTTGTTATTATCTATCCATTGTTTGAAAGGGTCGTAGCACTCCACCATGCTGATCTGGTCTGTTATCATATCTTCCGTCTCTTGATTTTGTATGTATTTTTGCACGGCTTTTCGTTCTGAAACCGAGCAAAGGTAGTAGCGTCCGGAACTTGCATACCGTTCAGCAACCACATAAAATAAATATCACGCTTACAAGCATTCTCTAAATCTCTACAAGAGTATTTGCCGTTCATATACCCGTACACCAAGATCTTGAACAAAGTAACGGGATCGTATTTACGCTATCCACTCGCTCAACGAGTGGTTTTCTTTTACAAAAAGACGTCGGGAAAACATATATGCTTCCCCGACGAACGTCCGCCTGCTCCCGTATGCCCTGATTTTACGAAAAAGCGCATACGGGAAAATTTTTCCGCTAAACAATTTTACCTTTGTACTCTGCCGCTTGCGTCGCCGCCCGCCAACGTTTTCACTTCCGCAAGGGATACCATGTTATAGTCCCCCTCGATACTGTGTTTTAAACAACTCGCCGCTACCGCGAATTCGATCGCGTCCTGCGCTTCGTATCCGTTCAAAAGCGCATAGATGAGCCCTCCGCCGAAGCTGTCGCCCCCGCCTACGCGATCCACAATGTGCATACTGTACTTCTTGCTGAAATACGCCTGCCCGTTTGTGTAGAGCATACCGCTCCAGTCGTTGTCGTTTGCGCTCTTGCTCTCGCGCAGAGTGATTGCAACCCCTTTGAAGGAGAATCTCTCCGTCAGCTTTTTTGCCACGGAAATATAGCCGTTTCCGTCCAGCTTCCCGCCGTAGATATCCGAATTGTCCGCTTCGATCCCGAATACGTCCTTTGCATCCTCTTCGTTCGCGATACAGTAGTCGATATATTCGCAAAGTTCGCCCATCACCTTTCCGGCTTTCTCTTTGCTCCACAGCTTTTTGCGGAAATTCAGATCGCAGGAGATCGTGATCCCCTTTTCTCTTGCCTTTTTGCACGCATCGAGGGTGATCGCCGCCGTCTCGTCCGAAAGCGCGGGCGTGATCCCCGTAAAGTGGAACCATTCGACTCCCTCGAAAATTTTATCCCAGTCAAAATCCTCTCTCTTCGCCATAGCGATTGCAGAGTACGCTCTGTCATAGATCACTTTACTCGGTCTTTGGCTAGCACCTTTTTCACAATAGTAGATACCTACCCTCTCTCCTCCGCGGACGATCTTACTTGTATCCACACCGAATTTGCGCAACGAATTGACCGCCGCCTGTCCGATCTCGTGCGCGGGTAATTTCGTCACAAACGCCGCGTCCACGCCGTAATTTGCGAGCGATACCGCCACGTTTGCTTCCGCTCCGCCAAACGTAGCCTCATATTTCTCGCTCTGCACGAATCTCAAATAATTTTCCGGCGCAAGCCGAAGCATCAGCTCCCCGAACGTAACTACCTTACCCATTCTTCCACCTCTGTTTTTTCTCTGAATTATTTTACCCGTTCTTTCGCTATATAACCCGTCCGCCGCGAACGTCGGGTAACCTCTACCGCAACTCCGTATATCCGAGCTTTCGTCCGCCTCACGGCTACGCCCATACCCGCAATGTTGTCGCCGAAAAAACTCTCATTTTGCTTCTCCCGCTTCTTTGAGCGCCTCTTCCACAAAGAAACTTCCGCCCACGGCGGCGATTTTCTCCCACGACAAAAATTCGTCTAAATTGTCCTTATTCACCCCGCCCGTCGGAATAAATTTCACCTGCGGAAAGGGTGCGGAAAGCGCCTTTAACGCCTTCATCCCCCCGTACACGTTCGCGGGGAAGAATTTCACAGTCGTGATTCCCCACTCCAACGCCTTCATGATCTCCGTCGGCGTCACGCAGCCGGGATAATAGGGCACGCCCGCACGCTTGCAGATCGCCGCCACGCTTTCGGAAAATCCGGGCGATACGATAAATTTCGCGCCCGCTTTCAACGCGCGTTCGCACTGCTCCGCGTTGATCACCGTTCCCGCGCCGATCTCCATATCGGGGAAGTCCTTGCAGGCAAGGCGGATCGCCTCTTCCGCACAGGAAGTGCGGAAGGTGATTTCCGCGCAGTCGATTCCGTATTTTTTCAGCGCCGAAAGAATTTTTTTCGTTTCATTTAAATCCTTAATAACTACTACAGGGATTCTTTGATTCATAATTTGCACTCCAAATTCAGGCTGCCCTTATCGAGCATATCGTCGATAACCGCCTGTTTCGTGAAACAAACGGTAAGGCGGGCAATCCTGCTTTTTACCGACGCGTATCGTCTTTTATTTTCGTTCGGCAAATTCTTCTACCCTTCTGCGCATAAAATGCCTTTCGCTCGGTTTGTCATCATCGCTTTTATATCCTAACGCGATCAGCGCGTCCGGCGTCAGATTTTCAGGTAACTCGAACTCCTTTTTTAATCGTTCAGGATCGAAATTGCATACGCAACAACTCTCTAATCCGCACTCTTTCGCCGCGTACAACGCCGTCGCAACGACGATACCGATATCTATCAGCACGTCCGTTTCTCCACTGTATCTATTCGCCCATGCGTTCGCTCTGTCCGAAGAAATTATCAGCACCGTTTTTGCGTGATATAAAACCGCTTTCGATTTTTCGAGTCTTTCTATCCCCTCCTCGCTGTCGACAATAAAAATTTTATACGGCTGACGATTCAGCGCGGTAGGCGCAAGCCTGACCGTTTCGAGAACTCGCCTGACCGCCTTTTCGTCCGCTTTTTTATCCGAAAAATCTCTTGTAGAATATCGCTCTTTGCATATCGTCTCAAAATCCATTATATTCACCTTTCACCACATTTAACGGTGCGCGCATCGGTAGCTCGTCCATGATTGAGTGGCTTGTTTTGTCGATGACGGTTACAGTATCCGAATTCTCATTCGTACATACGATATAATCGCAAACGATATCGAAATCTCTCGGTCCGCTTCCTCCGCAGGAGAAATCGGCGATGGGGCGGAGCGTTGCGCCGCATACGTCAAAGACGAATATTTCGTTTTCTCCGCGAACGGACGCATAAAGTCTGTTTCCGTCCAACCTTATCGCCGCGGCGGTTGAATTTACGTCTTTGCAATCAAACTTAGTTGTATCGATATACTTTGCCGCCCCGTCCGAATACTTAAATATGCTTACCGACGGAACAAGCTCGTTTACCGCATAAAAGAATTCTCCGTCTTTGGAAAAAACCAAGTGCCTTACGCCGTAACCTTGAGGAACTTTTGCCCGTGATATTTCGTTTAAATCACGGTCGTAAATAAAAATCGTATCCAACCCCAGATCGCAACATAAAACGTATTTTTTATCGGGCAAAAAAGTCGTAAAATGCGTATGCGGCATATCCTGCCTCGGCAGATTGACGCCTGCTCCGCTGTGATCAACGACTTTTTTGCAATTCTTTACGATATTCCCGCTCAAATAATTCACGATATATACGTCGTTGCCTTCCGCGGCAAGGTGGCAGGCGCATCTGCCGAGCGTGCTTTGTATCTCCGAACGGTCGGTAAAATCCGTTTTACACGAAAAAAATCCGCTATGATCGTCCGCGTTGAAAGGCGAACGCAAAAGAATATGCAATCTCTCGCCGAATATTACCGCGTACATAGGCTTAGGACAAGGCAAATAAGCAATTTCTTTTAACTTGCCCGTTTCCGTCAATCCGTATTTATAAACTCCGCCGCCCTCGGCTACCTCGGCACAGGATAATAAGTAAATTTCTTTCATATCACAGCATCGTCTGCGTGTCGTTGGGGTCGCCGTTTCTCGCCGCCTCGTATTCGGGCGACCAATCGAGATCGCGGTATTTTTCGCCGCGCGGATCTTTTTGTATCCACTCCGTCAGCATATCGAGCATTTCTTCCGTCCACGTCGCTCTGTCGATCTGCGCCGTGGTGAATTTGTTTTGCGCGATCATTTCAAACCCGAAATCGTCTTTCACATGCGTTTTCGCCGCGCCGTCCACCACTTCGGGCACGAGGTGCGCGGGAATAAACAGAACGCCGCCGCCCGCGCCGTACACGATATCGCCGGGAAGCACCGTCGCCTTGCCGATACGTGTGATTCCGTTGAAATCTTTCATGATAAATTCGCGGATCGGCGTGGGATCGATGCCGCGATAATACACCTGCACGCCCTCGACCGCTTTCATCTGCTGCGTATCTCTGATACCGCCCCAGATCACGCCGCCGCCTGTTTTGGTTTTTGTCTTAATCGCAGTGGTTAAATTGCCTCCTAAAAACGTGCCTTTATAGATCTTGTCGTACATATCGACGACTACCACGTCGCCCTCGGTAAGACTGTCGATCACCCACTGGTTGTAGTTGCCTTTTCTGCCCTCTTCCGCGCCCACGCCGAACATGACTTCGTGCAGGTCGGGGCGGGTAGGCACAAACGTTGCCGTTACCGCCCTGCCGATCAGAATTCTACCGTCGTCGTGAAGCGTTTTCAAATCCCCCTCGAACTGACTTTCATAACCCTTTACGAAAATCGGCTTCCAAAGTTCTTCCAAGGTCATTTTTCGCATTTTTTCAAGGTATTTATCGGGAACCCTCGGTCTGCCGTCGGGAAAGCGTTCGCCTTTCCACTGCGGCGTTAATGCGATGATATCTTCTTTTGAATTAAACCGAATCATAAACTCATACCTCCGTCCTCTTTGATATCCGCGCCCGTGATATACGCGCTGTCGTCGCTTGCGAGAAACGCCACGATCCCCGCACACTCTTCGGGCGTTCCGAACCTGCCCGCGGGGATTACGGCTTCTACTTTTTTGCGCGCGGCTTCGTCGTTATAAACGTTTGCGTTTCTCGGCGTTGCGATCGCGCCCGGGGATACGTTGTTAACCGTAACTCCGAAAGAAGCAACTTCTTTTGCTATGTTTTTAACGAGACTCATAACCGCGCATTTCGTCGCCGCGTAAAAAGAAAGTTCGGGGTGCTGTCTGTGTTGATTTACGCTGCCGATCGTAATGATTCTGCCGAAACCCTTTTCCTTCATGTCGGGATAATACGCCTGAATGAGTTTCAGCGTGGAAACCACGTTTACGCTCAACTGCTTTTCCATTTCCGCGTCGCCGACATCCAACCATTTTTGTTTATACTGAACGCTTGCGTTTAAGATCAGCACGTCTACCGCGCCCGTTTTCTCTTTCAGCGCGGCAACTTGTTTCATATCCGATAAATCGCAGACGACCGACCGGTACGCGCCGATTTCGTTTTGTATGCGCTCGGCTTTTTCTATATCCGAACTGCAATGAACGATGACTTCGAATCCGTTTTTAACAAGCCTTTGCGCAATCGCCTTGCCGATCCCCTGCGTAGAGCCCGTAACCAACGCCCTTTTCATAATACCGCTTTCTTCCCGTCCGTATCGAAATTAACTTGATAGGTTTTTCCGCCTGCCGTAACTTCGTATTCGCCGTAAAACCCTCTGAATTGAACCTCGCCGTTTTCGTCCGCCGTAAGTTCTTCGTTCGTCGTCCAGACTTCTTTAATCAAGTGTTTCAGGCGTTTGTAGGCGGGTTTTTCGCTCATATCAAAACGGAGCAATCCGCCGCGATAATAATTTTCGCCTTCCTCCATGTTTCCCGGGGTTGTGAACGCCGCGTAGCCGTCTGTCAGATTCCAATAGACGATCTGCGAAACGTTTTCGTGAGAGAACCACACGGAATACAAACGTTCGAGCACGTCCGCCTGCGATTCCTCGTCGGCAGCGTCCTGCGTGAACGCAGGAATCGTAACCTCCGTGATTTCAATGGGCTTTTTGAAGCGACCGTAATTATCCAACGCGTCGAAAAGGTGCGGCAAATTATAAAATCTACGCGTATCGTCGAAATATTTTTCCGCGCGTTGAAACATATGATACTGCGCGCCGATTGCGTCGATACGGCACCCTTTCATCAAAAGGTTTTCAAGCATCATATAATATGCGTCGTAAGCGCAGGCGCGGGTGTCCCAAATCGCCCCCGTCCATTCGTTGATACAAAGTTCGTTCTTCGGGAAATATTCCGCCGTTTTTTTATAGCACCATTCCATGAAATCGGGGGCGAGATAAAAATCGGTCACCCAACCGTCCCACCAGAACATCTCGTTGGTTACTTCGATGGTATGAATTTTATCCGCGTACCGTTCGGAAACTTCCTTCATACGCTTTTCAAGGTGTGCCTTTACCTCTTCGTTGCTCTTTCCTTTCAGCCATTGGGGGAAGAAATGATCGTAGCAAAGCGCGTGTTCGCGAGGTTCGATGCCGTGTTGTTCGCAAAATTCCACGCACAGATCCGTCGGCGGACGGCGGTAGATTTTTTCGGAATTTTTATCGTATCTCGTATGTCCTTCCGTCGGCTCGGTAGCGTCCCAATAAAAAGGCACGGTCGCCATATTGAAAAGCGCGGCAAGTTTCTCTTTGTAAAGTTCGTTCTTGCGTTCGTCGTCGGGAATTTCGTCTAACATAAACATGTTGCAGCCGAAACGGAATTTGTGATTTTTTAACTTCACATGCACTTTTTCGCCCGATTTGAAAGACGTTTTCAAAGTAAAATCGCCCTTGCGGTTCTTTTCAATGCCGTCTTGTATGCGTTTGTTCGTTTCTTCGTTCGTTATCACGAGTTCGTTGATATCGTATGCCATTTGATTACCTCTTTTTATGATAATTGTTTTTTCGCAATCTTGAAACGCACGTTATATTACGACCATTCGCGGTCGTTCGCCCATTCCATGTCCCAAGCGGAAGTATCGCTCCAAGGCTCTTCGCAATCGGCTTTTTTGAACTTTTTCACAAGTTCTTCGTTCAGACTTTCGATACCGAGTCCCGGCGCGTCGGGAACTTTCATAAATCCGTTGTCGAGTTTGATCGCGGGATTTACCAGATCGAACCACTCGGGATGATCGACGGAATGGAATTCGATCGCCAGAACGTCTTTCAGCGCAGCCGCCGTATGTACCGCCGCCATAAACGCGATCGGACTTTCCGCCATATGGATCGCAAGCGCAACGCCGTACTTTTCGCACATAGTGCCGACTTTTTTCATCTCGGCAATGCCGCCCACCGTAAGCAGATCGGGATGAACCACGTTGATACCTGCTTTCATAATGCCTTCAAAATTTTCGGCAAGATAAATATCTTCCCCCGTACAAATGGGCACGCAGGAATTCTGAGCGAACTTTGCAATATCTTTATGGTTCTGCCAGGGCGTTAAATCTTCCATCCAGGCAATATTGTATTTTTCAAGACGTTTCGCGAACCGTATCGCGTCCTCGATGGCAACGTGCCCGAAGTGGTCGATCGCAAGCGGAACTTCGTATCCGATGACGTCTCTCACCTGTCTCACGTAATCTTCGAGATAATCGAGACCTTTTTCGGTAACGTGAATCCCCGTTGCGTAATGGGGAATGGTAAAAATCTGATAATTCTTCCCGAACATCAGCGACTTATCGATAGAACCTGACTGATGACAAATCGCTTTCATATTATATTTTTTGTAATCTTCGATGAGCCCCACGGGCGCATTGAGCGTTCCCGGTTCGTCGTACAAAAGTTCTATGCCCAAATCCATTTTAAGGAACGTGAACCCTTGCTCCATGCGCTTTTTCAAGGCGTTGCCCATGTCCGTTCCCGTATGCTTGCCGTCGACGTCGGTATCGCAGTAGATGCGTACTTCGTCCCGCCATTTCCCGCCGAGCAGTTGATACACGGGAACGCCGTAAAACTTACCGATAATATCCCAAAGCGCGATTTCGATACCCGAAACGCCGCCGCCCTGACGGGAATGACCGCCGAACTGTTTGATTCGGTTGAATAATTTTTCAACGTTTAACGGATTCTCCCCGATCAAACGGCTTTTCAGCATTTTAGCGTACGTCGCGCTCGACGCGTCGCGCACTTCGCCGTATCCGACGATTCCCGCATTGGTATAGATTTTTAACAAAATCATGTGTTTGGGAAGTCCGTCGATATCGGCAACCCGAAGATCGATGATTTTCAGTTCGTTTGCGTTCATAATTTTATACCGCCTTTTTATTTTCCGAATAGAGTATAACATATTTCAAAAAAAGGAGCTACAATAATATTTCCCTGTTTATAAATTATATTTTGATTTTTTGGTTTTTTTCTTGACATAACAGAAGCGATCTGCTACACTTTTTTTATGAACATATTATACGAAAAAAAATTTCACGAGGCAGACGCGCTGCGCCTTTTTACGTCTGTCGCCACTTCGCGAAAAAACATTATGCGCATCCATTATCATTCCCTGATTGAGATTTCTCTGATTTTGCGCGGAAGTGGAAAATACAAAACGAAAAACGGCGTATATTCCATTCGCGAGGGCGATATTTTCTTTTTTCGTCCGAACGAAGCGCATTGTATTACGGACATCGACGACGGCGACATGGAACTTTTAAATCTGCATATCGCCCCTTATTATCTCTATACGAATTTTCCGAGCGCCTTAAACGCAAATTATATTAAGATACTGGTTGCGAGTTTCCCTTTATCCGGTAATAAAATCAACGATACTTTGCCCGAGGAGCAAATTCGGGAAATACAGAATCTCTTCCTTCATGCTCGTCGGGAGCTGGAAAATCAGAAAAGCGACTACAACGTGATTGTCAACAACTATATTTCGACAATGCTCGTTTTGATTTCGCGCCCTTACGAAAGCCGACGCATTTCAAAAACGGAAAATCGGAATTATAAAAAACTTTTATCCGCAGTCAAATATATAGATTCGCATTATAAAGAAAATTTTTCTTTGGATGCTCTTGCGCAACAGGTGGCGTACAGTCGATGCTATTTCTCTTCTGTCTTTAAAAAATGTATGGGGATGTCCGTATGGGACTATCTTTGTATCAAACGCATAGAAGAAGCGCTTACGCTTATAAAAACCACGGATAAGAATATTCTGGATATTGCTTTGGAATGCGGATTTAACAATACCGTCAATTTTTACAAAATTTTTAAAAAATATACAAACGTATCCCCCGGCGCATTTAGAAAATAATATCTGTTCTCAATTTTCCCCCACGTTTCTTTGCCGACTCCCGGGTTTCGGTTGACAGGGCGCAGCACAAAGAAAAACGACCGTCAACGGCAAAAACCATTTTATTTGAAAAAATTTTATCTAAGCGCATGATAATAATCCAATTCAACACAAATTTGAGATAAAGTCTGACGGGATCCTTTTCGGGAGATAGTGTAAAATATTTTGTGTAAACACACTCTAAAAAAGACAAGAGAGTTAAAACCTTGTATCATGTTAATTAGCTAAAAAACAATTAACACAAGGAATAACTCTCTTATTTCTGATTTTACCACGGGACCATAAAAATCTATCAAATAACGTGCCCGTTGAAGACATTTTTCGTGTTGAACCTGAAATGTTGTTATCTACAATAAAAACGAATTTTCTGAAATGTATATTTGTGTTAAAAATTATGACATCCAAAAAATCTGTTAATACTTTAAGAAAAAAGACAATTACAAAAACCATTTTAAAAACTGTTTAACCTACACATTATATGCAAAAAAGTTGCCCTAAAAATTTTTTAAAATTTTCAAAATTTAAAAAAATTAAGCCTCAAAAACGCTAATTTTAAGCGTTTTTGAGGCTTTTTTGCCTGTTTTTATGCAATTTTACACTTTCGGGATAATCGCGTCTCCCCTGCCATTATATCTCAACCACAATATAGCGTGGTTGAGATTTTTTTTATGCTAATTTAAAGTGTCTTGTCTTTTTACTCGCTTTTCCCGATTAATTTCGCTACAACCTATTTTAGCCGAAACCACGAATAAAGTCAATTCTATTTTACAAGTATAGATATCTTTTACGATCGCGAATCTTTGATTTCGGAATTTATTCCTTATACTAATAGTACGGGGGTCTGCTAAGCAGGCCCCCGTACTATAGTGAGAGAATATGAAAAAAGTTTGTGTAATCATTTTTGATGACTACATTATATCCCCCGATTATGTTGATTGCATGATAAAAAAATGAAGCTATTTAAAAATTTTAAATTGCACGTTTCTTACTCAAACCAAATATCAACAATACTTTGCACAAATGCATTCCGCCACTCGCATTCCGTCTGCCGCCGAACTTGTAATTCCGCCGGAATATCCGCAGCCTTCACCACAGGGATAAACACCTTTCAGCGAAACGCTTTCCATGCCCTCGCCGCGTAAGATCCTCACCGGCGAAGAAAAGCGCGTTTCAGGCGCAGTCATAAGAGCATCCGCATCGGAAAATCCTTTTAACCTCTTATCCATGTCAAGCAACGCACTTTGCATCGAGGACGATATATACGAAGGAAAAAGTTCATGTAAGTCACAAAAAGCCGTCCCTGCCCCATATGTCGGCAGTACTTCCCCGAAAGAACGCGATACGCGTTTGCAAAGAAAATCTTCCACGCGCTGTATCGGTGCCGCGTACGTCGAACCGGCCGCAAAAAAAGCTTTCTTTTCCAGTTCTCTCTGGAACCGCATCCCGTCCAATACATTCCCCCGATCAAAATCTTCCCTGCGGACCTGCACCAACAAAGCACTGTTTGCATTCACTCCGTCGCGCGCATAATCGCTCATGCCGTTCGTTACAACTGTTTCTTCTTCACTCGAAGCGGGAACAACATATCCGCCCGGACACATGCAAAACGTAAAAGCTGTCCGCTCACCCGCATGACTGACCAGCTTATAATCAGCCGGAGGAAGCAAAGTATGTCTGACAGAGTACTGCGCAAAATTTATTTTTTGCTGTAAATGCTCAATACGAACACCGACAGCGAACTCTCTCGCCTGCATCATAAACCCTGCCGAATGCAACCGCTCAAAGGTGTCTCGGCTGCTGTGCCCGATCGCCAATACAACATCGCTTGCCTTTTCTTCAAATAATGTATTTGTTTTTAGATCACGCAGTAAAACAGCATACACCCGTCCGTCCCTCTGTTTTATGCCTTCGAAAAGTGTATGAAAGAAAAATTCTCCTCCGTTTGCAAGAATATATTTGCGTATGTTCGCCACAATTCGGCGCAGATTATCGCTCCCGATATGCGGTTTATTCAGGTATGTTATTTCCTTCGGGGCCCCGAATTCCGCAAAGATTTGCAACACTTCCTGATTGCGAGGATCATGCGTCTGCGTATTCAGTTTACCGTCCGAAAATGTCCCCGCTCCTCCTTCGCCGAACTGAATATTACAATTTTCGTCCAATACTTTCTCCGCAATAAAAGTTTCATTTTTGATAACGCGCTCCTCGACCGTTCCGCCCCGCTCAACAATCAAGGGCCGTATACCGCCGCGCAAAAGACGGAGCGCACAGAACAGACCCGCCGGCCCGCTCCCCACGACAATCGCCCGATCCGGTTCCCTCTTCACCTGCGGATAAGTTTTTGAATTTTGCTTGAAAGGCTCTTTGGAAACTTCTAGGCTGTAAACCCAGTGAATATTCGTTTTATCGCGAGCATCCAACGATTTTCGGACAATGCGTAAATATTTAAAGTTACGAACTTTCTTTGCCGCAATCTCTTTTAATTTTTCTTCACTCTCACCGATTTTCAGTTTGACATTATCGATCCGCATTTTTTATCCTTTCCGAAATAGAATTTGCCACGACGGCACCGCTGGAAAATGCCCATTGTAAATTGTACCCGCCGCACTCTCCGTCAACATTTATAAGTTCTCCGCCAAAATATAAATTTTCGACCTTTAAACTCATCAACCCTTCATCCAACTCGCGCATATACACACCGCCTTTGGTTACCTGTGCGTTGTCAAATCCCATTGTTCCCAAAACTTTAAGCCGAAACCCTTTCAACATGGAAACAATCACAGGAATTTTGGACCCAATATCCCGTATTAAGGATTGCAAACCTATCCCGCAACGGCGCAGTATGCATTTTCCGATCGAACTGTTTACAATACAGCGAAGAAGATCCTCCGCAGGAAAAACAGGATATTTCTCTGCTTTTTCCGCAAGAAGCTCTTTCAATTCTTTCTCGCCGAACTTCGGCAAAAAATCAATACTGATCTCATCTTCCGCGCGCACAAATGAAGAAGCACGAAAGACAGCATTTCCGCTGATCCCATAATCGGTAAAAATTATATCGCCGTAAAAATCTGCGCACGCAGCATCTCGGCGGAACAACCGCAATAAACATTCCGATCGTACCCCTTTTAAACCGCGTATCGGTGCCTGTTCCGTCTTCAATTGCACCAAAGACGGAGAAAGCGCGGATATCGTATGCCCGAAGGCGCGGGCAAGTTCGTACCCGTTCCCGTCCGTTCCGAGATAGGAAGCGGCACATCCGCCATTACAAAGAACAAGATAATCCGTCGATATAATTTCTTCGCCGCTCACGATAAGAAATCGACCGTTTTTTTTGCTCGCGCTATTTACGTATGTGTTCAATCGAATGACCGTGCCCCGATTTGACAAAGCAAAACGCAAAACATCTGTTACGGAAGCAGCCTGACGGGATGCCGGATAAATCCTGCCCGTCTCATCCGACACAAACAGGCCACCGAGCGCCGTCAAATATTCGATCAACTGTCTTTTCCCGAAAAAATCCAGAACTCTCCGCACACGGGACAAATCATCCGAAAAATAATGCTCGGGCGACATTTGCTCATTTGAAATGTTTCCCTGCCCGTTTCCCGTTACGGACAATTTTCTGCCCAGCCGATCGTTCCGCTCTAAGAGAATCACATCCTTTATGCCCGCATCGGCCAGACGCAAAGCACAAAACATCCCGCCTGCGCCGCCCCCGACTATGGCAACCTGATATTTTTGCATCATCTTTTCCTTTTTTCTGTTTTTTTTATTGTACAGCAATGCGTTTTATTTGTCAATCAACCACAAAAATTTGCACATGCTTGACTTTTCTCAAGTTTTGTATTAACATTATATCAGTAAAAATTATTCGGAGCTGCCTTATGAACGAATTTTTTCAGAAATTAAACGATTATTTTCAGGAAAATCCAGTCATCTTTTATATTTTGATCGGCATTATTGCCGCCTTGGTTATCGTCATCATACTTTGGATTGCAATCGCCGTTTCGCGTTCCAAAAAGAAAAAATCTGCCGAAAACAGCATAAAAGCGGAAGAAAGCAAAAATACTGCCGCCGAAAAAAGGCCCGTTTCCGCCGCGGCAAAAACGGAGGCTGTCTCCGCTCGCCCCACGGACAATGTAACCGAAAAGCAAAACTCGGCTTTCCAAAAAATGCCTGCAACCGAAGATACGCCGTCTCAGTCTTTTGCTCCGGAGCCGATCGCTTCGAATGAAGACGACGACTCTGCCGATAATGTTCCCCTTACCGCAAACGAAACGACTAAAAAAGCCGAAGAATCTTCCGAACCCGAACAAGGCGTACGGAGCGTTCCAGAAAATTCTTCGGAAACGGTCACTGAGCCTGTTACCGAAAATTCAATGCCGCAACAGGAAAAATCCGCGGCGGAAAAGCACTCCGACAAATCCGAAAACATCGGCACCGCATCCAAGTCTGCGGCAAAGAAATCTGTTCCGACAGACGACGAAGACAAGCGCTCCGCATATAACGGAAAATGGGTGATCGTGCAGGACGGGACAAACGGATATTACTTTGAATTGCGCGCGTCCAACGGAGAAAAACTGTTGTCCAGTATCAATTATACTTCCGTTGCCGGAGCAAAAAACGGTATAAAAACGCACAAAAATAATATTTTGAAAGACAACATCGTTATTTCGCAGAACAAAAAAGGGCAATATTTCTTCAAATTGCTCAACGGCTCCAAACAGCTGCTTTGCACCGGAGAAACATATCCGTCCAAAGCCGGATGCGAAAGCGCCGTCGATTCCGTCAAACGTTTTGCGGAATCAGCAGTCATCGTTTTGCAAAAGACGGATGAAGACAAAGAATAGATCTTTCCGTCCTCTGCATGTTTGTGCACGCAATAAACATCAGCCCGCCGTACGGCGGGCTGATTCTTTATTCCGAATAAAAACGGCATATAAAAGAGCGATGCCCGATCCTATGCCGTCCGATCAATTCATGCATCAATGCTATTTCGGCTTTTGGTGATGCCGAGAATAGTATGGCTTTATTCAAGGATAATTCCCAAATTGCCATGCATATTTATATACGTCGGGGTATTTTATTTCTTGGGAAGGATCTTTTCTTTGCCGCCCATATATTTGCGGAGCACTTCCGGAATATTCACACTGCCGTCTGCATTCAGGTGATTCTCCACCAAAGCGATCAGCATACGCGGCGGCGCGACCACCGTATTGTTCAAAGTATGCGCGAACACATTGCCTTTGTCTGTCTTATAGCGGATCCCGAGACGCCTTGCCTGCGCATCCGTAAGGTTCGAACAGCTTCCGACTTCAAAATATTTTTTCTGGCGAGGGCTCCAGGCTTCCACGTCAATGCTTTTATATTTCAAATCCGCAAGATCCCCCGAACAGCATTCCAGCGTACGCACGGGAATCTGCATGGAAACAAAAAGTTCGACCGTGTACGAATACAATTTTTTAAACCATTCCGAACTTTCTTCCGGTTTGCAGATGACGATCATTTCCTGCTTTTCAAATTGGTGGATACGATAAATCCCGCGCTCTTCAATGCCATGCGCACCCTTCTCCTTACGGAAGCAAGGAGAATAGCTCGTAAGAGTGAGCGGAAGGTCTTTTTCATCGATGATCGTATTCATAAATCTCCCGATCATCGAGTGCTCGCTCGTGCCGATCAGGTACAGATCTTCCCCTTCGATCTTGTACATCATGCCGTCCATTTCCTCGAACGACATCACACCCGAAACCACTTCGGAACGGATCATGAACGGCGGGATCACATACGTAAAACCTTTATCGATCATAAAATCGCGAGCGTATGTGAGCACAGCAGAATGCAACCTCGCAATATCCCCCGTCAGATAATAAAAACCTTGCCCGCTCGTACGGCGTGCACTGTCAATATCGACGCCCGCGAGCCTTTCAAGAATATCGAGATGATACGGAACCTCGAAAGGCTTTTCGGCCGGCTCCAAAAAACGCTCCCGTTCCACATTTTCCGAATCATCTTTGCCGATGGGAACTTCGTCCGCAATTATATTCGGAATGGACATCATATCCTGTTTCAGCTTTGCCGAAATTTCTTCGGTCTGTTTTTCTATTTCGGCAATGCGTTCATTGTTCTGCACAACTTCTGCTTTTACTGCGTCTGCCTCGGCAATCTTCTTTTCTTTCATGTATTTGCCGATCTGTGCGCTCAGAGCATTCCGTTTTGCGCGGCGCTCGTCGCCCTCTTTCTGCAACTCGCGGCGCTTTAAATCGAGAGCAAGGACCTCGTCCACCAAAGGAAGTTTTTTATCTTGGAACTTCTTTTTGATATTCTCCCGAACAGCATCCGGATTGTTGCGCAAAAAATTTATATCGATCATAACAAGCCTCCGATTTTTCTTATCACCTGCTATTTTAAACTAATTTTTTCGATTTTGCAATAGAATCGGCGAACCTTTGGCAATTTCTCTTTATTTTTTTGATTTCCCCCTTCCCCGAACATCATTTACGAAAAAATATTTGTATTCACACCAAATTTATGATATAATGAAAAAAAATACTCTCGGTAATTCTATGAACGAAAATAAAGATTCAACGCAAACCAAACGTTCGTCCTCTGCCCGCAGGCGCGCCGCCGCAAAAACATCAGAACCCGTCCGCGAAACGCAGGGAACGGACCTTAAAGAATATGTGCGGCAAAAAATCAACGACGATGCCCGATCGCAGGACAACCGCAACGATTCTGCCGAAACCCCGGACATCTCCGCGATCCGGAAACAATTCAAGAAAATGAAGTCGCAGCCGAGCATGACCGGAGTGCGTCGCTTTGCTCCGTCCGTCGATCAGGGTCTGACGAGTGCCCAGGTAAACGAGCGTTTTTCTCAGTGTCTGTTCAACGACACAAATCAGAAATATTCGAAATCCTATGCCAGCATATTCATCGGGAATATCTGCACCTTCTTCAACCTTCTGTGCGCACTTGCAGCCGTCGCCCTTGCCTTTGCAAACGCGCCTCTGTCGCAATACCTTTTTGTCGTCATTTTTGGTCTGAACCTTACCTTCGGGCTCGTCATGGAGATCCGCGCTAAACGCAAGATCGATAAACTTTCTTTGCTGAATGTTCCGACAGCCAAAGTCCTGCGCAACGGTGAAATTGCCGAAATACACGCGAAAGACATAGTGCTCGACGACATAGTCCTGCTCTCTCTCGGAAATCAGGTGCCGGCAGACTGCATACTTGCCGAAGGAACGATCGAAGTCAACGAATCGCTCCTTACGGGAGAATCGGTTCCCGTCAAAAAAGAAAAAGGCGACCTTTTGTATGCCGGAAGTTTTATTTCCAGCGGTTCATGCAAAGCGCGCGCCGATAAAATCGGAAGCGCAACTTACCTCAATTCGCTCTCCGCTAAAGCAAAAAAATATAAGAAACCGAACTCGGAACTGATGCGCTCGACAAAGCTCATCATCACGATCATTGCGCCGCTGATCATTCTCGTCGCCATAGGAATATTCCTCGTAAACAGAAACTGGTACCTGACCAACGTCGTCGAAACGCTCAGCCGCACCGAATTGAATGCGATTATCCGCAGTACCGTCGCCGTCGTCATCGGTATGATCCCGTCCGGAATGCTGCTCCTTACAAGCCTTGCGCTTACGGTCGGTATACTGCGCCTGATGTCTCAAAACACCCTCGTTCAGGACTTGTATTCGTTGGAAATGCTTGCCCGCGTGAATGTGCTGTGCCTCGATAAAACAGGCACGATCACGGACGGACGCATGAAAGTAAATGACTGCATGCTTTTGAACAATCCGACAAATTTCACGATCAACGAAATTCTCGGTTCCTATTTGTCTGCCCTGCACGACAATAATCAGACCTCGATTGCGTTAAACAATTATTTCGGTCACAGCTCAACCCTAAAAGCGACTGCAACCATCCCCTTCTCTTCCAAACGTAAACTCTCCGCCGTCACATTTGACGAGATCGGAACTGTGGCGATGGGTGCCCCCGAATTCGTGCTCGGTACCGTACCCGATAAGATCGACCGTATTATCACCCAGTACGCTTCATCGGGACTGCGCGTGCTCATCGTGGCCCTATCTTCGGGAAAAATCGTCGGCGATAAGCTTCCTTCTGCTTTTAAACCTCTTGCGATCATTTCCATTGCCGACAACATTCGCGAAGATGCCGCCCAAACCATCCGCTGGTTTAAAGACAATGACGTCGCCGTAAAAATCATTTCAGGCGACAATCCCGTAACAGTATCCGAAGTCGCACGGCGCGTCGGTGTCGTGAATGCGGAAAAATATATTTCTCTGGAAGGACTCAATGAAAAGGAAGTCGCTTCGGTCGCCAATCAATATACAGTCTTCGGACGCGTGACTCCCGAACAAAAAGCGATACTTGTCAAATCCATCAAATCCGAAGGCAATACCGTCGCTATGACGGGCGACGGCGTAAACGATATTCTCGCCCTGAAAGAAGCGGACTGCGCCGTAAGCGTCGCTTCGGGAAGCGACGCCGCAAAAAACGTAAGCCATATCGTGTTGCTCGATAATAACTTCGCGTCTATGCCCAAAGTCGTCTATGAAGGCCGTCGCGTCATCAACAATATTCAGAATTCTTCATCCATGTACCTGATGAAGACGCTGTTTACTACGATCTTTGCGATTATTTCCATCATTCTGGGCCAAAGATATCCGTTTGAAACCAATAACTTGATGCTGATGGAAATTTTTGTCATCGGCGTGCCCACTTTCTTTCTCTCCCTGCAGCCGAACACCAATCGCGTGCAAGGCAAATTCCTGCCGACCGTCCTGTCACGAGCCGTACCTTTTGCAATCGTTCTCGTCCTTGCAGCACAAAGCACGCAACTTATGGCTTTCCTGCAACCGGAATATTTCCAGGCCCACACCAAAGAAATTTCGGTTGTGATCATCACTTTCTCCGGACTCGCCATGCTGTATCGCATTTGCCTGCCGCTGAATTTCTATCGCACCATTTTATTTATCGGAATGTGCGCAGCATGCATTCTTTGCCTCACGCTTCTTCCCAATATGTTTTTCGAATCGGAACCGGGAAGCGGATATACCCCCTTGGATTTTGTTTCTATCCTCTATATTACCGTCGTCATCACGCTCTGTATCCCTCTTTCGGGAATACTCATGCGGGTCACCGAGCGTCTTCGTTCCAAAAAAACAGACCAGAAACCCGTGATCCTGCACTGATCGCATCGCTGAATGAACAACACGCAAATACAAGAAAAGGTGCGGCGCCGCAAAATTGCGGCGCCGCACCTTTTCTTGTATGGATTTATTCGCCTTCTTCGGTATTCCCGTCCGAATTTTCTTCGGGCTCTGTCTCAGATACCGATTCTTGTTTTTCAGCGTCAGCGGAATCCGTCTCCTCAACGCTTTCCTGCGACGCATCTTCTTCGCGAGGCGCTACCGCGACCGTCGCAACCTCCGAATCTTTCAGGCGCATGACTCGCACGCCCTGTGTGTTTCTGCCGATCTTGGAGATGTCGGAAACGTGCATGCGGATGATGGTGCCGTTTGCGGATATGATCATCAGGTCTTCTTCTTCGGAGACCACCTTTAAAGCGACGAGATGCCCCGTCTTCTCGTTGAATACGCCTGCCTTGATCCCTTTGCCGGCACGCCCCTGCAAGCGGTAATCCTCCACATCGGAACGCTTGCCGTAGCCTTTGGAAGTAAGCGTAAAGATCTCACAGCCTTCCTTGACCACAAGCATATCGACCAAGCGGTCATCCTCGCCGAGATTCATGGCGCGCACGCCCTGTGTATCTCTGCCCATCGGACGAACATCCTTTTCACTGAAACGGATACATTTCCCTTCACGGGATGCAATAATAAGTTCATCGTCGCCCGTTGTAAACTGTACGGAAATGAGTTCATCACCCTCATTGATCTTGATCGCTATCTTGCCTACTTTTCGAATGTTCGCAAATTCTTCCAAAGCCGTCTTTTTGATCAGGCCGTTGCGCGTCGCCATTGCGATATACCCTTGCGTATCGGCCGCAAGCGGAATGATTGCCGTGATCTTCTCGTCCTGCGCGATCTGCAACAAGTTCACGATGGCTCTGCCGCGCGCCTGCCGCTGCGCTTCGGGTATCTCGTACCCCTTGATCGAATACACTTTTCCGAACGAGGAGAAGAACAAAATATCGGAATGCGTCGAAGCTATAAACAGCCGCTCTACAAAATCTTCTTCCTTCGGCTTGTGCGCCGTAATGCCCATTCCGCCGCGGCGCTGAGCCTTATATTCGGCAACAGGCTGACGCTTGACATATCCCGAATGCGTCATCGTGATGACGACATCTTCTTCTTCGATCAGATCCTCGATATCGATCTCGCCGTAATCATAAGAAAGTTCGGTCTTGCGTTCGCTGGGATAATTGTCATGGATCACCGTCAGATCAGTCTTAATGATATCAAGAACGCGCTGCTCGTTGGCGAGTATGTCTTTCAAATCGGCAATGGTACGCTCCAATTCTTCCAACTCTTCGCGAAGTTTTTCGACTTCCAGCGAAGTCAGCCGCTGCAAGCGCATTTCGAGAATTGCGTTTGCCTGCTTATCGGACAGTTCGAACGCCGTCGTCAGTTTTACTGCCGCATCGTTCTTATCTGCCGAGTTTTTGATGATCGCAATCACTTCGTCGATATGCGCAAGCGCAAGAACCAGCCCCGCAACAATGTGCGCACGCTCTTCCGCTTTGTTCAGATCGAAGCGCGTGCGGCGTACGATCACGTCTTTTTGATGTTCAATGTAATAATGAATGCACTCTTTGAGATTGAGAACTTTCGGTTCTCCGTCTACAAGCGCCAGCATGATGATCCCGTTGGATGTCTGCAATTGCGTATGTTTGTAAAGCGTATTCAAGACGACCTGTGCGTTCGCATCTTTGCGCAACTCGATCACAATACGCATACCGTCGCGGTCGGACTCTTCGCGTATATCCGATATGCCCTCAACACGCTTATCTTTTACAAGATCGGCAATGTTTTCGATCAGCTTCGCTTTGTTTACCTGATACGGAATCTCGGTGACCACGATGCGCGTGCGCTGTGTATTGCCCGACGTATAATCCTCGATCTCACACTTCGCGCGAAGAACATAATTCCCCCTGCCTGTGCGATACGCGCGTTTGATACCCGCCCTTCCCATCAGAATGGCGCCCGTCGGAAAATCGGGAGCAGGAATATGTTCCATCAGTTCTTCGATGGTTATGTCCGGATTTTCGATCTGTGCGATCACGCCGCTGATGACTTCCGCCAGATTGTGCGGCGGTATATTCGTCGCCATACCGACAGCAATACCGTCACTGCCGTTGACGAGCAAATTCGGAAAACGCGACGGCAAGACACAGGGCTGCATCCCCGTATCGTCAAAGGTCGGGTAATAATCCACCGTCTCTTTATCCAGATCGCGCAGCATTTCCGACGCAAGTTTGGACATGCGCGCTTCCGTATAACGCATTGCAGCCGGAGGATCGCCGTCCACCGACCCAAAGTTACCGTGCCCGTCGACCAGCGGAAAATTGATGGAAAAATCCTGCGCCAATCGCACGAGCGCGTCGTATACCGCAAAGTCACCGTGCGGATGATATTTACCGAGAACATCACCGACGATACGTGCACATTTGCGGTACGCCTTATCGCTGTACAGGCCCATTTCATGCATAGAGTACAGAATTCGGCGGTGTACAGGTTTCAATCCGTCGCGAACGTCAGGGATCGCGCGGCTTACGTTGACCGCCATGGCATAGGCAATAAACGACTTTCGCAGTTCATCGTCTACCTCCACGTCGATCATATTGGTCATAGCCAGAGTCTTTTTAAACTCTTCGGTCAATTCGGGACTTGTTTCTTTCTTCGCCATGATGCTTCCCCTTTAAATATCCAACTCCGCGACAAGCTTCGCGTTCTCTTCAATGAACTGTCGGCGCAGTTCCGGTTTTTCGCCCATCAGAAGCGAGAACATCTCATCCGCTTCGACCGCATCCTTCATGTTTACCCGAAGCAGTGTGCGCGTAGCCGGATTCATCGTCGTTTCCCACAACTGCTCTTTATTCATCTCTCCCAGGCCCTTATACCTCTGCAATTCAAATTTACCGGGATTCGATGCCCTGTATTCATCCAATTCCGCGTCCGAATACATGTACTTTTCTTCTTTACCGCGCGTCGCTTTATATAGCGGCGGCTGCGCAATATATACGTGCCCGTTTTCGACAAGCGGCCTCATGAAACGGAAAAAGAAAGTCAAAAGCAGTATGCGAATATGGCTCCCGTCGACATCCGCATCGGTCATACAAATAATTCGATCGTACCGAAGCTTGCTCTCGTCAAAATCTTCATGGATCCCGCAGCCGAACGCTGTGATCATGCTCTTGATCTCTTCGTTTTCCAATACGCGGTTCAGCCGCGCCTTTTCAACATTTAAGATCTTGCCGCGAAGAGGCAAAATTGCCTGAAATCTCCGATCGCGGCCCTGCTTTGCCGTCCCGCCTGCCGAGTCGCCCTCAACAATGTAGATCTCGCAAAGTTCCGGACGTTTTTCGGAACAGTCCGCAAGCTTTCCGGGAAGCGTTGTACTCTCCAAAATACCTTTGCGGCGCGTCAGTTCACGCGCATTTCTCGCCGCGTCACGCGCCTTTTGCGCCGTGATACAGCGCAGGATCAGTTCTTTCGCCTGCGAAGGATTCTCTTCAAGATATGTGCCGAGATGCTCTACCGTCGCTTTTTGGACAAACGAACGCATTTGGCTGTTCCCGAGCTTGGTCTTCGTCTGACCCTCAAACTGCGGCTCCGTCAGCTTGACCGAAACGACCGCGGTGATACCCTCGCGAACATCTTCGCCCGACAATTTATCGTTCTCTTTCAGGATATTTAATTTGTGCCCGATATCGTTGATCACTTTCGTGAGCGCCGCTTTGAATCCGTCCAGATGCGTTCCGCCTTCCTCTGTATGGATGTTGTTCGCATAACTGAAAATCGTTTCATTGTAGCTGTCGTTGTACTGAATCGCCACTTCGATCGAACTGTCATCTTGCGTTTCTTCAAAATATACGGGCGCAGAAAAGAGCACTTCTTTGTTCTTATTCAGATCTTCCACGAAATGAAGGATCCCGCCCTCATAACAATATTCGTCAAAGCGAGGTTTTTCTTCCCGCTCGTCACGGATAGAGATCGTCAGCCCCTTGTTCAGATACGCCAGCTCGCGCAAACGAAGCTTCAGATTATCGTAATTGAACACGATCGTTTCAAAAATCTCGTCATCCGGATAAAACGTCACGCGCGTCCCTGTCTTGTCCGTATCGCCCACGATCGCCAGCGCTCGCTGCGGCACCCCGCGATTATACGTCTGTTTATATATGTGCCCGTTCTGATATACTTCCACTTCCAGCCATTCCGAAAGAGCATTGACAACCGAAAGCCCGACGCCGTGCAATCCGCCCGAAATCTTATAGCCTCCGCCGCCGAATTTTCCCCCCGCATGCAGTTTCGTCAGGACTAGTTCGACCGAAGATATGCCTTCTTTTGCATGAATCCCCGTCGGAATGCCGCGGCCGTTATCTTCGACCGAGCACGATCCGTCTTTATTGATCGTAACGCGGATGGTATCGCAGTACCCCGCAAGCGCCTCATCGATCGAGTTGTCAACGATCTCCTGCACAAGATGATGAAGCCCGCGTTCATCCGTTGAACCAATGTACATTCCGGGACGCTTTCGAACAGGTTCCAGCCCCTCCAATACCTGGATCTGCTCCTCCCCGTAAACACCCTCAACCTTATTTTTCATACAAATAAATCTCCTGCCTTGCCACAATATTTAAACATTTGTATTATAGCATATTTCCGCTTATTTTCAAAACGTTTTACTCTCGTTTTTCTAAATAAATTTGTCCGATTGCGTTTAAAGCCCGTATTTGCCCCTCTAAGGCGCAAAAATAAGCTTCTTAACAAAAATGTCGGCTTTTTAAAGGTTCAAACCTTTTTCTTTTTGCATAAAAGCATATGAAAACGGGAATACTGTAAAAAATTCCCTTCGGAGGTAAATTTGTCATGAATATCAAATGCGGACACTGCGGCAAAGACTGCGACGCTTCCGATATCTTCGTTTGCAGCGATTGCGGTTCCTTCTTATGTGCGGACTGCGCAAAAAATTCAGGCGCTCTCTGCCCCGGCTGCTATGGCAGATTGAACCGCCTTTGCTGATCGATTGTGCCGCCCCGTTCGGAAGAAGACACATAAATCAATATTCTGCGGCTCAGAAAAATATTGATTACTCCCAAAAAGAAAGGCGCGCTGCCCGAATTCGGACAACGCGCCTTTCTTTTAATTTATTACGTTACGTTCACACAATAAAGAAGTTCCATTTACCATACTCAAATACTTCGCCCGCTTTACACCATTTTACATAATAGTTCAGCTTATCGGTCAGAGTACCTGTAATATGATATCCTTGCAAGACCATTGTCCAGCCGTCTTCTTCCGCCGCCGTACGTATAGGTTTATACGAACCTGTCGCAGGCAAAATGAGAATCAGATAACCGTCTTGTTCGACCGTGATTTGCGGACCTTTCGCAATCGTACTGTACGTGAAATCCATCCCTGCAACCGCGTCGATCATCGTAGAAAATTTAAAATTCGTCCGATCGGTAAATACAAGTCTGTTTTCTTCGATGGCTTCAATCGTTGTCGTTGCATCCGTTGAAACAGCTGCAATATTTTCAAAGATCGATTTTTCTTCCTCCACGGCACCGAGCGATTCTGCAAGGCTTTCGAACCTTTCCCGATCCATAGTTACATCATACTCGGACAAAGTATTATCCGCCTTCCAAACCAGATAATCCAGACTGTTTTCACGGTCTACTTCTTCCATTCCGTCAAACCCGAGCAAATCCGCCCGCATCCAAACATCCCATGTCGAAGAACTGTAATCTGCCGTCAACGATATACCGAAATCCGAACGCGCATTTACCGCAATTCCCTTCGCTGTCAGCGCAGAATAAGGAATAAATAATTTTAACGTCACCGAATTTTCCTTATTCAGCACTTCCAACGACAAACCTTCAAGCGTTGCCGCTCTTTTTGAAGTGCCGGGATAATTGTATACTGTTATTTTCCCGCTCGTATAAATGCCGATCAGGTACGTGTTTGCCGTGCGGTATCCGCTGTAACGGATATAGTCCATATTTAAGAAAGTACCTACACCAATCGTATCACTTTCAGGTACGTCATTTTCGGTAACATATTCAAAATACAAGCCGTTACTGTCCCGCGTTGCCGTTCCGTTCCAAACATACTCGACGTTCGTCCCGCCCAAAGAGCCGAGGCTGACCGGAGTTCTTTGCATTTCTATTTCGCCGAGCGAACAGATATAATTTTCTCCCGCCAACAACTCATCCGCCTTTACGACAAGTTCATATCCAACATAGCCCGCTTTTTCAAAAGTAAGCGCCACATCGCCATAACTCACTCCCAGTGCAAACGAACCGTCTGCCAGTGTCTGCACGCTTCCATTCCCGTCACTGACCGTTACATCTTCCAGCGATCCGAAGATATCCTTGATATTTCCTTCGACCGTAAACACGGTTTGATTTGAAACAAGCCGGATTTCCGCCGAAAAATCTTGCCCGATCAATTGCTCGGACGTAAACTCAACGTTTATTTCGCCGTAATCCTCCGCCGCGATGGTAAGAGACAGTGTCTTGGACAGATCTACATTTTCCAATTCAAACGCGCCGTCCGCGCCGGTGGAAACCGTACCGTATGCACTTTGTACGTTTGCCCCTGCAACCGCAAGCCCGCTCACGTAATCTTTTACAATACCTTTTACGGACGCAATAACCCCTGCCAATTCGATATCCGACGCCGTATAATTGATTTCGGCCGGATCAAGCGAAATTCTCTGGGTTTGCGAGACATACGCCGCCTTTTCAAAAGTCAGCTCCAAAGAAGATTTTCCGCCGCTCAAAAGGGCAAGCGTCCACTTTCCTTCGGAATCGCTCAAAACCGTTTTTCCTTCGCACGATACGAGCACGCCTTCCTGTCCCGCATTGCCCGCAATAAATACGTCCGCATCGTTTTTATCATATTCATACAGTACTCCGCCATACGAAAAACGCAGATAATCAGCAAGATTCATGCGATCCACTTCGGCCTCACCGTCTGCTCCCGTCATGTCTTCACGCATGAATACATCCCATTTCGCCGTAGAAAAATCTTCGCCCGTCAATGTAAGAGCAATCACGTCTTGCGCCTCGATCGCGTAACTTTCATCGACTCCTTCGAAAAATGAATACGGAATGTACGTTTCTATTATTGTTTTATCGCTTTGCGTTCGGGTCTGCGTAAATATTCCGTTTTCCAAACTCCATTCTCCGGAAATCAATGATTGCTTGGAATTGTTCGGATAATTGCTGATCTCGATCTTTCCCGCAACCGAAATACGGATCAAGAATGTTGCGCCGTTTCGCGCCGTGCCCGTACGCTCGCCTACATTCAGAAAGATCCCGACTCCGTCATCCGCAACCGCATCCGCAACCGCACTGAATCGGAACGCTATGCCCTCATCGTCTCTGGCCGCATAACTGTCCCATGCCGCAGTATTTGTGCCGCCAAGCGCCCCGATCGAAACAAACGGCATCACGGATATGTCTTTGCGGTTTTCCTTCGTTACCCAACGAGATACGTACGCACGATCGCTCACGATGGCTTCACTTTCGTCATATGGCTTATTGCCGTTAAACCAACCGACAAAGTCGAATCCTTCTCGCCCTTCGGGAACAGGCGGCTTTAAAACATCCCCTTCTTTTACTTCATATGCCACGCCGTCAAACGTAAGAGAATAAATATACTTGTCACGCCATACCGATACGATCACCAAATCATTTTCCAGCGCTGTGCCCGGGTCAAACGTCTGCCCGTCCGAAGTCTGCCATTCCACAAAAATTTTGTTTGCATCACTGTTTTTCGGTTCGGGGAGCGCTGCTTTCTGCCCCTTCCATACAAAGGTTTGCTCGCCGTCGATCGTGACTGACAACACGTTTTGGTTTTGCTCCGCAGGACGGGCGCACCCGACAGCCAATACCATACAAATTGCACAGATACCGACCAGTATTGCCATTAATACTTTTCTCATTCCTTATGCCTCCTCATCATCCGCCGCCAGTGCCTGTTTGATCAGCCTGTTCCAGATCGCATACCCCATATCATTCAGATGCAATCCGTCCGCGTATAACTCTTCCCTTACATATGACCTGTCTTCGTTATAAAGCTCCGAAGCAAGGTCTATAAAATGAAGATTTTCATTGCTTGCGCTCAGCGCCGCAACCCGTTCGTTTACGGCATCCACTTCCTCGTGCCTCGCCCAGTAGTTGACCGACGGACTCACGCTGATATAGTAAATTTCCGTATTCGGAAGTTTTTCCGCAAACAAGGCAAACAGTTTTTCTAATAGCGCGTAAGCCGCCTCGCCGCTTGTTCCGCCATCGATATCGTTTACTCCGATATGAACCACAACTTTTTCGGGATTGTAACGAAGAATGTAATCGTCAAAGTGATCGATCCATTGCTGTATCTTCGTCCCTCCGATTCCGACATTGACGGCATCCGCATCGTTTACGTCTTCCGCAAACGTTTTCCAATGATACATATCCACAAACGAATCTCCAAAATACAAAACCGACGTTTTCGGCTGCGGCGCCGTGGCAATTGCGTCAAGATCTGCAGCATCCGTTTTCAAAAGGTAATTTCGATATATAACGCGTGCGTTGAAAGTTAAGAAACCAACATCCGTTAATTCGTTCGTAAGTCCTGTTATATTGCTTTGCTCGATCACTGCTCTGCCGTTTACAGAAAAAATAAATTCACTCCCTCTGCGCAATACGGCCAGACGCACAAAATTGTCGGCATAATCGACATTTGCAGGCACTTCCACGGAATTATCCCAATCCCACGTATTGCCTTTGCCCGTCACAATGCCCACCGTATATTTATGGAACGTCCTTTGACCGTCGATATAAAAGAAAAGATCTGTGTCTTCCGACCGCACGACAATTCCCAATTTCGGATAAGCATCGCCGTTTACGACCGACATCGCCCGCAATTCCGTCTCCGCATAAAAGTCCGAGACTCCATTGCCTTTAAAATAAATATATTGCGAGTTTTCGCCTTTCTGTATAACCTGCGCATTTTCGCTGCCATCATCTTCGGATGCATCAAATCCGCCGCTCGCCGCAAAAAAAGCTCCGTCCCCGAGCGTCTCTCCCTCCGTTTGCTCAACAGTAAAATCCAGCGTACTGATCAGACTCAGCTGCTCTTTCGGCAAAACAGAATATCTCTTCACATCCTCTTCGTCAAATACCGCAAGTACAATGTTTCCGATCCCGAGCCTGTCCTGATCCCAAATCGCATACAATGTTCCGTCGGAAGAAATACCGACATCCGGATAAGTCGTCGAAGGACGCTCGTCCAGCAGGCACTGATACTTCCAAGTTTCTCCTTCGTCTTCCGAAATAAACGCGGTCATGTCGTTTCTGCCCGACGATGTGTTATTGTTGATCAGAATCAAATTTCCCGAAGGCAGACGGTCCAAATAAAACCTCGAAGTGGGATTGACGATATCCGTAAACACTGCATCCGTCCAAGTGTACCCGCCGTCCTCGGAAAAGCTTTCAAGAAGTTTTCCGCTGTTGTTGCGGATCAGCATCCAAAGCCGCCCGTCTTTCAGCTCTACCGCCATCGTTTCGTCAAAATTATACGCCTGCGGCGCAAATGCTCCGCCTCGGACTTGCCACGTCTGCCCCTGATCCGTCGAGGCATATACCACCGTATTCGTATCGTCAACAAAATCATTGGGGAAAGCCAACCAAGTTCCGTCGCTGAGCACCGTAATATTGTTGCGCAACAGACCTCCGAACAGACGGCGCGGCACACTGTGCTGCGGCTCAGCCGCATCCGGATCGTCTACCGTGACACACCATACCCCCGTCGAACGATCAAACGTACTTCCCGATTTCGATTGGCAATAAAAAATCCAAAGCGTCCCTTTGGGATCTTTCCAAAGTTGTGCGTCGTTAATCTTTACCTGATCGTTCGGATGATCAATCACCCAAAGATCATTCCATGTCTTTCCGCCGTCATCACTGTAAACGATGACATCATAATTTTCTGCGCGCGGCTCACCATTTCCGCCCGAAACCCAGCTGGCATATAATCTGCCACCGTCTGTCACTTCAATCGACGTAACGCCCTGCCAATTTCGCGTCAATTCCTCATATCCCGTAAAATCTGTCAAAAATTCTGCAGGCTCTGTCAAGGAAGGATGTACATAATATGCAGTCTCTTCCATATTCGCACCGAAAAGAATATAATACTTCCCGAATGAGATCTTCTCTCCCGTTTCACACCATTTGACGTAATAGTCGGCAAGCTCGGTAAGCGCACTGCCGCCAGGAGTTGTCGTCGCGATCGTTGTGCCTTTTTCATAGATCCGTGTCCAGCCGCCCGCTTTGATTTGATACACTAGAGACGAATATCCGCTGTTCGGCGCAAGCATTATCACATATCCCGATTGATTTACCGTAACGTCGCTTCCCTCAATGTTGTCCAGAACATAGCTTAACCCGGTCAAAGCTGAAGGGAATCCACTCGGATCAAACCCATAGAAACGATCGGAAAACGCATCGGCACCCGCCTCTGCGCGGGCCAATTTTCCGTCTCCGCCCGGAGCCAGCACTGCCAAATTTTCAAGAAAAGGTTTCTCCTCTTCATACAGCGCACTCGCTTCAAATGCCGATGCAAGATCGGGGACCTGCGTAGGACGTAAGGTTATATAACCGCTTTTGTCCAAAACAAAGAAATTCATCGGACGCGTCCACGTGCATGTATATTCTTTACAAGAATCCCACGCACTCAGGTCAGCATCCACACTGTTGCGCATCGACGGGCAGAAACGAATATTGCCATATGCCTCCGCATACGTGGTATTCAGCAAATCGTACGCAAAAAAGATGCGAACGTCGTAACCGTTTTGCGTCAACTCAAAGTCGATGATCAGATTTTCCCCTTCTTTCACAAAGAGATCGTACGCGCCTTCCTTTCCGAACGTGCCCTGACCGTTTGCCCTCTTAAACCAATAATCTCCGTTTGCATTGATGAGAAAATCAAAGGTATACGTCGTGTCATATCTTACCGACGGAACAGCCTGCAATACCATTTCCACGTTGTCGTTCATCCCTTTATCCGAACTGTTTCCATAAAGAGAATCATCCGTTACGCTGATCGAAAAGGTGATACCGTCCACGCCGTATTCCGCTTTCCACACAGACTCCGCAACACTTTCCCCCGCAACAACGCGCATCGATACTTCTTCAAGCTGCAATTTATCTTCAAGCACAGCATCCTCCCACTGCGAATCGATCACAAGATCCTTTTTCACCGGCGCATTCCAATCATACACTTCTCCTTCGCACAGCCAAGCCACAAAAGTATACCCCGGCAACACAGGATCTTCGGGCCGAACCGCTCTTTGTCCGTCTATCACCTGCTGTACCTCTTCATCTACCGTTACGGTATGCAGTAATACGTCTTTTGGTTCCTCCGTGCGGCAAGCCGCAAACCCGACCGTACACGCAAGCAACATAAATACCAGAAAAATCAATCGTTTCATTATCTTCCCTCCGTGAAACTATTATAACATCGATATACTTGCCGCGCAAGACTTGTCAAAATACATTTTTTCCATAAATTCTTTGAACAATCAGTAGATTTTTATAAACCAATAACTTGATTTTTTGCTTTTGTATTGATAAAATAATAGACAAAAAGGAGGTTATTTATGAAAGCAAACGGATTGATCGAGTGCAATATTCTCGACGATTCACAAACGGCAAACGTTGTTGCCGTGGCAAAAGCTCTCGCCCTGCCCCTGCGCGTCGAAATCATCCGCCAGCTGTTTGAAAAAGCCATGTCGATTACCGAAATCGCCAAAATTAACCGTATTTCCAATTCAACGGCTATATTCCACTTACGACTCTTGCAAGAAGCCGGATTAATTACCGTAGAGTATGCCCCGAGCAAAAAAGGAATGGCACAGATCTGCTACAACGATTTTTTAAACGTCAATTTTCATTTATCCGAAATCAAACACAATACGACCAATTTTTACACCCAAAGCTTGCCCGTAGGACTGTACGTCGCCGCTCAATTTGATGATTACGTAAGATTTGCCACCGATTCGGAAATCGTACGCATCGGACTGCACGATATATTCAATAATAAAAGGCAACAGGCGCAGCTGTTATGGTCAAAAGGCGGCTGGGTTACTTATGCGTTCAGCAATGAATTTGCGCAAAACGCCGAAGTTTCGGAATTGTCCGTCTCCCTTGAGATCTGTTCCGAAGTCGCCTATTATCGCGACGACTGGAAAAGCGATATCGATTTTTTCATAAACGGCATCAAACTCTTAACGTATACCTCGCCCGGAGATTTCGGAGGCCGACGAGGTCTGCTGAACCCGGATTGGTGGCAAGATAATTCCACGCAATACGGGCTCCTGAAAACAATTTCGGTAACCGAAAAAGGTGTCTTTTTGGATAACACGATCGTCAATTCGGACATCGCCCTGTCCGATCTCAATATCTCGGACGGGAATCAAATTCTCTTTACGGTGCGCTGCGACAAAACGGCAGAACATTACGGCGGCTTCAAT
The DNA here is from genome assembly GCA_944328495.1 of uncultured Clostridia bacterium. Taxonomy (GTDB): domain Bacteria; phylum Bacillota; class Clostridia; order Christensenellales; family Borkfalkiaceae; genus Borkfalkia. The sequence goes on from CALVHR010000004.1 coordinate 31,973, forward strand.
ATATTCGGAAAAAAATTCGGGAATTACCCGCAGGATATTGTTTTAACCGCAGCTTATAAACCCATCGTAAAGTGATCCCCCGTAAAATTCGCATTAAATATTGACAATTTACTCTATTTAATGATATAATGCATACATGGAATATTCATAACTGTAAATAAACGATTGAATATTTCTTCGCCTGACCGCAATACACGACATCGGCAATCAACTCCCTTGATTGCACAAAAAATAAAACCAAAAGGAACGGAAAATGAGAGAGTTATTTCGGTTTATTCATCACATCGGCAAGGTAGCCGACGCGAGCGGCGGAAAACGTGCGTTTTACGCAGTCCTGCATATCTTCGGCATCGCCCTTGCTTTCGGCTTCGGTTATTGCGCATATTGGCTGATCGCAAATTTCAGTGATTTGCTTGCTTCAAATCTTCTGACCATTTTACTTATCATTCCGGGAATCATTATTTGCGTAGCCGCGGCAATATTGTTTGTCTTACAAGGCGTCGTTGCTCAGATTTTTACCATTATTTTTGCCGCCGTCGGGCTGAAAAATCCTGAACAGCGCGGCGGAAACATTGCCGCGATCGTAATTGCATTGATCGGATTTGCAATCGTTATCGGTATCGCCGTTTTCATTTTTACGTCAGTTTTATAAAATTGCCAAGCAAAAAAATAAGCCCTGCGTTTCCGCAGGGCTTATTTTTTGCCGCTTTCGATTCAAGAAGCCGTTTCAAAAAAAACGTCTCCTTTGCACTGTTTATCTTTTGCAGCCGAGCCGATGCTTGAAATCATCATAGCCGAACGCTGCAAGCCGTACCATTTTTCCGCTTTCCTCTCTTTTCCATATATCGGGAAGCGGCATTCCGTTAAAAGTATTGTTTTTGCAGGTCGTATAGATCGCCATGTCGCCGAACAAGAGCAGATCCCCCTCTTTGAGCGGCCGACACAATTCGTATGTCCCGATCACGTCTCCGGACAGACAAGTCGGACCGGCAAGCGTGCAGACAAATTCGCCGTCCCCGTTTTGTTCCTCATACAGCGGAGGCGTGTACGGCATTTCAATCACATCGGGCATATGACAAGCGGCGCTGGCATCCAGGATCGCAATTTGCTTTTCTTCGTTTTTCACGATATCCAGCACCCGCGTACACAGATACCCTGCATTGAGCGCTACCGCTTCGCCCGGTTCCAAATATACCTGTACGCCCCATTTTTGCGCAGCTTTTACGAGTATTTTTTCGAGCAAAGGCAGATCATAATCGTCTCGCGTAATATGATGCCCGCCGCCCATGTTCAGCCACTTCATTCGAGGAAGAAACTCGCCAAATTTCTCCTCCACGGCTTTGATCGTAATTGCAAGCGCGTCCGCATCCTGTTCGCAAAGTGTATGAAAATGAATCCCGTCCAAAAGCGAAAGAAGATCTTCTGTCATCTCCTGTTCCCAGACCGAACGAGTCGTCCCGAGGCGGCTTCCGGAAGCACAGGGATCGTATATCGCGTGACCTTCCTGTGTGGAACACTGCGGATTGATGCGGATCCCCAAACTTTTTCCGCATTTTTTCGCCCGCTCCCCAAACTTTTTTAGCTGCGCGGGAGAATTGAATACGATGTGGTCGGCATAGCGCAGGATTTCCGTAAATTCGTCTTCCCGATACGCCGCACTGAACACATGTACCTCTCGATCGGGCATCTCTTCTCTTCCGAGCCGCGCCTCAAAAAGACCGCTCGCCTCCGTTCCCGTCAAATATTCGGAAATCAAAGGATACAACGCATAGTTGGAAAAAGCTTTCTGCGCCAACAAAATTTTGCATCCCGTACGGGCCATGACCGAAGCAAGTTTTTCGCAGTTCCTGCGAATCTGCCCCTCATCGATCACATAACAAGGAGTGGGAAGATCACCAAATAACTTTGACGGGTCTCTCCCCCCCAACGCGCGAAATACCGGCGATTCCGAAGATTGACCTTTCATCAGTCCACCAGCTTCGGATCGCGGTTTTCACGACGGGGAAGTCCGTATCTGTCCAGCGCATCGAGAAAAGGATCGGGATCAAATTCCTCGACCGTGTGTACCCCCGTTTTGCTCCACTTTCCCGTCAAAAGCATGAAAGCTCCGCACATCGCAGGTACACCCGTCGTATAACTGATTGCCTGGCTTTCCACTTCGCGATAGCATTCCTGATGGTCACACACATTATAAATATAATATGTTTTCTCTTTCCCGTCCTTTTTCCCCGTAAAAATGCACCCGATGTTTGTTTTCCCGTGCGTGCGCGGCCCAAGGCTCGCCGGATCGGGTAAAAGCGCTTTCAAAAACTTGATCGGAACGATCTCTTTCCCTTCAAACAGGATCGGAGTCGTGGACAGCATCCCGACATCTTCCAGACATTTCATGTGCGTAAGATAACTTTGACCGAATGTCATAAAAAAGCGGATCCGCTTTACTTCCGGAATATTTTCCGCAATCGACTCAATCTCTTCATGGTGCAAAAGATACATGTCTTTCACTCCGACCTGATCAAAATCATACTCGCGTTTAATGCTCATGGCGGGAATCTCCACCCAATGCCCGTTCTCCCAATAGCTGCCCGGCGCGGAAACCTCGCGCAGATTGACCTCCGGGTTGAAATTCGTCGCAAAAGCATATCCGTGATCGCCGCCGTTGCAGTCAAGAATATCAATGGTATCGATGGTATCAAATTCGTGTTTTTTTGCGTATGCACAATACGCCTGCGTAACGCCAGGATCAAAACCGCATCCGAGCAAAGCGATCAACCCGGCTTTTTCGAACTTCTCCCGATACGCCCACTGCCAACTGTAATCAAAATAGGCGGAAAACCCTTTTTCTTTACAGCGCTTTTCATACACGGCTCGCCACGCGGGATCGTCCGTATCCTCCGGCTCATAATTCGCAGTATCCATATAATTCACGCCGCACGCAAGGCAGGCGTCCATGATCGTCAGATCCTGATAAGGCAATGCGATATTCATTACAAGATCCGGTTTATAGCTTTTGATCAATGCGATCACCTGCTGCACATCGTCAGCATTTACCCGGGCGGTCGTGATCTTTGTCGATGTCTTTCCGGCAAGGCCCTGCGCAAGCTTCTCGCATTTTTCGACCGTCCTGCTCGCAATGCATATTTCCGAAAACACATCGCTCACCTGACAGCACTTGCGGATCGCAACGGATGCCACACCGCCGCAGCCGATAATCAATACTCTGCTCATTCTTTATCTCCTTTCTGTTTTGTCCAGCGCCAATAAAAATTCTCGCACAACTTTGCATGCCGTCGCCGTGGATACTCCGCTGTGATCGAGCGAAGGCGCAAGTTCGTTTACGTCCGCCCCCACAACATTCAGCTTGCAAACTTCTCGGATCGCCGCAAGCAGCTGTAAAAAAGTGACTCCTCCCGCCTCGGGCGTCCCCGTGCCCGGAAAAACCGAAGGATCAAGACAATCCAGATCCACCGTAATGTAAACAGGCGTTCCCGCCTTTGCTATTCGCTCTGCCGTTTCCTTCAAACCCGAAAAGTCAAAAGGATGCAGGCAAGTATGTTCCTTCGCAAATGCGAATTCCGCACGGTCGCCGCTCCGAATGCAGAACTGATGTATTTTCCCGTCCCCCAAAAGCTCGTGACATCGCCGCATCACACAGGCATGACTGAGCCTCGCTCCGAGATAATCGTCCCGCAAATCGGCATGCGCATCAAAATGAATGATGCAAAGGTCAGGATATTTTTTGTGCACCGCACGTACCGCTCCGAGCGTGACGAGATGCTCTCCGCCGAAAAGGAAAGGAAATTTGCCGTCTTGCAAAATCCTTTCGGCACGCTTTTCAATTTTCCGCAGCGCAAGCGCAGGCTCACCGAAACATAGCTCGATGTCCCCGCTGTCAAATACGCTTATATCACAAAGATCCTTGTCCTGATAAGGACTGTACGTCTCCAAGCCGAAACTTTCGTGCCGCATGGCGGAAGGACCAAAACGCGCCCCCGGCCGATAACTCGTGGTCGAATCAAACGGCGCCCCGAACAAAACAAATGCTGCTTCTTTATAATCCGCATCGCATCCGATAAAGGTTTCTACATTGCGTCTCACTTACTCCACCTCCTGCAACATGCGCTCGAGAAACGCGGGCAGATAAAACGATCCGACGTGCAGACGCGTCGTATAATAATCGGTCTTTAACTGCAATGCCTCCCACTTCTCCGCATGAAAATCATTGATCGGATGATATTTCTTGCTCGCAAACCCAAACAGCCAATACCCTGCGGCATACGTAGGTATATGCGCCTGATAAACACGGCTGATCGGAAAAGTGTTCACAATTCTCTGGTGACTGCGGCGCATCGCTTCTGCATCATGTTTGTAAAACGGACTCCCTTGCTGATTGACCATTATCCCGTCTTCGCGCAGTGCGTTGTAACAAATTCCGTAAAACTCACGCGTAAAATATCCTTCCGACGGACCGAACGGATCAATCGAATCCACTATGATCAGATCATAGTTCGCGTGGCACCTGCGAAGAATACGCAATGCATTGTCAAAAAAAATGTGAACGCGCGGATCGTCAAGCTTGCTCGCATTTTCCGGAAGATACATCCTGCAAACTTCGACTACCTGCGGATCCATTTCTATAAGATCGATCTTCTCTACACTTTTGTAACGGGTCAGTTCCCGCACAACTCCGCCATCCCCCGCACCGATCACCAGTACGTCCCGAATATCCGGATGTACGGATAACGGAACATGCGTAATCATTTCATCGTAAATGAACTCGTCCCGCTCAGTCAGCAACACACTCCCGTCGAGCGTCAGCACTCTGCCGAATTCGGGCGTATCGAATACATCGATTTGCTGATAAGCGCTCCTTTGCGAGTACAGATGCCTGTTCACGCGAATGCTGTGCTTTACGTCCGGCGCATGAAATTCACTGAACCACAAATCCATCAGCGGCCCTCCTGTGTAAGAATGTTAATATGATTGATCTCAGGATCTTCCGGTCCCGTCATCGAACAGCCTTTTGCCTTGGCATATTCAATGTATCGGATAATTTCATCCGTCACACGCTCCCCCGGTGCAATGATCGGAATTCCCGGCGGATAACACATTATGAATTCACTGCATACATGCCCGACGCTTTCACTCAGCGGTACGCTTTTCTTCCCGGCATAAAATGCTTCCTGCGGGCTGAGAACTACCTCAGGCGCAAGATATTCCTGACTGAGCAGCCCGCGGCTGTCTTTCTGATATCGGCGGCGGATCTCTGCCAAAGCACTGACCAACCGCTCCAATTCCTGCATGCGGTCTCCGATCGAAAGATACGCCAAAATGTTTCCTATATCACCGAATTCGATCTGAATGTCATACTCATCCCGCAGCAGATCATACACTTCAATTCCCGCAAGACCGATATCACGCGTATGAACGCTCAGCTTCGTACTGTCAAAGTCAAAAACCGAATCGCCGTTGATCAATTCCCTGCCAAAGGCGTAATACCCTCCGATCGCATTGATCTCCTCCCGCGCATAGTCCGCCATTTCGATTACTTTTCCGAATACGCGCTTTCCCTTCAACGCAAGATTCCGCCTGCTGATGTCAAGGCTCGACAAAAGCAAATAACTTCCCGAAGTCGTTTGCGTCAGATTGATGATCTGCCGCACATATCCGGCATTGATGTTCGGGCCCGTCAGAAGTAAACTGGATTGCGTCAGGCTCCCCCCGCTTTTATGCATAGAAACCGAAGCCATGTCCGCCCCCGCCGCCATCGCCGAAACAGGAAGCCCCTCTCCAAAATAAAAATGCGTACCGTGCGCTTCGTCCGCAAGGCAGTACATCCCCGCTTTATGCGCCATCGCAACAATTTCTTTGATATCGCTGCAAATTCCATAATAAGTCGGATTATTCACGAGAACTGCCACCGCATCCGGATGTTCGCATATGGCTTTTTTCACTTGCTCGCGCTTCATCCCCAGAGATATCCCAAGCTTGACATCCACCTCCGGATTCACGTAAACAGGTACAGCCCCGCACAATACCAAAGCATTGATCACGCTCCTATGTACATTGCGCGGTAAAATGATCTTATCCCCGCGCTTGCAGACCGACAAGACCATGCTCTGCACCGCACTCGTTGTCCCTCCGACCATCAAAAACGCATGCGAGGCGCCGAACGCATCTGCCGCAAGTTCTTCCGCTTCCCGTATTACCGAAACAGGATGACATAAATTGTCCAGCGGTTTCATGCTGTTTACATCGATCCCGACACACTGCTCCCCCAAAAATTCCGTCAGCTCAGGATTCCCTCTCCCGCGTTTATGCCCGGGCACATCAAACGGAACAACCCGCATTTTCCGAAACATTTGAAGGGCTTCATAAATCGGTGCCCTGTTCTGATCAAGCTTTCTTTTGATTTCCACCGTTTCTCTCCACAAAAAAATAAAACGCAAGTTATAACTACATAACTTGCGTTTTGTCCGCTCTCAAAATATCGCACTCCCCGCCTAAACGGAAAGTACGGACGGAAAACTTCTTTGCCTTTACAGTCCGCTCGGCAAAATTCTGGCATACAGAGTCTATATAGCAACAACTTTTACTACTCTTATTGACCGTTTCACAAGTTTGCGTAGTTACGCATTTCGGTTATAAAGTAACCAACTTATAAAATTTGAGCTTTTAACTCAATCAATAAGGCGGATGATCCGCCGATCGGCAGTGGACCCGGCTGTCCGTATGGCCTTAACTTTTTGCAAAGTGGTCCAAAAATTGTTGGAAGACTCTATGCAATAGAAGCTATCCTTTCATTATTATATCTGACACCGTAATCTTTGTCAACGATTTGCATTTAAAAATTTCATCATTTATACAATTTTCATATCCTTTCCCCTAGTAAACGCTTTTTTTCCTGTATTCCCGCCAGAATCCTTTCATTGCGAACCTATATTCGCACGACAAACTTTTTTGGAAAATCCGAACAATGAAAATTACGTTGCATACTCTAAAAATAACAAAAAACACCCGAAAATCGGGTGTTTTTGGCGCAGAGAAAGGGATTTGAACCCTTGTTACCCTTATGGGGGTAAACACGATTTCGAGTCGTGCGCGTTCGACCGCTCCGCCATCTCTGCATTTTTTGGCGCAAACCTCGTGCGCATTACAGTAGTTAATTATATCTTTTTATTTTCCGTTTGTCAATCTTTCCGGCAGATGTTTTAACGACAAAATTGTTAAAACACCCACAATTATTCCCGCTGCCACACTGAAACCGCATACAAACGGCAATTGCACATACAAAGAAGGTGCTTCCATCAGCAAAACGGCCACACCCGTGCGAGCAATATTGCTTATAATCGCCCCGGCCACACTCACCGCCACCAAACTGACTTTCGGAAACAGCAATACATAGAGCGCCGCCATAACGCAATAAGCGCCAACGCTTCCTGCCAGATTGAACGGAAAAGCATACCATCCGACAAACAACGCCGTCAATAGATTTTTTGCCAAAACAAATACAAACGCCTCCGCTGCACCGTAACACACAATTACGATCAGAACAATGCAGTTTGCCAGGCCGATTTTTACATAGGGTGCCATCGGCAACAGAGGCGGAATCAGCGACTCGATCAGAAAGACAATGCTTGCGACAGCCAACATCAGCCCCAGCACCGCAACTCTTCCGGCGGAATATTTTTTCATAAGTCGGTCACCAGTCCTTCCCCTTCCACCACAATTTTCATTTTATGAGGAAGGCACAAAATTTCACCCCAATCCGTTTCGCCCTGATACATACAGGTATGATCGGGACAGCTTGCCTCCCGAACCGAAACTTTTCCGTTTGCGACGGCAATTACATTGTATTCGCCTTGTTTCAGCTCATCGCGGTAATTCAGAACTACGCCCTCACCGTCTTCCACCCTGAAAATATATTCCGCATCTTCTGAGAGGGATCCCTCGAAAACAAGCTGTTCTCCGTAATAAACAGAAAAAAACTCCCCTTTCTCTTTCGGAATGGCAAAAGCAAATAAAGTAAACACGACAATCAAAAGAAGCGACGCCAAATAGACTGCGACGTCGCCCCTCGCAAAAAATTTTTGCTCTCTGATCGATTTTTGCTTATCTGTAATCTCCATCCGCTTTGCCTTTAACTCAATTCCGCAACCCTTTCGATATATTTGAGCTCTTCTTCGCACGGCGTCACTGTATCGGAAGCTTCCGATGCCTGCGCATACGTAAATACGTTTTTCGTCGATGCCTCAAGTTCAGGCGCCGTCTGGTGTGCATAATCTTTTCGGTTCAGGACGGAAAAATCTCCTACAACATAATAGCGAAAATCCGCCGTAAGAATGACCGCACCCGTTCCGCTCGCTTCCCAAAGCCCCTGATAAAAAGCCAAAGCTTCGGTCAAAGGCATGCAGAATCCTGCGGTCGAATACGCATCGGCAAGCGCCCCCGCCGAGGGTACCGAAAGAGGTACGATTGCCGTAATACTGATCACCCCGTTGTCAGAAGGCTTGCCCGTCGCGGGATCGATTATGTGCGAATAGATCTTCCCGTCATAAACATAAAAGCGATAGGTATCCGCACTTGTACTGATCGCTGCGTCATGAATATCCGTAAGAAAGAGTGCGTCCGACGCGGAAGTCGTAAGCTTTCGGGGATTTTCGATCCCTATATTGTATCCGCGGAGCAAGGAACCGTCATGCTTTTGCCCGAGAAAAACCGTATTTGAAAGAACGCTCAACGTACATTCCACCGTCTTTCCGCTGTATGCATTGCGGATATATTGCGCCGCGACATCACCCATGTATCCTTTCGCAATCCCGCCGAAATCAAGTTTTGTTTCTCCGTTTTGTTTCGATACGGTATTGTTTTGCCCGATACGTATGTCTGAAATCGAAGACGCCGCCTTTGCAACCGCAATTTCCTGCTCCGACGGTTCGGCGCGAGTCTGTGAATACAGCCCCTCGTATTCCGGCGTAAATTTCCAAAGTTCGCTCAAGTTATACAAAGCCGTGGAAAAAGCGCCGTCCGTCCTCGCATACAAATTTTCGCTCATTTGCAACATCGCATACGTGTGTTCCCCGACAATCAGTTCTTCCCCCGCCGCCGCACGATTGATGCGCGACACGTCACTGTCCGGTTTTTCAACACTGACTTCATCCTCGATCGAAAACAACAATGCGGAAATTTCTTCTTTGAGCTTGTTCCTCTCCGAAACAGAGATCGGTTCCCCGTCCACATACACTTCCTGAGATATTTCAAACTCTATAAAATAATCTTTTGTCCCCTCCTGCGAACATGCGGCAAAGGGAATAAAAAGCAAAACAGCCGCAAGCAATAGCCGGATTTTGCGCACACCTACCTCCGAAAGGCCCTTTATTTATTCCCGTAAAATATCAATCCCAAAGTCCCGGGCCCGCAATGGGAAGCAATGACCGGTCCGACAATCTGACAATCAACGACAACATCTTGTCCGAATTCTTCTTTCAATGCCGCGGTAAATGCTTCACCTGTTTCAGGACAATCTGCCTGCATGACTTCCACACGATAATCTTTTACATTGCAAGAATGTTCGTGCATAATGCGCAAAAACTCCGCAATCACGCGCTTAGACCCTTTCACCTTTCCCACACTTTTGAGCGATCCGTCGGGCATAATAGAGATCATCGGTTTGATGCCAAGCAATGTTCCGAACGCCGCCGTGAGCGCAGAGATTCTTCCCCCGCGCTTCAAATATACAAGATCGTCGACCACAAAATATACAACCGTATGTTCGCGAAGATCTGTCAAAAAAGCATCAAGCTCGTCCATCGTCGCGCCGGCTCTGTATTTTTCCGCCGCATACCGTACCTGGAACCCCGCACCGAGGCTGATCGACTTCGTATCGAAAGTGCGAATTTCGCGATCGGGATATTTCTCTTTCAGCGTTGCGATCGCCCTGTCCATACTTTCAAATGTTGCAGACAATTTGTGCGAAAAAGTAATATAATATATATCTTTTCCTTCCTGCAATACCGGTTCGAAATAATCAATATAGTTCTGCTCGTTGATCGCGGACGTCGTGGGCACCGCTCCCTCGCGCATACGCTTATAAAAATGTGCGAAATCTGTGTTCTCCCCGAGATCGTAATAGTATTCCTGCCCGTCCAAGACATACGGCATGCGGATCACGCGAAGCCCGTATTCCTTCGCAACGGTATGCCAAAGCTCGCAATTACTGTCACAAAACAATTGATACATTTTCTCAAATTCTCCTTTGTCTGATCAAACCCAATGCGGTTATTTCTTTATTTATTATACAATATCCTGAAATGGTTTGCAAACGATTCGCCCGATTTCAGAATTTTTTATGAACAATTTTACCGCTTCTGTCTTTTTCCAGCAAATAACAATTGAATATTACGCCGATCACAAAACAAATCATGAGCAAATACAGCCATAATAAAAATAATATAAAAAACACTGCCGCTCCATATAATTTTTCCATGGAGCTGAAACTTGCATAAATTGTAAAGCCAAACGAAGCCAGCCCACCCAATAGCAATGTCAGCAAACTTCCCCATACCGCTTGCTTCACCCCGATCCGATAAGGGCATATATACAGGTTAAGCAACAGCAATAAAGTAAATACAAAAACCCCGAAAAGCGCATATACCGCCATCTGCGCAAGAAAAGAAGGAAAAAACCGCCGCAAAAAGGAATTCCCCAACAAAAACAGAGACACCCCCAGCACCAGCAAAAGCATCACGATAAAAATCAGCGCAAGAGCCGATAATCGCAATACTATACTCCCCTTTTTCCGATGACTGTCATATATAATTTCTCCGCTGCGCCGCATATGATAAAACAAATTGGTCGATGAATATAATGTTGTAGCCAAGAGCACTACCGACGCTCCCGCCGTCGCGCTCTGTGCTGAGTCCCGAAAATAAAGCAATAAGTCTTTGACCTCGCTGAATATCTCCAGATCAAAGATCTGCTCGTAACTGATATTAAGCTTGCCAAATAAGATCGTTACCCAAAACAAAAAGGGCACGACAGACATTACCAAAAAAAACGCCATCGTTCCCGCAAGCGTCGTGTATTTTTTAGAAGAAAGATATGAAAAAGTTGCACGGACTTTCCTGTATGCATCTTTGATGTGGCTTTTTGCTCCCGTCATATCATTATTTTATGCAATTCCCGCCGCAAAAATTTATCGATCTCTTCTTCCTTTTTGCACTCCCTGCGCATACGTTGCCCGGCCCTGCCGAAATCCGATACAACATTCAATAACAGCGCGAATGCGGCCGCCCCGAAGGGCGGCCGCACTTGCAGTTTTTCCGTTGGTTTATGCCTTTTTGGGAATCAAAAGCCCGATATCGCCGCTCTGACGCAGATACACGACCCGAACATCGCCCGTGTCTGCGTCCTGAAACACATAAAAACTGTGTCCCAGAAGATCTAACTGTTCCGCCGCTTCTTCCGTCGTCATCGGCGTCAGCTCAAACGTCTTCGTCTTGACCAGTTTACTTTCTTCAGCATCCACATCGTCGCGGAAGAACAGCTGCTTCCCCAAAAAAGCATCCTTTTTGAGCTTATCTTCGATCTTTGTCTTATGTTTGTAAATCTGACGTTCGATCTTGGGAAGCACCGCATCAATATTGTCGTAAAAATTGTCGCCGCTCACTTCCGCACGGACCATATTCCCTTTATAGTAAATTGTGATCTCTGTTTTCAGATATTTGTTCTCTTGCTTCAGATACACCGAACACACAGCATCGTCATCGAAATATTTGCTCAGCCGCGAGACTTTTTTCTCCACCACGCCGACCAACTTTTCGCTTGCCTTGCAGTTCTTTTCACTGATTTCAATGCGCATAAACTTTTCCCTCCTGTATTTATTTCCGCAATCCGCAAAAACACGGAATGCGTGCGCTTCCTTTTTAATTGATCGAACGAAAAACAAATTTCCCGTCTTTCGCATCGACCATCACTTTTTTACCCGAAGTAATACGGTTCGCCAAAATCTCTTCGCTGAGCGCGTCTTCGATGCGGCGCTGGATCACGCGCTTGAGCGGCCGCGCACCGTACACCGGATCGTACCCTTCGTCCAAAAGCAATTCTTTTGCGGCTTGCGTCACGCTCACTTCGATCTCCCGCTTTTTCAATCGCTCGGTCAGCATCGATATAAACAGATCGCACACCTTCGCCGCATCTTCGCGGCTGAGTTTATGGAATATTATGATCTCATCGATACGATTCAAAAATTCGGGCTTGAACTGCGCTTTGAGTTCCTCCGTGATTTTCTCCTTCATGCGTTCGTATTCTTCGTCCGCTTCGCGCGAAGGTTCGCCGCTCGCAAAGCCCAAACGGCGCATCTCCCCCGCTTTGCTTGCTCCGACATTTGACGTCATGATGACAATCGTGTTTTTAAAACTCACGACCCTGCCTTTGCTGTCCGTCAGCCTGCCGTCATCGAGAATCTGCAACAATATATTGAATACATCGGGATGCGCCTTTTCAATTTCATCAAACAATACCACCGAATACGGCTTGCGGCGGATCTTTTCGGTCAGCTGTCCGCCCGCATCGTCAAACCCGACATATCCCGGAGGCGCACCGATGATCTTGCTCACCGCGTGCTTCTCCATGAACTCACTCATATCCATGCGCACAAGCAAACGCTCGTCGCCGAACATCGCCGCCGCCAGCGCCTTGCAAAGTTCTGTTTTGCCCACCCCCGTAGGTCCGACAAAAATAAATGAACCGATCGGACGATTGGGATCTTTCAGTCCCGCACGCGCGCGGCGTATCGCCTTCGCCACCGCTGAGACCGCTTCGTCCTGCCCGATCACACGTTTGTGCAACTCATCTTCCAGCCGCAAAAGCCGCGTGCTCTCCTCTTCGGTCAATTTAACGACCGGTATGCCCGTCCAACTCGCAACGATTTTCGCAACATCCTCCGAACCAATCGAGACATGACTTTCTCCGCGGTTCTTTTCCCAGTCCGCACGGATCTTTTCGATCTCCGCTTCCGCTTCCTTGATCCGGTTGAGCAACTGCTGCGCCATATTGAAATCATCCTTGCGCGCAGCCTTGTTCTTTTCGGCATTCAGCCGTTCGATCTCCGCTTCCTTTTCTTTGATGCCCGCAGGGCCGTTATAGCTGTCCAGCCGCGCACGGCTCGCCGCCTCGTCAATCAGATCGATCGCTTTATCGGGCAGAAAACGGTCGGTAATATAACGATCGGACAAGCTCGCCGCCGCCACGATCGCGTCATCGCTGATCGCCACTTTATGATGCGCTTCGTATTTATCGCGCAAACCGCGCAAAATCTCGATCGTCTCCTCTACGCTCGGCTGCTCCACGTTCACGGGCGTAAAACGCCGTTCAAGCGCGGAATCTTTTTCAATATACTTTCTGTATTCGTCGATGGTCGTCGCTCCGATCGTCTGCAATTCGCCGCGCGCAAGCATCGGCTTTAATATGTTCGCCGCATCCATGCTGTTATCCGAACTCGAACCCGCGCCGACTATATTGTGTATCTCGTCGATAAACAAGATGACGTTGCCGTTTTTCTGCACCGCTTCAATGGTCTCTTTCAGGCGCTCTTCAAAATCTCCGCGGTATTTCGCCCCCGCCAACATCCCGGGAAGATCAAGAGAAAAAACCGTCTTGCCAAGAAGCAGATCGGGAACTTCTCCCTTGACGATCGCCTGCGCCAATCCCTCTACAACCGCACTCTTGCCAACGCCCGGCTCTCCGATCAGAACGGGATTGTTTTTCGTGCGGCGGGATAGCACCTGTATGATCTTGTCGATCTCTTTTTTTCTGCCGATAACGGGGTCGATCTTGCCTTCGCGCGCCTTTTGCGTAAGGTCCGTTCCGTACAAAAGATTCAAACCTCCGCTCGGCTTGGCCTGTACACCCGCCGTCTCAAACTGCTGCTTTTGGTGCTGCTGACGAAACAAAAGATTCTCATACATGCTGTCGTATTCCGGATCGGGCTCGGGATCGCCCATTTCGCTGTCCAACGTGTTCAAAATGGCGCGTACGTCCGCCCCCAACATTTTCAACAGCCGCACCGCCACCGATTCTTCATCCACAAGAATCGCAAGAAGCATGTATTCCGATCCTACGCTTGCGCCCGTACCGTCATGATTGATCGCAAATTCACAGGCTTTGTCAAACATGTTCTTGGTGCGCGGCGTGAATCCGCCGATCTTGACACGCTTATCCAGCGTTCGCACAAAGACCGACCTGTATTTCGGTTCCTTTACCCCCGCCTCGCGCAAAATTTTACAGGCACGGCACTCGGGAACATTCAAAATCCCGAACAAAATATGCTCGCTCCCGATATAGGCGCTCCCGTAATACTTCGCCGCGTCTATGGATAATTTTATCGCTTTTTGCAGATTGATGGAAAATTTATTAAAGTCGTACATCGTTCGTCTCCGTAAATTATGCCCTCAGCGATCGGAACGCCGCACACCGTTCAACGCCTTGCGGCATTCCCGGGCTCGATGCTCGTCACGCTCCCCCGCTGTAAGCGGTTTATCTATAAAAAGGTTAATATTTGCGGGCCGCATCGCCGCAATCAGATCGTCCAGCGCACCGAATTTATCCGTTTCCAAAAAACCCAGCGCAATGCCCAGCTTCACATCCGAAACCAATTGCAAAAATTCCGCATACGAGATCGTCTCGCACTGCGTGAGTATTCCCAACGCGCGGCAACAACTGTCTTTCGTACCCACATAATCCGCCGCAAGCAATGCCTTGCGCGCCTGTGCCTCAAAATTCACGATTTCCAGCACCGCACGCTGCACTTCCGACAGAATATACTCTTCGCTCACACCCAGCGTTACTTCGTTGCTGATCTGATACATATATCCGTCCGCCGCGCTCCCTTCTCCGTAAACGCCCCGAACAGTGTGCCCAAGTCTGGAAATTTCACGGATCAGCCGATTCATTTTATTGATGCGCGTCAGCCCCGGCAAAAACAACATGACCGATGCCCGAAGCCCCGTTCCCAGATTGGTCGGACACGCCGTCAAATACCCCAGCTGCGCATCAAACGCAAACCGAAGCGTTTTGGACAGCTCGTCATCGATCCCCGAAATCTTATGATATGCCAGCGGAAGATTCAGTCCGCGCATGATATATTGTTCGCGAAGATGATCTTCTTCGTTGATCATTACCGAAAATTTACCGCGCGGTCCGTCGGTTTCCTCTTCTTCATCGATAAGCGCCGCCCCGCATTGACGGTTTGCGATCAAGTCTGCGCTGATCAGATGATCGTCGCAAAGCGATTGCGCAACGCTCTCGCTGATCTCATTCATATCGTACAAACAAAACCCGCGCAAACGGCTCGCCGCCGCAAATACCGATCGAATGATCTCGCGCGCCTGCTTTTTTTTCAACTTTGCGGGAAAAGGGTATTCGGCAAGATTGCGCGCCAGACGCACTCGCGTGGATATGACCGTGCTTTCTATGTTATTCACTGTCTTCTCCTCCGCTCTTCCCGCCGTAAATCATGCGGCTGATATCGCGAATGTCACGGTTGATGCGCTCCGCATCCTTCATCCTTTTTTCGCGCAGCGCGCTCTCCAGCTCACTGCGCAGACGCTTCTGTACGTCCAACAGCTCGAACTGCTTTCCGTCACCCAGCGGATGCTTGCCTTCGTGTTCCGTCTTGCCGTGTATGCGTCGGATCGCCGGCATCAGATCTTCACGGAACGTTTCATAGCATGCCGCACAGCCTAAAAGCCCCGTGCGCGAATAATCCGCAAGCGTCGTCCCGCAAACGGGACATTTTCGTGCGTCTCCCTCTTCTGCCTGCAACAGCGAAACAAAAAACCCGGGCTCTTCGCCAAGATACGCCGCCGCTCCGCCCAGCCGTTCATAGCATCCGTCACACAGACACAGCTCCGTCCCGTCCGCGCGCTGAATCGTATGCACTCCCTCTCTCTTTTTGCAATTGGTACAAAGCATGTTATCCTCTTCTATAGGAATGCGCAGACCGCTCCTCATGCATCGCCTGCCGTTTCTTATTTTTATTATACCATGAACAATGCATGTTGTAAACCGATATTTAAAATTTCGCCGCGGTTTGCGCAGCGAAATCTTTTTTCTTTTCAGGTATAATCGCTTTTATCCATGCGCGCTCGGACTTTCTCGATCGCCCTTTTCTCAATACGCGATATGTAGGAACGAGAAATCCGCAAAAACACCGCTACTTCACGCTGCGGCATCGGCGCACCGCCTTTCAACCCGTACCGAAGACACAGCACCGTGTATTCACGATCATTGAGCGTTTCCTTTAATAGACGCATAAACTTTTCTTTGACAAGTTTGCTTTCCACCGTTTTGAAAACACCGTCTTCCTTTTCAAAAAGAAGATCCATCAGCGTCAGCTCGTTGCCCTCTTTGTCTACCCCGACAGGATCGGAAAGATATACCGTGTTTTTGTGCTTTTTATTGCTCCGCAACAGCATAAGTATTTCATTTTCGATGCAACGCGCCGTGTATGTAGCAAGTTGGGTCCCTCGCCCCTCCTGATACGTGTTGATCGCCTTGATCAGCCCGATGCTCCCCACCGAAATCAGGTCGTCCGTTTCCGCCGCACCGTTGTATTTCTTCACTATGTGCGCCACAAGACGCATATTGTGCCGCACAAGCATATCTTTTGCCGCCTGATCCCCCTCTCTCGCCAGCTTTAAACACCGCGCCTCCTCTTCCGGCGGCAATGGTTTCGGAAAGGACCCCTTCCCTCCGACGGCTGACGTAAAAAACAACAGCTTGCCGATCAACGCATACAGAAATTCAAAAAACATACCGCTTACCCCGCTTTTTTGAGATATCAATAATGTATGTTTTTTTCGGCTTGTACCATGCCGCTTTCTTGAAATTACCTGCAACCGAAACAATTGTCCCGCAAATCCTTCGACACGCCGCGAACCTTTGACAAACATAAAAAAATAGAGTAAAATATTGGCATATTGCAATTAAACAAAAACGTTCATCTGCGGCATGAAAAAACTATGCCGAATGATAACTCTTTTATGCAATCATCGATCCGCCGCATTGTGCCGACAACTTGAATTCTAATTTTATCAGAGAAACGACAATGAATGCAATCGAAAACTTTCCCTTTTATAAAGATTTGTCCGATAATGAGCGAAGCGTGTACCGAAATACTGTACGCGAACGCAATTTCTCTCGCGGCGAGACGATCCACCGCGGCGACTGCGCGGGTTTGATCCTCGTATTGCGCGGAAGATTGCGCGTCTTTACCGTGTCCGAAGAAGGTAAGGAAATTACCCTGTATCGCCTTACCGCGGGTGAAACATGCCTGCTGAGCGCTTCCTGTATGCTCTCAAATATTTCCTTTGAAGTATTCGTTACCGCAGAGACCGATTGTTCTCTCCTCTTAATGCCCGCAGCCGCATTCAAAGAACTTTCCGAAAACTCCCTCGCCGTCGCCAAATTTGCAAACGCTTTGATGGCCGAACGCTTTTCGGGCGCCATGTGGGTTTTAGACCAGGTCCTGAATAAAAAATTTGATGCGCGGCTCGCTTCCCTTCTCTTGCAAGAAAAAGAATACCGCAATTCCGATGAACTCAAAATCACACACGAACAACTTGCGGCACATCTCGGTACCGTACGCGAAGCAGTTTCTCGCATGTTGAAATATTTTGAAGAAGACGGACTTGTCTCCCTGTTCCGCGGCGGGATCCGCATCCTCGACGAACAGCGCCTGCGCGCACTCGCGCAATAAGAATCGTATAAATCCCGAGAATTCTTTTAGCGTTGGTACCCGCATCTAAAAAACGGCAATGCGCCGTTTTTATTTTTTTAAATTTTTTTACTTTTATGTAACATTGTTACGGTAAATCCCCAAAAAATGCGCTATACTAAGGTCACAAAAACAACGGAGGTAGTTTACAATGGTCAAAACGATCACAAAAAATAATTTTGAAGAAGAAGTACTCAAGCACAACGGAACCGTTCTGCTCGATTTCTGGGCCGGTTGGTGCGGCCCTTGCCGCGCTATGTCGCCTGTCGTGGAAAAGCTCGCCGAAGAACATCCCGAAATCCGATTTGGAAAAGTCAATGTCGATGAAGAAAGCGAACTTGCCGCACGGTTCGGAATTTTTTCCATCCCGACTTTCGTCGTACTGGAAAACGGCAAAGTAAAAGCGCAGACCGCAGGCGCGCGCCCGAAAGAAGCTTTGGAGGCATTGCTGTGAGTATCCTGTCCCTGTTTAAAAAGACAAATTTCGATGAAAGCCTTCGCGAGGCCAAAAATTGCGGGGGGATCCTCTTGGATGTGCGCACCCCCGAAGAATATGCGCAGGGCCATATCCCCGGCGCTCGCAATTTCCCTCTCGATTCTCTCCCCCGCGCGACTCTTCCCGCCGGAAAATTGTTCGTCTATTGCCACAGCGGGGCAAGAAGCGCTCAGGCAGTACGATTTCTGACCAACCAAGGCAGAGACGCCGTCAATATCGGCGGAATTATCCAATACCATGGCCCGATCGAACGCGGCCTGTAAAAACTTATTCGCAATTTAGTATATCGTAGCACCCCAAGGTGCAAATGAGGTATTCGTTTATGAAAGTTGTTATCATCGGCGGCGTCGCGGGCGGCGCCACTGCGGCGGCTCGCCTGCGCCGCCTCGACGAAAATGCAGAAATCATCGTTTTTGAACGCGGCGGGTTTGTCTCCTATGCAAACTGCGGTTTGCCCTATTATATCGGCGGCGTCATCACCGATCGAAAAAAACTGACGCTCCAAACCCCTGCCAGCTTTAAAAAAAGATTCAACATCGATGTGCGCGTGCACAGCAATGTTATCAAAATCTTACCGCAGGAGCACCGCGTTCTGGTCCGCGATCTCAGTACCGGTACAGAATATTTTGAAAACTACGATAAACTTGTCTATTCTCCCGGCGCTAAAGCGATCTTTCCGCCCTTCGCTTCCCGCAATGAACGGACTTTTACGCTGCGCACCGTCGAAGACACTTACCGCATCGACGATTTCCTGAAATCGCATTCCGTTCAAAGCGCAATCGTCGTCGGCGGCGGATTCATCGGCCTTGAAACCGCTGAAAACCTCACTCACCGCGGAATCCGCGTCACTCTGCTCCAACTGGAAGACCAGATCATGGCGCCGTTCGACTACGACATGGCATGCATCCTGCACTCCCATATGCGCGAAAAAGGCATCGACCTGCGCCTTTCCAATAAAGTGACTTCTCTTTACCAATCGGGAGAGCAGATCGTCGCCGAAATCGAAGACAAAAACAGCGTTTCCGCCGACATAGCCCTCGTTGCCATCGGCGTTGTCCCCGAAACGGAACTCGCCGCCGATGCCGGTCTGGAACTCGGCGCAAAGGGCGCAGTGATCGTCGATTCTCATATGCTCACTTCTGACCCGGATATCTATGCCGTGGGCGACGCAGTTCTCATTAAAAACAATGTCAGTAATCGGGACACCCTTGTTCCGCTTGCGGGCCCTGCCAATAAACAGGGGCGCATCGCCGCAGACAACATTGCAGGTATTTCAAGCACCTATCGGGGCGCGCAAGGCTCATCTGTATTAAAATTGTTTGATTTGACCGCGGCATCTACGGGATTGAACGAACGCGCCGCACAATCGGCAGGCTTCGACACTGACAGCGTTCTCCTCTTTTTGCCTGATCACGCGACTTACTATCCCGGCGCTCGCAATATGACACTGAAAGTCCTTTTTGAAAAAAAGACAGGGCGCATTCTCGGAGCGCAAGCAATCGGATTCGGCGGTGTGGAAAAGCGAATCGATGTACTTGCAACCGCAATTCGCGCAAAAATGACAGCACTGGATCTTACCGAAATCGATCTTTGTTATGCTCCTCCCTATTCTTCCGCAAAAGACCCGGTCAATATGGCTGGATTTGTCATCGAAAACGTGCGAAGCGGCATCGTAAAACAGCACTCATGGAAGGATATGGATGCGATCCGCGCAGACAAAAACGCCGTCCTGCTCGATACGCAGACCAAAGAAGAGTACGATGAAGCGCACTTCGACGGAGCCATAAACATTCCCGTCGATGAACTCCGCGGCCGCCTTTCCGAGCTGGATAAAAATAAAAAAATATACGTAAACTGTTATAGCGGATTGCGCAGCTACATTGCCTGCCGCATTCTCTCCGCAAACGGGTTCAACTGCTCCAACCTCGCAGGCGGAATGCGCTTTTACAAAGTTGTCGCAGAAGGAAGTGCGTACGACAGCGTTTCCAGGCATCTGTGCGGAATCGAAAACAAATGATATTCATATACGAAAGCGCGCAGCCGAACATTTTTTCGGCTGCGCGCTTTCGTATAGAAATTCTAATTACACTAGCTATGGTTCCATCAAAACTTCGTCTACATACGCATAATATTTTGACGGAACAATTCCAAGCCGCTCTTTATACATTTTAATAAGCGGCTGTGTCGAATGAAATCCCGCCTCTTCCGCCGCAAACGAAACCGTACATGACTTGTTTGCCAACAACGTTTTGCTGTACGCAAAACGTAAATCAGCGATCGTTTCGGCAATAGATGCTCCTGTATGCTTACGAAATTCTCTTTCCAAATGGTATTTGGACAGGTTAACCGCTCTGGCAACCTCCGCTACCCCGATATCCTTCCTATAATTTTCCCGAATAAAAATTTGTGCCGCATAAACCGATTTTGATACAAGCGGTGCCTTTTTCTCACGGCAATGCGCAAGAATGCGCATCAGCAAATTGTAAATGCATGCCGAAATTTCACACAATCGGTTCCCGTTTGCTTTCTGCAAAGTAAAAATTTTTTTTATTTCCCCCGCATAAAGATCTATGCTAAAATCGTAACAAACAGGCCCAAATACATCATAAAATTCGCGCCGAATAGCAAAAGAATCCCCTCCCGAAACATGAAGATATAAAATACTCCAATCTTCACTTGTCGGATAAAATATATGTGGTTCCCTGCAATCAATAAATACAAGCGCCCCCTTCTTTAACGCATGCATTTCGCCACCGTAATGCATCACCGCTTCCCCTCGCATCGTCATCGTTAGAAGCACATTCGGCACATCTTTCCGTTCTAAATAATAATTGCTTCCGATCTCTTCATATCCGTTCAGCGTGGAATAATACAGCGAAGCCACTTCATCCGCAACGCGCGGGAATGAATACTTATAACTCCCTTCTCTGAAATCCAATCTTGTTTTCATACCAGAATTATATCATATGTGCTCTTCAAGGTCAAGTTTTATTCAAAAACAGCACAAAAATATAAATTATTAGCAAAAATAACTCTTGCACACAGCATGCCATGCGCGTATAATTAAATCAGCAATCAAAAAGGAGAAAAATGATGAAAAAAAGTTTAAGAAGCATCGTTCTGCTGCTGGCATTGCTTTTTATTTTTGCTTTGCTTGCCGGATGCACCAACTCGACCGATCAGGACAAAAACAGCAATACCAACACCGAAGACAATCAAGAAGAAACTGAAGATGAACAAGAAACAACAGATCAAAATACCGAAAATACCGCACCCGAGATTATTTATGATCTCACCGGAACTACACTCAATGTCTATGCCCCCGAAGGCGCAGAATATAGGCTGGATGACGGGACTTGGCAAAAAAACGGAAATTATACGGTCAACCGCGGACAAACTTATTCTCTTTCCATGCGGTGGGAAGGCGAAGACAAAATAACAACCGAAGAAATTTCTGTCTCCGAAAAGAAAGTTATGGATGTTTACCTCATCGGCGGACAGAGCAATGCACTGGGTATTTCTCAGATACCGCAATTGCTCGACGAAGATGAGAAAGCTATGATGGAACCGAACGACAACGTGCGCATCTATGCAGCGGGCGAAACAGCTACAAATACTTCAGGAAATGTCAATACTTGGACGACCGTTCGCGGCGGACTCGGACTGACAGCCGACCATTTCGGTCCGGAAATCGGGATTGCAGACACTTTGGAAGATTACTATCCCCTCGACAGCGACGGCGACGCAAGCGTTGCCATAATCAAATATACCTGGGGAGGAACAAATCTCTTCTATCGCTGGCTGCCCCCTACCTCTTACAAGGAAAATATCGGCTGGATCAATGAGCTCGCATACTATCCGCAACTGGACGGTGAATATGTTGGAGACCTGTACGCAAATTTTGTCAACACTGTCCGGGCTCAGATTTTTGCCCTGCAAGAAGAAGGTTTCGAAACCCGCATACGCGGAATGATGTGGATGCAGGGTGAAGCGGACGCTGGAGTCTGGAACGAAATGACCTGTTACGAACGCAATCTCGAAAACTTGATAAACGATTTGCGCGACGCGCTCGAAACTCCCGATATGCCTTTTATTATCGGCGAAATCAATACCAGAGTAGATTCCTTTGCCAACGAAATCCGCGCCATTCAAAAACGCGTTGCCAATAAAGTTGAAAACACTTATTTTGTTTCCACCACAGACCTTGAAATGGGCCTTTGGGATTGGTATCACTTTTACGCGCCGGATATGATCACCCTCGGCAGAAGATTTGGAGCAGCCCTCCTCTCCGCGGCAAGGAATATCCCTGTTTCCGAAGGGCAATCACTATCCTACACCGTTAACGAAGGCAGTGCGTTCACGCTTCCGCAAATGGATAAATTGAATACGGCGGACGGAAACGCACGCCTGACCTACATCGAATGGGACACACCGGCTGCATCCGACCTCGCCGCGGGCAAAAATTTCACCTTAAACGGTA
Source organism: uncultured Clostridia bacterium (assembly GCA_944328495.1). Lineage (GTDB taxonomy): Bacteria > Bacillota > Clostridia > Christensenellales > Borkfalkiaceae > Borkfalkia. Next base: position 54,722 of record CALVHR010000004.1, read on the forward strand.
AAGCAATTTGGAACGATCATTTCACCCCCGTTACCGCAAACATTACCGTCGAAAAAGGCGTTACTTTGGACGGCATCATGGATGAAGCAATTTGGCAAGAATATAAATTGTTTGAACTCGGTGATAACAAAACCTCTTTCCGCACTTTCTATACCGATGAAGGAATTTATGTGGGAGCATACATAAAAGATAAAGAAATCGTCAGCAAAATAGCTACCTCCAATTTCGACGGTGATATTCGCACTCTTGCCGACAACTTAGGGTTGTTCTTTGAAACTACCGGCCTTGAATCGGATACCCGCACTACCGGACAAACTCTTGTCTGGCTGGGCGCCAACGATATTCTGCGCGTTTACCAAACCGACGCAAATGCCGCCTGGGCCGTAATCAACGGAAATGTAAACCTCTATCTCTCTCAAGCGCAGATGAATGTCTTCCGCGGCATACAGGTGTACGGGACACCCGATCTTTTATACCCCGCCGACGAAGGATATGCAATGGAAATTTTTATTCCGTTTTCTACGCTCGGCATCTCTGCAGGCGAAATCGAAACTCTTCGCTGGAACCTCGAAGTCACCGAAGCAAGCCAGTCGGATACAACCGTTACCTTCCGAAATCTGAATTCGGATGCACTGCTCTACTTTGACAATACTTCAAACGAAAATTATGTTCCCTATCTGAACTATGCTGTTGCTCCCGATGCTGAATAACCAAAGAAAAATTTAAACAAAGTCGGGGCGCGCGTTCTTTGAACGCGCGCCCCGACTTTTATTTTTTTATATTCAATTTAAAACAAGTGTTCCGCGCATTTCATTGATATCTTTAACCCCGTGTGCATCCAGCCAACGAGACAAGCCTTCAATGATCTTCGGCATTGCGAGCGTATCCGTAAAATTCGCCGTACCTACCTGCACAGCCGCAGCGCCCGCAATAATAAATTCCAACGCGTCTTCCGCACAGGTGATCCCGCCCATACCGATGACGGGAATATCTACTGCCCGACAAACTTCATACACCATGCGCACCGCTATCGGCTTGATTCCCGCACCTGAAACGCCGCCCGTGTTGTTGGCTATGAGCGGACGTCTGCGCTCGATATCGATCACCATGCCCGTCAGCGTATTGATCAAAGATACGCAGTCCGCACCCCCTTCCTGCGCCGCCAATGCATTCACCGCAATGCTTTCCACATTGGGAGACAGTTTCACTATGAGCGGTGTTCTTTTCAGTGCGCTCTTTGCGACAGAGGTAACCTCTTTCACGCTTTCGGGGCGAATCCCGAATGCCATCCCGCCGCACTTTACATTGGGGCAAGATATATTGAGTTCAACCATGTCTACCTTGCCGTCCAGTCTAGCGCAGATGCCCGCATAATCATCCAGCGTCTTTCCCGCAACGTTGGCGATCACCGCCGTATTCTTGCTTTTAAGAAAATCCAAATCCTCTTCCAAAAAAACATCCAACCCCGGATTTTGCAATCCCACCGCATTGAGAATTACGCCATACCCCTCCGCTATACGCGGGACGGGATTTCCGAGACGCGGTTCAAGCGTCAGTCCTTTGGTACTGACTCCACCCAAAACGCCGATATCATAAATTTCATTAAACTCTTTTCCGAATCCGAATGTACCGCTCGCCGCGATCACCGGATTTTTCAGTTCTACGCCGCAAATATTGACTTTCAGATTCGCCATCAGATCTCAACCTCCCCGATCGCAAAAACAGGTCCGTCTTTACACACGCGCGCATTTCCTTTGCCGCCGGCCCTTTTACATACGCAGACGAGACAAGCACCGATGCCGCACCCCATTCGCTCTTCCAAAGAAACGTAGCAGGGAATATTTACTTTTCTCGCAGAAAGCTCCGTTTTCAGCGCCCGCAGCATAGGCGTAGGACCGCAGGCAAAAATCACATCCGGGTTCGCCGCATCAATTCCCGCAAAAAAAGCTGAAACCGCATTGCCGCGATCGCCGAAACTGCCGTCATCCGTAACGATATGCAATTCTTGGGAAAGCGCGCTGAATTCCTCCTCCATGCAAACGGCGTCCTTGTTACGAAAACCGATATAGGAATAAAATTCTTTTCCCAGCCCCGCATATTCGCGAAGTACGGACAACATAGGGAATATCCCTACACCTCCGCCGATCAACGCGATGCGCTTTTCCTGCTCTTCGACAACAAATCCGTTTCCGAGCGGAAGCACGCAAGACAAAGTATCTCCTACCTTCTTCTCACTCATGGCGCGCGTGCCCGCACCTTTAAGCTGATAGCAAATCGTTACCGACGTTTCATCGTATCCGCATATCGCGATCGGACGCCGCAGAAGATGCGCTCCGTCTCCAACCGAAATATTCACAAACTTTCCGCAAGCAAGTCCTTCTGTTTTTTCGGGAAGAAGAAACCGCATTTTATATACGTTTTTCGCAATCGGCACATTTTCCGCCACGGTCACTCTTAACTCTTTCATTCTTATCTAAAACCCCGATTTTTTACTGTTTATGTGTAACATAGTACTTCGTTTTAACCTTTTATTGCACGATTTAGGTCGATTTTCATATCCATACATGCTTGGCGTGCCGCTGCATCAAAAGAAAGTCCTGCATACTTTTCCTGCTTGTACGCGCAGAGAATTCCACGTGAAGAGTTGACTATGCCGCCCAAACCGTCCTTATCAAAACATACTTTGAGATCATCCGCCGTACCGCCCTGCGCACCGTAACCCGGAATCAGGAAAAAGGTGTGCGGCATTTCGCGGCGAAGAATTTGCGCTTGCTGCGGGTGCGTTGCGCCGACCACTGCACCGACTGCCGAATAACCGTATTTACCGATGCAGTCCTTGCCCCATTCTTCGACCAGCCCGCCCATATATTCATAGACAGTTTTGCCGTTTTCAAGCTTCAAGTCCTGCAATTCGCCGCTGGATTTATTGGATGTCTTTACCAAAACAAAAATTCCTTTATCCCTTTTTTGCATCCAACCTAAAAACGGCTTGATCCCGTCCGAACCGAGATACCCGTTGACGGTAAGAAAGTCTGAATCAAACGCGGTATACACTTCGCCGTCAACCACGGTTTGACCGAGATAAGCCTTCGCATAGCACTCCGCCGTCGCGCCGATATCGTTACGCTTGGCATCCGTCATCACAAGCATCCCCTTTCTCGAAGCATACTTCACCGTTTCGGCAAAAGCGCGCATTCCTTCCAGACCATACATTTCATAATAGGCGATCTGCACTTTTACGCAAGGAACAATGTCGCAAATGGAATCCACGATTTTTTTATTGAACGCAAGCACCGCATCCGCCGCACCGGCAAAATCTTGAACGCCCTCCTTCATCGATTCGGGAAGATAATCAAAAGACGTATCCAACCCCGCAACGGTCGGATTGTCGTATTCTTGAATTTTATCAATAAGCGTATCTATGATCATATTTCAATCCCCCGATTTTAGTACTTTGCGCCGTACTGTGCCAGATATTCCCGGATCGCGGGAACGTGCTCTTTCCCCTCGATCACACCTGCTTCAAGCGCAGCGACGATATCCTGAATATTCACAATGGAATAAACTTTGACACCTTCTTCCGCCCATGCCTGCTGCACGGCGGATTTATCGCTGTCCAGCGCCTTTTCCATGCGATCGACCGTAATGACCATACCCGTAATATTCACATTCGCAGCTCCGCGAAGTTTGGGCAATACTTCTTTGAGCGCCTTACCGCTGGTCATGACATCTTCGACGATGACCAGTTTCTCATTATCCTGCGGCTGTTTTCCGACAAACATACCGCCCTCTCCGTGGTCTTTGACCTCCTTGCGATCAAAACAAAAATTGACGTCCTGACCGTATTTCTCATACAACGCCACAGCTGCGGAAAGCGCCAGCGGTACCCCTTTGTACGCAGGTCCGAATAAGGTTTCGACTTGTATCCCGTTTTCATGAATGCAGTCCGCATAGAACTCCCCGAGACGCTTGATTTGCGCGCCTGTCTTGTACTCTCCCGCATTCAGAAAATACGGCGCTATGCGCCCGCTCTTCAATTTGAACGTACCGAATTTAAGAACACCGCATTCCGCCAAAAAAGCTATGAATTTCTGCTTATAATCCATGATTTTCTCCTTTTACGTCTGACATAGTACTTTGAATATGCTTTATTATTTTAATTTACGCCGAATATTTGATCTTTCCGTCCACAATTGTGTACTTTACCCTGCCATACACTTCTGTACCGTCAAACGGTGTGTTTTTGCCTTTTGAGACAAATTTTTTACTATCGATCACATATTTTTCGTTCAAGTCCGCGAGCATTATATCCGCAACCCCGCCTTCTTTCAGTTCCCCGCCTTCCAAATTCAAAATGCGGGCAGGTGCCGTGCTCATGCGTTCGGCAAGCTGTTCAAGCGTCAGCACGCCGCCGCGAACAAGATTTGTGTAAGAAAGAGCAAAGGACGTTTCGATTCCGCTGATACCGAACGCCGCAAGGTTGTATTCGACGCTCTTCTCGTCGACGTGATGCGGTGCATGATCGGTAACGATGCAGTCAAGCGTTCCGTCACGAAGACCCTCTTTGATCGCCTCAACGTCTTCCTTTTCACGAACAGGAGGATTGACTTTTGTATTCGCATCGTAGCTGAGCACAATATCGTCCGTAAGCGTAAAATAATGCGGACAAGTCTCGGCACTGATCGCAACTCCTCGCGCCTTTGCTTCGCGCAAAAGCTGCACCCCGCCTTTTGTCGATACGTGGCAGATATGCGCACGCTTCTGCAAGGTCTCCGCAAGTATGATCTCGCGCGCAATCATAATTTCCTCCGCCGCACGCGGAATCCCCTTCAACCCGGCCAAGGTGCTATTGTATCCTTCGTTGACGACTCCCCCGTCCACCAACGATTTGTCCTCACAGTGCGAAAGACAGATCAGACCGAAATCGGACGCATATTCCATCGCCAGCCGCATAACGCGCGCATCGGAAACGGGCCTGCCGTCATCACTGATCGCAACCGCACCCGCATCTTTCATCTTTCCGATCTCTGCAAGCTGTTCGCCTTTTTCCCCGACCGTGATCGCACCGATCGGCCGCACTTTGCAAAGGCCTACCTCCTTGCCGCGCGCAACAATGTATCCGACAACCGCGGCATTGTCACAAACAGGATTGGTGTTCGGCATACAGCATATCTGCGTAAAACCGCCGTGCACCGCCGCAGCCGAACCGCTCGCGATGTCTTCTTTGTATTCATACCCCGGTTCGCGCAGGTGCACGTGCATATCGATCAGGCCGGGAAACACATGCAATTCGCTCGCATCGATCGTCTTTACCCCTGCCATATCAATATTTTCCGAAATCTTTGCGATCTTGTCGCCGTCAACGAGGATATCGCATTTCTTTACGCTATCCGTAAACACCGCTGTCCCGTTTTTGATGAGAAGTTTACTCATTTTTTTCGCCTCCCTGCCTGTTTTTGACGAGCAGGAACAAGAGTGCCATACGCACGGCGACCCCGTTGAGCACCTGCTCCGTAATTTTGCTGTTCGGCGCGTCGATGACGTCTGTCGTCATCTCCACACCGCGGTTTACAGGACCCGGATGCATGACGATGCAATCCTTATCCGCAAATTTCAAATGCTCCTCGCTCACTCCGTAATATTTGCTGTACTCGGACAGTGAAGGGAACAACCCGCCCTGTTGACGCTCCAATTGAATACGAAGCCCCATTACAACATTCGCGCCCGCGAGCGCCTCTTCGCGCGAGCGGGCAATTTTTGCTCCCATCCTTTCGATCCCCTGCGGCATCAGCGTTGCGGGAGCAAACATTGTCACCTCCGCGCCAAGTTTGACAAGTCCGAACAAATTGCTCTTCGCCACGCGAGAATGTTTGATATCACCGAGAATCGCAACTTTCAAGCCCTCGAACGAACCAAACTTTTCGCGCATCGTATAAAAATCCAGGAGCGCCTGCGTCGGATGCTCATTCATCCCGTCGCCCCCGTTTACTACGGATGCTTTGACATGCCTTGCCAAAATATGAGGCGCACCCCCCATAGGATGCCGCATGACAATAACATCGTTCTTCATCGCATCGAGAGTGTAGCCCGTATCGATGAGCGTTTCCCCCTTCTGCACCGAACTGGACGACGCCGAAATGTTTACCGTGCCCGCACCCAAATATTTTGCCGCAAGTTCAAACGAACAGCGGGTACGCGTGCTATTCTCGTAAAAGAGAGTCGTTACCGTCCTGCCCTGCAAGTGCGGCAGCTTTTTTAAATTCTGCGTAAGCAGTTTTTTCATGCCGACCGCCGTATCGAGAATGAGCATGATATCCTCTGCCGACGCATCGTACAAACCCAAAAGATCTTTTCCAAGCATACTATGGTCTCCCGTTCCGATAATAGTTATCCGATTGTTTTTCGCCGCCGTTTTCGGCAGTCCGAATTTTCCAATTCCAAACTTCTTTTAATCCCTTGCTTCAATACCCAGACTGTCTTGCCCCTCGATCTCCGCAAGGCGGACGTCGATAAATTCATGGCGCGAAGCAGGTATGTTTTTACCCACAAAATCGGGACTGACAGGCATCTCCTTGCCGCCGCGATCGCACAACACAAGCAGGCGAATATTCGCCGGCCTGCCCAGATCGAACAAAGCCTCGATCGCCGCACGGACACTTCTGCCCGTATGCAATACATCGTCGCACAGCACCACATTTTTCCCGTCCACCGAAAATCCGAGCTCATTGACCTTCGCATCGGGAACAAAATAACCGCTCACCAAATCATCGCGGTACATTCCGATATCGATGCCGGCACAGGGAATTTCCGCCCCGTAATACTTTAAAAGCAAGTCACGCAAGCGCGCCGCAACAATCTCACCTCGCCGACGTATGCCGACCAGGCAAAGATTTTCCGTACCTTTGTTCTTTTCAACGATTTCGTGGGAAAGACGGGTCAGCGTGCGCGAAATCGCATCGGCATCCATTAAAATTCTTTCGGACATCTCTTCTCCTTTTTGCGGAACATGTCACCCGACACACCCGAATTCATCAAACGACCAACCGACAGCCTGTCCGACAGCACTCTTGCCGAGCCGGACATAAAAAAAACGCCCGCGCCAAAGATGCGCGGGCAAATCAGGACATAATGTATGCGAAAGCGTCAACGTGCATATCGCACGCCATCCAAATCGGCGCCCCCTTGACGGGCACGACCGTATTTCGCATTCGTGTTCGATCAGACTTCGCGGCATCTCTGTACCGTATGTTAAAGTCGTTTATCGCATTTATTGTAACACATCACCGCCTGCCTGTAAAGCAAATACACAAAAAAATTTTAAAAATTTACAGACGGCTTCAAAGCATAAAATACTGCAGGATTTAAAGTACGCGCGCCAACGTAAAGCCTAAAAGATCGCACGACGTCAGAAAATAACGGATCCCGCCGCGTTCGCATACGAGCGGGTATTGTCCCGCATATTGATGCAAGTGTCCGTAAACAGCCAGATCAACATTGTTCTTTTCAAACGCATCGGTATAGAGCGAACTTTCACGCTTGGCATTAAAAGGAGGATAATGGATCATCGCAATCAGCTTGTCCCCTTCCGCACGCACTTCCTGTACCGCCCGAAAAGCAAGACGGAAACGCTCCCCTTCGCGAAGATAGATCTTTTCATCCTCTGCCTTGAAATCCGCACTGCCCGGACACGCCCAGCCGCGTGATCCGCAGATCACAACCCCATCAAAGCGCACGCAATCGTTCTGCAAAAAATAAAAACTTGCATCGGGGGCACTGCGGCGAAGCGCCGTGATCCCCGACCACCAATAATCATGATTCCCGCGTATAAACACCTTTCTCCCGGGCAACGCGCGAAGCTTTTCAAGATCGGTCAGCGCATCCGCAAGCGTCATCGCCCAACTGATGTCTCCCGCAATCAGCACAACGTCTTCTGCCCCGACATTTTTCAGCCAATCCTCTTTAATTTTTTCAAAATGATCCGTCCAGTTTCCGCCAAATACATCCATCGGCTTTTCCTGGTTCCCGGGCAAATGCAGATCGCTCACCGCAAAAACTTTCATCACGCGCTCCAAAGAGTGATTTCGCTCTTATTGTACCATAAAACCGCCCTTTTTGAAAGCATTTCCGCCCGTACGCAAACAAATTTTACCGACCGCCTTTCGCTGCGGATAATCTTCAATATCGCAAAGCATCAGGCTGTCTTTACAGCAATCACACAGCATCCCTTCCGTTACCGGCGATCCGCAGATCACACACGTTCCGTACATTTCCTGTTCCCGTTCCATTTTTCCCTCCGAAAATTGAAAAAAGCCGACGCACAGCATCGGCTTTTTCCATACAAGCACAAGCCTTTACTTGCCGCAATTGTTGCAGCCGCAATTCGCATTTCCCTGCGGATAGAGCGGCAGCTCGAAAAACCCCGCACACACTTCCTGCGAATATTCCTGCGCAGGCGGGATCACACAATACCCGTAAGACGGCACCAAAAGATCGACATTGATCACGATCTTCAAAATCACCGTAATGCACATATCCACGACAAACGTATTGTTCTCCGCGTTAAACGTGCCTTCCGGCGAAACCGCACTCACTACACTATGCACCTCATACGGCATAATGGAAGGCTGCGGCACAAACAGAATAACGTCTTCATTGACGGTCACGGTGGCAGTCGCCTTGCCTTCCGTACCGTTTGCATCGGTATATACCACTTCGACAGGAATATCCACACTGCATTGCACACGCGCACAATTTGCACGATCGGGCAGGCGATCGATCTGGAACGCCGTGACCTTTCCGACCGACGTCGTGCTGCGCGCACTGATAAACGTCAGGGGATATGTAGGATTGGAAGGAACGGGGTCTGTGATATTCAAAACAATCCCGTCGCTCTGACCCTGCTTGATGCAGGCGTCAAACACCCGCTGCGCCTGCACGCATACTTTTTCGTTCAGGCCGTTCAACGGATTCCCGTTGATCGGGCCGGGACATTTATCCGTCTGAAAATTGGAAAAAAACGACATTTTTGACCTCCGGTTGTTAAAAGTTGAGGGAAAGCGCACCGCGCTTTCTATAATTCAATGTATGAACGGGCAAGCAAAAAGGTTACTCGCCCGTCAGCCCGCACAACATATACGCTCGCCCCTGCCGCTTCAATCACGCACAAATACCCGCTGCGTCGGATAAACATATGTACATCCGTTCAACCGCACAAACTCCTCGCGCGACATCCCGTGTTCGGCACACACGGAAGCGAGCGTATCCCCCGCCCGCACCACATACATGACCCCGCGCTCCCGCGGCAGAACCAATAATGTACCCGCAGCCGGGAATTCCCGCAGACGATTGCAGGCGATCAACACCGACGCAGGCACTTTACAAGCTTCGCTCACCGAACGCAGCGTGTCGTTTTCGCGCACACAATACAATCCCATCGGATTGGCGCCGCAGTCTTTGAGTTCGTACATACTTTCCTCCCGAATCATTTTATTGTATGCAGTATCCCACACTTTATGTCAATTTTGCAAAAAATCCGAAGCGCATATTTACGCGCCCCGTTCAATATAATGCTATGAAACAATCTTGCGGCTTTACCGCCGCCCGTAACGGAGTGATCGATTTGAACAGACAGAATATTTACAGGACCGCAGCCTACGTAACGGCTTTTTCCATCACAGAAAAATTTTTCGGTTTCCTCTACCGCGTTATCCTTTCTCGAACCCTCGGCTCCGAAGGCATGGGCTTGTACCAGATCGCGCTTTCCGTCTTCGCCGTTCTCGCCACCGCAGCCGCATCGGGAATCCCCCTGACCGTATCAAGACTGATCACGAAATATCGCGCGAAAAATAACCGAAACGCACAGCAGTCGGTCGTTTCCGCCGCACTCGTCGCCGCCCTGTGCTTTTCCGTGCCGACGTTCTGCATCCTGTTCTTCGGACACGACCTGTTCGACTTCATATTCTCCGACCCTCGCTGCATGAGCATCTTGCTGATCCTTTTGCCGAGCCTGACTTTTAACTCCGTCTATTCCGTTCTGCGCGGCGCTCTTTGGGGCAATAAGCAATTTATCCCGTATTGCGTGATCGATCTCGTTGAAGAACTTACCATGATGACCGCCGGCGTCATTCTCGTTACCGGCATGAGCGACGTCTTTGACGGCGCAAAACGCATCGCTTTCGCAATCGTATTATCCTACCTCGTATCCTTCACCCTCTCCACTGCCTATTTTTTCATAAAAGGCGGCCGGCTCAAAAACCCGAAACATCAACTGAAACCGCTTCTGTCTTCCGCAATCCCGATCACGGGAATGCGCACCTCCAATTCTCTCATCAATTCGGCAATCTCTCTGCTTCTCCCTGCCCGCCTCATCGCCGCAGGATACACATCCGCCGAAGCAGTCAGCGAAATCGGCGTGGCTATGGGCATGAGCATGCCCATCCTTTCCATCCCCGCAACACTCATCGGCTCCCTCGCGCTCGTTATGGTGCCCGAACTCGCCGAAAATTTCTTCCGCGGTCAACACGCGAAACTCCGCGACAATATCGAAAAAGCGCTCAAAGCAACCGTTCTCATCGCCTGCCTTCTCATACCGCTCCTGTTTGTGCTCGGCGAAAATATCGGCATTCTGCTCTTTTCCAACGAGCACGGAGGCCGAATCATCCGTTTCAGCTCTTTCATGCTCTTACCCATGAGCGTAGGCATGATCACTACCAGCATCTTAAATTCCCTGGGCTACGAAAAACAGACCTGCGCCTACTTTTTCATCGGCGCCGCAGTAACACTCTCCTGCGTTTGGTTTTTGCCGCGCTTTGCAGGCGTGTACGCCCTCATGATCGGCATGGCGGCAAGCTCGATCGTTTCCGCCGTGCTCAACCTGCGGCTGATCACAAAAAAGAGCAAAGAAAAAGTGCGCTTTTGCAAGCACACTTTGATTTCCGCCGCAACAATAGTACCGGCGTCTCTGTTTGGAATTTTGACCTTGAATATGCTGTCCGCACTCCTCCCCGCAGCCGCGGCTACCGTCCTCTGCGCATTCATACTTTTATCGGCACACGCTCTCTTTCTGTTCGCCCTCGGTTTGGTTCGACCGCGCTGGATCAAAGCATTCGTGCGCAGATCCCCTGATCAAACTAAATTATGAAAAGCTTTTATGCGCACACTGAACGGCAAGACAATGTAACAAAGAACCATATTGACCGCATAGACCACCGACTGAAAGGCAAGCCTGCCGCCCAACCATACCCAAAAAGCCTTTTTATATACCCCTTCCCATACGAAAATGTACAGATAATAATAATTGACCAATGAGTTTGTTATGCATGTAATAAGAACAAAACATACCGCGAACGTGATCGCCGCTTTCCCGTACAGCCATTTTTTTCCTTCACCGGGAATAAGGTTCATGAACACACCCGCAAAAAAACCGTACAATCCGAGCGTAAGGCCGAAAAGCCAATATGCCCCCGACGGCACAAGCAAAAAACCGATCGCATCGCCAAGGATCCCGACAATAAAACCGGGAAAAGGCCCCAGCAAAAATCCGGCAAAAAAACACACAAAATATGAAAAAGTGATCTTTGTGCTCGGTGTAACGTCAATATTCAGATATGAATTCGCTACCACGCTTGCCGCAATAAATACGGCAAGAAACGCTGTTTGCTTCGCTGCCGAAAATGACCGAAACGTTTTGCTGAACATAGAAAAAAACCTCCCGTTCTGAGAGGTCCGCAGAAAAACAGGCGCGCAGTATCAATCCAAAAGATCACGCTACGGCTTATCTTGCAACGGACGCGCGTCGGCACCGCAGGGAATCCCCTTTCGTTTGCGAACAACGTCCCGTTTCGCAACACTTAACGCGCCTCGGCTACTCTGCATTTATTGTTTTTATTATACAATAATTTTCTGTGTTTTGCAAGCATTTATGACCGCGATTTTCCAAAAGCATTCATCGCGGCATAATATTTCCCTACATCGCCATACTATCGGCATGGGACTGATCTTTCTTCGCACGGCGATCATCTTCGTCGTGCTCCTGGCTATTATGCGCCTTATGGGAAAACGTCAAATCGGGGAAATGCAGCCTTTTGAGCTGGTCATAACTCTGCTCATAGCGGAGCTCGCCTGCATCCCCATGGCCGACACAGCAATTCCTCTCTTGTACGGCATCGTTTCAATGGTCGCGATCTTTTTACTGCATCAACTGGTTTTACTGATCGATCTGAAATGCAAGCCGATCAAGACCGTGATCGGCGGGAAACCGTCCATTGTCATCAACAAAAACGGCATCGATATTTCTCAGCTCAAACGAAATCACCTGGACTTGTCTGACCTTATCGAATCCATGCGCACCGCCGGATATTTTTCTTTGGACGAAGTCGCCTACGCACTCTATGAAGCAAACGGCCAGTTCACCGCCATGCCGCGCGAAGACGCTCCGAAAGAAAACAAAATATCCCTGCCGGTACTCATCGTCGAAAACGGAAAATACGACCAAAAAAATCTTGCCCTTACAAAAACAGATACGGCATTCTTTGAGCAGATCCTTCGCGAACAAAAGGTCCGCTCGGTGCGAAACGTATATGTTCTGACATTGGACGGAACAGGCAAAATTTATATGCAATGCAAAGGCGAAAAGTTCCGCTCCTTCCGCGTTCGCCTTCCGGAGGGCAGTTCATGGTAAAAACACTTTTATCCATTTTTATAGCGCTCGGACTTCTCGCGGCCGCCGCAATTTTTGAAGAAATTTTTGTGGACAAACAGTTTGATAAATTCGAAGCAGCCCTTGAAACGCTCGACGTGAAAGTGCGCAATGAGACCGCCTCGCGCGGCGACGCCGAATCCGTCCGCACACTGTGGGAAGAAGAAAAAAAAGTCCTTCACATCGTCATCCCGCATCGCGACATCGGATACGTCGACTATTGGCTCGGAGAAGCGGTCAGCCTGATCGAAACAAAAAACTACGACGATGCCCTTTCCAAAATCGACGTGCTTTTAACGATCTGTGAACAAATTCCGGAAACGTATCGCATCACATTTGAAAACGTATTTTAAACAAAAATTTATAAAATTCAGTGCTTTATGTCTGACATAGTACTGTATTATTATGAAAAATATGCTTTTTTAATAAAGTTTCAGACAAATATTCAAGGAGGGCGGACGCTTTATAAAGCGTCCGCCCTCCTTCTTTTTATTCGTCGGGATTCAATATTTTCTTCAAAAATTTTCCGGTATAGCTGTCTTCACAAGCGGCGACCGTTTCCGGCGAGCCCGTGACTACAACTTCACCGCCGCCGTCTCCCCCCTCTTTACCGAGATCGATCACCCAGTCCGCAATTTTGATAACATCGAGGTTATGCTCAATGACGATCACTGTATTTCCCGCACTGCGAAGGCGCTGCAAAATTTTGATCAGTTTGTCTACATCATAGCTGTGCAGGCCCGTCGTGGGCTCATCGAGAATATAGCAAGTTTTGCCCGTCGAACGTTTGGAAAGCTCTGTCGCAAGTTTAACTCTCTGCGCTTCCCCGCCCGACAGCGTCGTCGCACTCTGTCCCAATTTAATATATCCGAGCCCCACGTCGTTGATGGTTTTCAGTTTATTGTAAACAGATGGAACAGGCTGGAAAAACTCGCACGCTTCTTCGATCGTCATGTCAAGCACTTCCGCAATATTCTTTCCTTTGTATCGGACCTCCAAAGTTTCGCGATTGTAACGCTTTCCGCCGCACACTTCGCACGGAACAAATATATCCGGCAAAAAATGCATTTCGATTTTTATAATGCCGTCGCCAAAGCAGTGCTCACAGCGTCCGCCCGAAACATTGAAAGAAAATCTGCCCGCTTTGTAGCCGCGCTCGCGCGCATCGGGCGTTGCGGCAAACAATTCGCGGATCATCGAAAATACCCCTGTATAGGTTGCAGGATTGCTCCGCGGCGTCCTGCCAATCGGTGACTGATCGATGGCAATCACTTTATCAAAATACTCCAGCCCCGTACATCCGTCACACTTCCCAGGGTAAATATGCGCCCCGTTGAGCGCGTTCGCCATATACGGATAGATGATCTCGTTGACAAGCGAACTTTTCCCCGAACCGGATACCCCCGTAACCGCGGTGATCAACCCTACGGGTACTTTTACGTCAATGTTTTTGAGATTGTTTTGACGGCACCCTTTTACCTCGAACCAACGATCGGAAGGCTGCACGCGAACGGGCGGGACTTCAATTTTCCGTCTCCCCGCAAGATAGTCGCCCGTAATGGAATTTTTTGCGTTCATGATATCCTGCACACTGCCGCAAGCAACCACTTCCCCGCCGTGCACCCCGGCTTTGGGGCCGATATCAACGATGTAATCGGCGGCGCGCATCGTATCTTCATCGTGCTCGACAACGAGAAGAGTGTTGCCAAGATCGCGCAAACTTTTCAACGTGGACAGCAACTTTTCATTGTCACGCTGATGCAGCCCTATGCTCGGCTCGTCCAAAATATACAGTACCCCCGTCAATCCGCTGCCGATCTGCGTCGCAAGGCGGATCCGCTGCGATTCCCCGCCCGAAAGCGTCGCCGCACTGCGCGAAAGATTCAAATATGCTAAGCCCACATTCTTTAAGAAATTCAGGCGCGCCCGAATTTCCTTGAGGATCACATCTGCAATCATATGCTCGGTGGGCGTAAGGACCAGCTTATCAAAAAAATCGTACAGATCGGTTACGGAAAGATCACAAAGCTCGGCAATGTTTTTACCGCCGACATAAACAGACAGAGCTTCTTTTTTCAGACGTTTCCCGCCGCAAGCCGTACAGGGCAGCTCTGTAACAAAACGCTCAATCTCTGCCTTGACCCCGTCGCTTTCCGTATGCGCATACCTGCGTGAAAGCGAATTTACAAATCCTTCCCACGCTACTTCGTATGTGCCGTGAAAATTATATGCATCGTAGCGCATGGGTATCTTTTCCCCTTTGGAGCCGTACATGATGATATCATATTGCTCTTTGGGAAGATCTTTGACCGGCACGTCCATGTCGATATTATAATGCTTGGCGATCGCTTCCACATACATCTGATTGGTGGATTTGCTTTCCAAATACCACCCGCCGATCGCAATGGCTCCTTCCCGAAGGGTTTTATTCTTGTCCGGACATATGAGCGCCTCGTCGACAACCTGTTTAAACCCCAGCCCGCCGCATTCGGGGCAAGCCCCGTACGGCGTGTTGAAGGAAAACAGACGCGGCTCGATCTCTTCGATGCTGATGCCGCAGTCGGGACAAGCATACTTGACCGAATACAGATCCTCTTTTCCGTCACAATCGATAACCACCAATCCGTCGGCTAACTTTAATGCGCTTTCCAGACTATCCGCCAGCCGCTTGCGTATCCCCTCCTTGACGACAAGACGATCAATTACAACCGAAATATTATGTTTCAGGTTTTTATCGAGCTTAATGTCTTCTTGCAAATCATAGACAATGCCGTCCACTTTCACGCGGCCGTAACCGCTTTTACGGTATGTCTCAAAATTCTTTGTATATTCGCCTTTTCTGCCGCGCACGACGGGAGCGTTGATGAGTATTTTACTCCCTTCCGGCATCGCCATCACTTTGTCCGCGATCTCATCCACCGTCTGACGGCGGATCTCACGGCCGCACCGCGGGCAATGCGGAACACCCACGCGCGCAAACAAAAGACGCATATAATCGTAGATCTCCGTCACCGTCCCCACCGTCGAACGAGGATTGTGCGAAGTCGTCTTCTGGTCAATGGAAATCGCAGGCGACAGCCCGTCAATCGATTCTACATCCGGTTTTTCCATCTGACCCAAAAACTGACGCGCGTATGACGATAAACTTTCAACGTAACGGCGCTGCCCTTCCGCAAATATCGTATCAAAAGCAAGCGTCGATTTACCGCTCCCCGACAGCCCCGTCAAAACCGTAAGCGTGTTGCGAGGTATATGCACGTCGATATTCTTTAAATTGTTCTCTTTGGCACCCTTTACAAAAATTTCGTCCTTCATGATCCTTCCTGTAAAACATGCGGCTTGCGTCCGAACGCAACCGCCGCTTTTGCACCCGCAGGCGCAAAATCTCTCTTCTGTTTAGTTTTCGCCCAGCCGCACCGATCTATTCACCCCGCCCGGCGCAAAATATTCATCCCTTGCGCAGGCGGCGTTTCAACAGATTGATCGTATCGCGAATTTCGATCGCCTTTTCAAAATCCAATTGATTGGAAGCAACTTTCATCAGCGCTTTCAGCTTTTCGATTTCCGCAGGGATATCCTCCGTGCGGATCTTGTCAGCCGGTATGCTCTGCTGTTTCTTTGTAATATTCAGCGTGCTCTTGACTTCTTTAATGATCGTTTTCGGTACGATACCATGCGCCTCGTTATACGCCTTTTGCGCCGCGCGACGTCGGTTTGTTTCGTCTATTGCGCGTTTCATGCTTCCGGTGACCGTATCCGCATACATGATCACACGCCCTTCGGCGTTTCGGGCGGCTCGCCCGATCGTCTGAATGAGAGACGTATCGCTCCGCAAAAAGCCCTCTTTATCCGCGTCCAGTATTGCCACCAATTTAACTTCGGGCATGTCCAGCCCTTCACGAAGAAGATTGATGCCGCACAATACGTCGAATTCACCGCTGCGAAGCCCGTTTACAATATCGATTCGCTCCAACGTGTCGATGTCGCTGTGCATGTAACGGACTTTGATACCGTTCTCTTTCAGAAAATCCGTCAGGCTCTCTGCCATACGCTTGGTCAGCGTCGTGATCAATGTCCTGCCGCCGCTTTCCGTGACCTTGCGGATTTCACCCAAAAGATCATCGACCTGCCCTTTGATCGGACGAACTTCGATCTCCGGGTCCAAAAGCCCTGTCGGACGAATGATCTGTTCGACGACCTGTCCCGCCTCTTTGAGTTCATATTCGGCAGGCGTAGCCGAAACGCAGATCATTTGCGGCACGCGCGCATCAAATTCCTCAAACGTCAAAGGTCTGTTGTCATATGCCGAACGCATCCGAAACCCGTAATTGACGAGGTTGGTCTTGCGAGAAAGATCTCCGTGGTACATCGCACGGATCTGCGGTATAGTCATGTGACTCTCGTCTATAAATACAAGAAAATTTTTCGGAAAATAATCAAGCAACGTGAAAGACGGCTCCCCGGGCTTCCTGCCGTCAAAATATCGGCTGTAATTTTCTACCCCGCTGCAATAGCCCACTTCACGCATCATCTCGATGTCATAATTGGTGCGCTGTTCCAGCCGCTGCGCTTCCAAAAGTTTCCCGTCATCGCGGAACGCTTTCACTTCATCCTGCAAATCGCGTTCGATCGCCGCCAGAGCCGCCGCCATTTTTGCGCTTCCTACCGCATAGTGACTCGCCGGAAAAATACAGATATGCTTCAATTCCGCCGTAATTTTTCCCGTCACGACCTCCTCTTCACACAGCCTGTCGATTTCATCGCCGAAAAATTCTACACGAATCGCAATTTCCGAGTTCCCCGCAGGAAAAATCTCTACGATGTCACCGCGCACCCGAAAAGATGACCGCGTAAAATCGACGTCCTTGCGTTCGTATTGCAGTTCGATCAAGCGGCGCAGCAATTCGTCGCGCGAAAGCTTGTCTCCCGGGCGCATGGAAATCGCGAGGTCAAAATATTCTTCCGGTGCACCCAAACCATAGATACAGGACACGGACGCGACTACGATCGTATCCTCCCTCTCTCCAAGCGATGCCGTCGCCGAATTACGCAGTTTATCGATCTCGTCGTTGACGGACATGTCTTTTTCAATATAAGTATCCGTGCTCGGAATATAACTCTCCGGCTGATAGTAGTCGTAATAGGAAACAAAATATTCGACACGGTTGTGCGGGAAAAACTCGCGGAATTCATTGCATAGCTGTGCCGCAAGCGTTTTATTGTGCGCAATTACCAGCGTCGGCCTGTTAACGTTTTTGATGACGTTCGCCATCGTGAACGTCTTGCCGCTGCCCGTCACGCCGACCAAGACCTGCGTGCGGATCCCGTCCTCGACCCCTTCGGTCAGTTTTTGGATCGCCTGCGGCTGGTCACCTGTGGGCGCATACGGCGCAATAAGTTCAAATCCGCTCATATCTTCTCTCCGATTTTTACGAACAAATGTTTATCTATATTATAATCCAAATCACAAAATTCGTCAACGAAATGACACGCATTTAAAACAAGAAAAAAGCAATGCCGCAAAAAGCATTGCCTCTTCAGGAAAAAATCCCGCGCAGAATCAGACCGACCACAAACGTGATCACCGCACTCCCGATCGCAAGACAGATCTTAAACGTAAGATTGCGCCGCATCTGCTGTGCCGTGCGCTTGTACGCGATCCCGTTTTGATGCAACGTGATCACATACAATTTTTCCCCTTTCCTGTCCGTCTCGATCAAATCGAAATAATCGTCCAGCTCCAGCGAACGCAAGATCTTATCTACCTTTTCACGCGTATAATTTCTCTTCTGCGGCAAAATACTCATGATCTCCAACGAACTGACCAGACAACTGTCTTTGCCGTCACACATCTCATATACGGCGTTCATCACCTCGTTTTCCTGTTTGTTTAACATACAAAACCTCTATTTATAAGAAGCGGAATAAGATCCCCGCCAAACATCCGCCTACAAACGCCCCCAAAAGCGCCCCGAAAAACGTCAACAATAATTGATTGCGAAAGGAACGCTTCCCCCTCGATCTGTCCGCCGTCACTCCTTCCTCATACGTCCTGCCTTTGGGAAGCGAACATATGCAAAATGTCGTCTTGTCCGAATAGCGCACATCGACATAGCCGCGCTCCGCCAAATACGAAAGCGCGTTCGATATCCCCGTCGCATCCGTTTTCACTTTCTCCGGCAATGCTTTGATGATCTCGGCCGAATCGATCACTTTATAAGAACCGTCCGATGCCGCGTTTATAATCCCCAGTACCGCAGACGTCAGCTTATCCAGCATGCTCTCTCCTCCAGAATCAGCGGCTTGTTTCCGTTATTCCGCTTTTCTCCCTGTATTATACCATCCCGCGAATAAATTTGCAATTCTCCGCACAATTTTTGCATAAATTTTGCAAATATACTTTTTTTCCGAACAATTTTATGGTATAATTAAAAACGATATGTTTGCACCGCAAGATGCGGAGGTATGTTCCCATGAACCTGTTGAAACGCTTTTCAAATTACGAAAAATTTAAAACGTATGATGATTTTTACCGCAATTTTGAACTCTACGTACCCGAAAACTTTAACTTCGCTTACGACGTAGTCGACGAGTACGCCCGTCTCGAACCGACAAAACGCGCTCTCGTCTGGTGTGACGATCTCGAAAACGAAAAAATCTTTAATTTCGAAGACATGCGCCGCATGTCCAATCAGGTCGCGAATTACTTCCTGTCCCTCGGCATCGGCAAAGGCGATACCGTTCTCGTTATCCTCCAACGCAGATACGAATATTGGACCACGCTGTTGGCTCTTTCCAAGATCGGCGCGATCGGCATTCCCGCCACTCACATGCTCATGGAAAAAGACATCGTGTATCGCATGGAAAAAGCAGACGTCAAAATGGTCATCTCCGTAAACGAGGACGAACTCTGCGACAATATACGCAGAGCTGCCGAAAAAGTCGATACCGTAAAATTTCTTGCCGTAATCGGAAAAAGGGACGGATTCCTCGATTTTACCCGGGGAACCGAGACGCAATCCGATCAATTGCCCGAACTGCCCTACTGCTCTGAACGCAGTGCGGAAGACATTGTTCTGCTCTACTTCACTTCAGGCACAACAGGTATGCCCAAGATGGTTACACTCAGCCAGGGTTATACCCTCGCCCATATCATCACGGCGGGATATTGGCTTTGCTGTGAAGACGACGGACTCCACTTCACTCTCGCCGAAACCGGCTGGGCAAAAGCAAGCTGGGGCAAGCTGTTCGGTCAATGGCTGTGCGGGTCAGCCATCTTCGTATATGATTTTCACGGAAAATTTGACCCCGATGCACTGCTCAACCACGTTTCTAAATACAAAATCACAACTTTTTGCGCCCCTCCGACTGTCTATCGGTTTATCATGAAAACCGACCTGAGCAAATACGACCTTTCATCCATTCACCGCATGCTTACGGCAGGCGAAGCGCTCAACCCCGAAATTTATAAGCAAATCCGCATGAAGACGGGACATGAGATTTACGAAGGATTCGGCCAGACCGAAACCACTATAGTCTGCGCAACTTTTCCCGGGCTTGTGGACATTCGACCCGGTTCAATGGGGAAACCCTCTCCCCTTTATGACGTTCAACTCCTCGATGATAACGGCAATCCGGTGGATACAGGCGCAGGCGAGATCTGTCTTCGCCTCCGCAAAAATCAACAAGGTCTGTTCAGCGGATACTATGAAGATCCCGCACTCACCGAATCGGTAATGCACGACGGGTACTATCACCTCGGCGATCTCGCTTACCGCGATACCGACGGATACTACTGGTTTGTCGGAAGAAAAGACGACATTATCAAAAGCTCCGGTTATCGTATCGGACCTTTTGAAGTGGAAAGCGCACTGATGGAACACCCCGCAGTACTCGAATGCGCCATTACAGGTGTTCCCGACACCGAAGGCGTACGCGGACAACTCGTAAAAGCAACGATTGTCCTTGCTAAAGGATACGCGGCAAGCGATGAACTTGTCAAGGAGTTACAAAATTACGTCAAAAAAACAACTGCACCCTATAAATATCCCCGCGTCGTCGAATTTGTGGACGAGCTCCCCAAGACCATCAGCGGGAAGATCCGCAGAGTACAAATCCGTGAACAAGACGGTGCAGATTCTTAAAATTTGAACGATCAAAATAATTTCGCGCTTGCTCGCTCAACACTATGAACGGCAAGAACTCTTAGACAACTGAAATATTTGACGAGCCGCCCGACGCGCAATCAGCGCGTCGGGCGGCTTTTTATTGCTCCTTATTACCTACCTTGACTGCTTTTACATTAAGCTGATTATTCTTTTTCCCTTTCTTCTCGCATATTCCAAAGTACGAGCGGCTCCTCCACATGGATTGCTAATGCATGAAACGATTATATCTGCTTGATCAACCATCCATTCATTCCGTTTTATAATCGCAAACCTTTGAGGAATATTTTCTAATGAAGGATAATATACTCCATCATAGTAGCCCTCGATTAATTTTTTTTGAAGATGAGTTTCCGAAAGATATGGGCTTATATAATAACTTTTAATAAGAGGATGTAATCTCTTAAACTTATACACGCAGTATGAAGCAAACCGATCAAAATTTCCGTATCCACCACAATAAAAAATCAATGTTTGACATTCAGCTTCTATCGATTCTAAAATTTTGCAAAATTTTTCTTCTTCGCCTCTTTTAGCTTGAAAATCTCTATGCCCACAAAACGTTACTATCATTCATCCCCCTTCAACAAATAACTTTAATCTTTTTTGATAATAGTATATCTCACATTTAAGAAATTATCAAGTAAAAATATCTTGAATGGGAGATAATTTTCAAAGAGGATTAAAATGGAACTGTTAAAATTTTCTGAAAGGTTAGAAGAACTTATTTTTGACACAGAACTACCGCAAAATGAATTTGCCGGAAAATGTGGGCTTACACCTTCCGAAATTTCGAAATATTTAAAGGGAAATTGTATGCCATCCCTGAGTTCGGTACTTAAAATTGCAGACTTTTTCAAATGTTCCGTCGACTATGTACTGGGTATAGAAGACCAAAAATATTCTACCTGCTTTCATCCTATACCGCCATTTGCCCAGCGATTACGATTTCTCCTTCCCCACTTTGGCTATACGGGATACCGTTTTTGCAAGGAAGCGAAAAACATCAGTGCTGCCAGATATTACGACTGGTTAAACGGAAAACACGAGCCATCCTTGGAAAATATAATTAATATTGCAGAATTTTTTGATTGTTCAGTCGATTTTGTGATCGGCAGAAGCAATTGATCAACTTATATAATAGCGAGCCGCCCGACGCGCTAATTGCGCGTCGGGCGGCTTTTTTAAAATACATTCCGTCTGCTTTTTTGAACCCTCTGTTTCCTGAATGAATACGATTTAAAACAAAAAACACCCCGCACGGGGTGTTTTTGTTAAAACTTTAATAATCGATACGCACAGCTTCAAGAATATCCGCGCTTCCGACCGTCCTTCCCCCGCCAAGTACAGCCGCCATCTGCGGCTCTTCCGCGAGATTCACGTCCATCTGCAAAGCCTTGGAAAAGTAATCATCCAAACCGATCAACTTTGCCCCGCCGCCCGAAAGATAGATGCCGCTGTGCCAGATCGAAGCCGAAACCTCCGCAGGAAGTTTCGCCAACAGCATACTTGTGTATTCGATAATTTTATCCGCAAAAACTTTTACGCATTCGAAGATATCTCCGGACGAAACAGCTACCGAACGCGGCCTTCCCAACGTAATGTCACGCCCGTTCACGATCATGCTTTCATTGTCCGATTTATACAAACTCCCGACCGTCATTTTTAATTTTTCACTCGTGAGCAAACCGATCTTTAAATTAAACGAATCGGCAACACAATCAATTATATGACTGTCGATGTTTCCGCCCCCGATATTCAATCCGATACCCGCAATGATACCGTCCAGCGAGAAGGCTGCAATATTCGTACTCCCTCCACCGATATCTACAATAAATATCGGATTGGTTTCACTAAGCGTCAAATTCTGTCCGAACGCTGATAAAAACGGGGTTTCCACGAAATGTACTGCCGCAAGTCCGCACGCATCCGTAAGGCGATAATATTTATCGAGCAGTTCGTCCTGCGCCCCGCAAGGTACATTAAAAAGCACCTCCGTACGCTTTGCCTGCGATTTTCCGATCCCGATCTTTTTTAAAAAATAGGTAAGCATTACCGCCGCCATTTCTTCGTTGACGATGTCCGCTTCAAAGACAGGAAATACAATGGTCGTATATTCCGCCGTTTTCCCGATCAGACGCTTTGCATCTTCGCCGATCGCCTTGACCGTCGACGTTCCGGAAGCCACTGCTACGCATGTAGGTTCCGCAAGCACGATACCGCTTCCCAATTTAAAAATTTTTGTGACCGATGATCCCAAATCGATTGCAAGTTTAATCATTTTATTATCCCGACCGCCTTCAACAATTCCCGCGTTTCTTCTTCCGGTAAACCTACGATATTCGTGTAACTTCCTTCATACCCCGCTACGAGACGCGCATCGTCCTGAATGCCGTAACTGCCCGCTTTATCCATAGGCGAACCGCTCGCAACGTACTCATCAATAAATTCTTGCGTCAATTCGTGAAACCGTACGCGCGTTTTGACCGCGCCGATGCGTTCCCCTTCTTTCGTACACAGACAATATCCCGTATAAACTTCATGCACTTTGCCCGAAAGAGAACGCAGCGTATTCTTTGCGTCCTCCGCATCTTTGGGTTTACCCAATACCTTTCCCGCAAACCAAACGATCGTATCCGCACCCAAAACAGCCGCATCGGGACGAGAGAAATACACTTCCTCCGCTTTTTGCCTCGCAAGCGTTATGACCAGCTCTTCGGGAGAGAGTCCCGCGTTCGCACGCTCCTCGCCCCGCGCGGGGATCACATCAAATTGCGGCAGAATTCTGCCCAGTATTTCCTTGCGCCGCGGGGATGCGCTCGCCAAAATCAATTGCATCGCAATATCCGAATATAGCCGCAAAAAAATTTGCGGCTATCGTTCCTTACAATATTTCCAAATTCTTACGGAAGGATTTACGGAACTCCGCATTCGCTGTAAGTGCGTCGCGAATCTCCAAAGACGCGTCCCCGTCCACTTCCGTCTTCATAATGACCGAGTCGCCCAGCACATCACAGTTGATGCCCTTGATCGTGCCCGAACAGCTGCGGTCCAAGCTCTCCGCAATGCGGAGCATTACGCCCAGTTTGCGAACTGCCTCAAAATCTTCTTCCTGCACGATATCACGGTATTTTGCCCAATCGGCGAGCGAGATATCTTCCTTCTTATGGCAGCCAGCCACAAACGCGGCAAGCACGATCTCGCGATGCGTGATCCCGTACAACGTGGAATTCAGAATCATATAGCAGCTGTGTTTCTGATGGTTGTAAAATTTGATGCGATTGCCGCAATCGTGCAACGTCGCCGCCACTTTCAGAATTTTCAAATACTGACGCGGGAACTTGTGCAAAACGCGAAGCTGCTTGAAAAGCTGAACGGAAAGATTTACCACCTGCTCGACATGCTTTTCGTCGCATTCATAATACTTGACAAGGCTGTTCAAACTGTATCCGAGAATATCCGTGATCGGCTTTTCCAACGTGATCGGCATCGCCTGATTAAACATGATCCCTTCGCGAAGCCCCGAGCCGCCGATGGTAAATGTCTCGAAATTCATGAAACGCGTAAACGAACGCACCACTGCAAGCGCCGCAGGTAAAATATCTGCTCGGCCCGTCGAAAGCCCCTTGATCTTTTTCTTCTTGTCAAGATCCAGGACTTTGATCATATCGTAAATGGATACGAAATCTTCAACCGGAAGCACATAGTTATGCACCGTATCCAGAGGATATTTGCGCACTAATTTGCTGATCTTGAAAATATTGCGGAATGATCCGCCTACCCCGATCATCTGTGTATCGGGATCGATCTGCGACAGCCATTCGATGCCGGACAGCTGTTCCGTGAAGAATTCCTCTACTTTTTGCGTCTGCTCTTCGGGTGAAAGCCCGTCATTTTTGAAAAGATCAGTCAGCGTAACCGCACCAAACGGAAGCGTCACGTAATTGAGCATATTTCGGCGATTGTAATACACGATCTTCGTGCTTCCGCCGCCGATCTCCAAGATGATACCCTTGGGTATATCCATCGAGTTGATCACACCGCGATATACAAGCGTCGCTTCCTCTTCTTCGCTGAGAACCTTCACTTTGATCCCGCACGTCGCCTGGATCTCGTCCAGAAAACTGCGCTGGTTCTTCGCCCGACGCACTGCCGCGGTCGCCACCGCTATAATACGGTCCACTTTGCTCGCATCCGCAAGTTTTTTGAACATTTTCAGCGTCTTGATCGTCTCTTGCACACGCTGAGGTTTCAAAAAACCGTCACGCTCCATATCCTGCCCGAGCCGCACGCTCTCTTTCAGTTCGTCGACTACCATGAAATGCCCTTCGCCGAATAACTCGACGATCACAAGTCGCGCCGAATTGGAGCCTAAATCAATAATTCCGATCTTTTCCACAAGCCACCTCTGCTAACGATAATAAAACCATTTTTTTCTTTATCTTCAAAATGATAATTTACAAAATATTATAGATTTCCAAATTAAACCTCTACCATTATACCATTGAATTCCATTTTTGTATAGAGCTTTTTGAAAAATTTGTGCATTTTTTTTCGAAAATTTGTAAATGAACGATAACGTGTCAATAAACCACATAAATATTGCAAATTATTGACTTTTTTTTGAAAATTATACGCGAAATGTACCGTTTTTACACGAAAAAAGGGCTGTGCATTTTGCACAATCCCCCATAAAACGCCCTTTTTCATTGCTTTTTGTTTCCATAATGCAACCGATACGCACAAAATTGTGCATTTCCTTCAATTTTTCAATCGATATCGGCCGTTCAGTCAAGCAACAACATCTGCGTCAGCCGTTCATAATCTTCCGCTACGGCGATCGCGCCGGCACGCGCAAACTCTCCCTCTTCCGCAAATCCGGTCTTCAACCCGATGCAAGGAATGCCGCACGCGGCTGCCCCCTCGACATCGTATTTTCGGTCTCCGACCATCACACAATTTTTTGCTCCTTCGCACAAGGAAAGCGCCGTCAACGCGTTTCGTACAACGTCGGACTTTTTTTGAGCATCCGATTCTGCCCCGCAAATTGCCGCAAAATAACGCGTAAAACCATGCCTTTCAAGAATTTGCTTCGCAAAAGCATCCGGCTTCGATGTCGCTACCGCAAGCGTTCTGCCTGCTTCGCTGAGAACACGCAAGCATTTCTCCGCCCCTGCGATCGGTTTGCATTCAAACACTCCCTTTTCTCGGTAGAACACCCGAAAGACATCCTTGACTCGTTCCGCTTTTTCGGCGCTCATACCATAAAATTCTTTGAGCGCAATGATCAGCGGCGGCCCTATAAATTTATACATCTCACTGTCGCTTTCGCATTTTTCACCACATTGTTCCAATGCGGAACGCAGACTGTGTATAATTCCCTCGCTCGTATCGAACAACGTGCCGTCCAGATCAAAAAGAATGTAATTCCAGTGCATTCTCTCCTCCTTGCTCTTCCGCGCAATCGTATTCCGTAAAATGCGCGCGGCAGTTGCCGCGCGCGCTTCTTTTATCAATGTTCTTTAATACATTTGCGCGGACATTTTTCCACGCATATGAGACATCCGATACATTTGGAATAATCAATTTCGGGAAGCCCGTTTTTCATTTCGATCGCTCCCTGCGGGCAATTTTTCGCACAGATCCCGCAACCGATACAGCCGTGCCGGCACAATTCCATAACGTCTTTGCCCTTCCCGTGGTTGGAACAAGCAATAAATACCTTTGCGCTTTTCGGAATACGCGATATGATTTTTTTCGGACAATCGGCTATGCAAACACCGCAAGATGTACATTTTTCTTTATCCACGACCGCATAACCGCCGTCTTTTACAGTGATCGCGCCGTACGGGCATACACCCGCGCAGGTCTTTTTTCCGATGCATCCGACCGGACAAGCCTTAATACCGCCCGCAATCAGTTCACAGGAAGCACAGTCCCCGTAACCTTGATAGTCGTATTTATTATAGCACGCATGCCCGCCGTTGCAATGAACGACGGCAACCGTCTCTTCTCCGATCTCCCCGCCGCCAAGGATCTCTGCGATCTTTTCCTTGTTCGCCGTCGGAGTCGCCCGACAGTCGGAAAGTTTTGCTTCCCCTTTCACCAGCGCTTCCGCAAATTGCGCACAACCCGCCTTGCCGCAACCGCCGCAATTGGATTTCGCAAGAAGATTTTCAACCTTTTCGACCCGTTCGTCGCGCTGCGCTGCAAAAGCGTTGGAACATATAACGAGTATTACGCCGAATACTACGGCGATTGCGAGCATAATGCCGCCCGCCAGCAAGATCTGTACGAGTGTATCCATATATGCCCTCCTTACGCCAAAATGCCCGAAAATCCCGCAAACGCCATTGCCATAATTGCCGCGGTCACCAATGTGATCGGGAAACCTTTAAAGCATTTCGGAATATCCGCTTTATCCGTTTTCAGGCGCACTCCCGCCAGCAGACAAATCGCAAGCAGGAACCCGACGCCCGTCGCGACGGATACTGCAAACGCTTCAACAAAAGAATACGTCGCCGCATTGAATACCACGACACTGTTTGCCGTTCCGAGAATGGCACAGTTGGTCGTGATCAGCGGAAGATATACGCCCAGTGCGCTGTATAACGTAGGAGAAAAACGCTTCAGGATCATTTCTAAAAGCTGCACGAGACTTGCGATGACAAGAATGAATGCCATCGTATACAAATAATCGATCTCCAGCGGCAGCAATATATAATTATATGCAAGCCAACAGAAGACTGAAGCGATCGCCATGACGAAAATGACCGCAAACCCCATTCCGGCTGCACTGGACATTTTCTTCGAAACGCCCAAAAACGGGCAGATGCCCTGATACTGCGAAAGTACAATGTTTTGCGATATGATCGCCGCAAACATGACCGATATCAACGATGCTGTCATTTTGCCGCCTCCCCGCTGCTCTCAACAACCCCTTCGGACAGAGGCAGTGACGCCGCTTTCATTTTTTCTTTTCGCTCATTGACTTTCTGTATCACAAAATTGAAAAGAGCCATCATGCACCCGAATACAATAAACCCGAACGCGCTCGCCCCGACACCTTCCATGACAGGGAAACCAGAGATCGCAAACCCCGCAAACGAACCGTTCGCAAAAAACTCACGCACGATCCCGATCAGACAAAGGGCCCCCGTAAAGCCAAGCCCCATCGATACGCCGTCCAAAACGCTGTACAGCGGTTTGTTACAGGAAGCAAAGCTCTCCGCCCGAGCAAGAATAATGCAGTTTACAACGATCAGTGCGATAAACGCCTGCATCGTCGAGTACAAATCGGGCAGATACTTCTGCATCACCATCTGCACAATGGTAACAAAAGTGGAAATGATCACGATATAACACGGAATGCGCACCTTGTCGGGAATGACGTTCCGCAAAAGACTGACGAACAAATTGGAGAAAATCAGAACAAAAGTTGTCGCCACACCCATCGCAAAAGCCTGAAACAGACTGGTCGTCATCGCGATCGTCGGACACGTTCCCAACACCAAGACAAATGTCGGATTGTTTTTGATCAGGCCGCCCAGAACGGTCTCTTTCATACGATTCCTGTTCATGATTGCCCTCCCGCTACGTTTTCTTTATAGTACTGCACGACTGCGTCCACCGCATTCCGCACTGCATCCGAACTTTTTGTAGCGCCTGAAACAGCATCCGCCGCAAATGCATCCAAAGAATTGACGTCCTTTCCGATAAAGTTTGAATAATAATTTGCCGAATCCAACTTATTCAAAAATGTTTCGGAGTTATCGCCAGCAATAATCTTTTCGATCTTCGCGTCAGTTACGTAAATATATAACTGCACATTTCCGCCGTACCCGCCGCTGCCTTCGGCAACAAACGCATGCGTCGTACCGTCATCGGAAACCGCATAGTACGAGACCAAACCGTTTTCGTAACTTTTCCCTTCGTCGTCCGTCATTTTACTGAACGTTTTGCCCGTATCCTCCGCGAATCGGTCATACGCAGACTGCAACGGATCGACATACGTTATGATATGAAACGCACCGAGAAGCAAACCGCTGACCAACGCGATCGCCGCGAGGACCAGCACGCACTGCAACATGGATTTTACTTTTGCCGTCATGCCGCACCACCTCCCAAAACTTCAAAACATTCCAGTATCATGGCGCGAAGCGAAGCATTCGTATGCGTCGCCGATGTCTGTGAATCGGTCGAAAGATCGCTCAAAGCAGAAATTTCCGCAGACGTCTTTCCCTCAAAAAGCGACAGTTCCGCAACATATCCCATTGTGCTCTGCTTCAACGGAACGACGGTTTCAACTTTTGCGTCTTTTATAACGACGTAGAACAAAAGCGGCTGCTGATAATTATATTCTTTCAAATCGGCCACGCCTTCCACAAGAAAGGCATTCCCGCCGAACAGCGCCGACTGCGCCGCACCCTTAATATAGCTATAACCGCCATACAGTGCTTCAGCACCAGCATGCGCGTCCGACGCGATAAAGCACTCTTCGATCATTCCTTTCAATGCGGTGTTTGTGCGCGTCGCAGATGTCTGCGAATCGGTCGAAAGATCGCTCAAAGCGGAAATCTCTGCAAACGTTTTCCCTTCGAACAGTGATTCTTCCGCAACATATCCCATTGTGCTCTGCTTCAACGGAACGACGGTTTCAACTTTTGCATCTTTGATCACGACATAGAACAAAAGCGGCTGCTGATAATTATATTCTTTCAAATCGGCCACGCCTTCCACAAGAAAGGCATTTCCGCCGAACAGCGCCGACTGTGCCGCACCCTTAATATAGCTATAACCGCCATACAGTGCTTCAGCACCAGCATGCGCGTCCGACGCGATAAAGCACTCTTCGATCATTCCTTTCAATGCGGTGTTTGTGCGCGTCGCAGATGTCTGCGAATCGGTCGAAAGATCGCTCAAAGCGGAAATCTCTGCAAACGTTTTCCCTTCGAACAGTGATTCTTCCGCAACATATCCCATTGTGCTCTGCTTGATCGGTTCGATCTCCTGCACGACCCCGTCTCCCAACGTAATGCTGTATTCGAGTTCCTGCACGTAATCGCTTCCGTCAAATTTTAAAGAGCCCTTTACATCAAAATAATAATTACCCAATGCATCGACAGACATTGTCTGGATGTAATTATATTGCACCGGGAGTTCCTGTTCCTGCGGGCGCCTTCTCTCGGCCGCATATACAATCGGCGTCGAAACGACAAGCGCCGCGACAAGTGCGATGCAAATACCGCGCATCGTCCACTGCATGATCTGCGGTTTTATTTTACCGCTCTTGGTAAGCTCCCCGAACCGTACAGGCAAAATAAATTTGTCCATGATCGGAACAAGCAAGTTCATGATCAGAATCGCAAGAGAAGTACCCTCGGGATAAGAGCCAAACCTGCGAATCAACATCGTGATGATTCCAAGCCCGATCGCATAGAGAATACGGTTATAACGCCATTTCGGGGAAGTCGCATAATCGGTCGCCATAAACACGGCACCGAACATCAAGCCGCCCGAAAGCAGTTGCAACAAAATTTCCGACGCGCTTTGATAGCAAACAAGAACCATAACGGAAGCGGTCAGAAGATACACGACGGGAATGCGCCAGTCGATCACGCGCCGCGCCGTCAGATATACCCCGCCCGCAAGGATTGCGACTTTACAGGCTTCGCCGATGCTTCCGCCGATATATCCGAACAAAAGCTGCAAGACGTAACCCCAGTAACCGCTTACGCCCCAAAAAGAATCTTTGAAAGCTGCAACCCCTCCGGACAAATAAGTAGCTCCCGTCGTCACGTCGCCCGCGAGCATATTGGAAACATCCGCGCCGACATATTTCGTCATTAAGCTCGAATAAGCGAGAAGCAAAAATACGCGCGCCGTCGCCGCGGGGTTTGCAAAATTCTTGCCCAGCCCGCCGAACAGCATTTTTACAATGATTATTGCAAATACACCGCCGATGATCGGAATGTACCAAGGCGCGCGCGGCGGCAGGTTTAATC
The DNA here is from genome assembly GCA_944328495.1 of uncultured Clostridia bacterium. Taxonomy (GTDB): domain Bacteria; phylum Bacillota; class Clostridia; order Christensenellales; family Borkfalkiaceae; genus Borkfalkia. Next base: position 85,588 of record CALVHR010000004.1, read on the forward strand.
CGAGAATCAGGCCCGTCACGACACAAGATAAGTCGAACGTATACGGCTTTTTGCGTACAAGATTGTAAATTTGTTCGGACACGAAACATGTCGCGACACAGACCGCAACGAGCATGAGCGCGTACAATCCGTAAAACACGACGCCGCAGACAAGGCAGGGCACCATTGCGATCAGAACATCCGCCATGATCCTGCGGGTATTGGATGAATCCAATTTGTGCGGCGAGGCTGCCACTTTATAATTTTTGATCTCAGCCATATCAGATCTTCCTCTCCGCTATGATTTTTTTCGCGAGCTTCACGCTCTGCGTCAGGAAACGCTTTGCGGGGCAGACATACGAACAACAGCCGCAGCCGATGCAAGCCGACGCGCCGTAACGCTTTGCCTCCGCGAAATCCTTGCGGAAAAGCGCTTCCTCGATGAACGTCGGCGACAGTCCCATCGGGCATGCCTGCACGCACCTGCCGCAACCGATGCACGCCGACGCTACTTTCCCCTCGCTTTCGCTTTCATCCAGGAACAGCAAGCTGGAAGAAGTCTTTCCCGTGCAAATTTTTAAAGAGAACACGGAATCGCCCATCATCGGTCCGCCCGATACGATCCGCGCGCAGTCTTCCCTGCCGCCGCAAAATTGCGCCAGCGCACGAAAAGGCGTGCCGTTTTTCACCCAAAGATTTTTCGGAGTTTCCACCGCCCTGCCGCTGACCGTCATCACGCGCTCATAACAGGGGATATCCAGGTCCACTGCCCTGTGAATGGAAAAAGCAGTGTGCACATTCACAACGACCACGCCCGCATCGACGGGAAGTTTCCCTTCCGGAATCACTCTGCCCGTGCAACTGTATACAAGCTGCTTTTCTGCACCCTGCGGATACAGTGTCCTCAGCGCGCGCACCGTAATATTCCCGCCGCACTTTTCCGACAAAGCCGCGATCGCGTCCGGCTTGTTCTTTTCAATGCCGATGACAGCGCTCTTTGCTCCGCAGGCGAGCATGGCAAGCTCAACGCCGCGCAGTATCTCGTCCGTATATTCAAGCATTAAACGATGATCGCATGTGATATAGGGCTCGCATTCCGCGCCGTTCACGACCAGGACGTCTGCCCTGCCTCCTACGTTCAGCTTCGCCGCCGTAGGAAAACCTGCGCCGCCCATTCCGACAATGCCCGCTTCTTCTACCCGCGCAAGCACGCTCTCCCGCGTAACTTCGCTCAGATGCGGAAGCAACATCGATTCGTCCGAAAAATCGTTTTCGATAAGAATATGATCCTTTTTTTTGCCGGAAACGGTAATGTGCCCGACAACTCCTTTGACCGTACCCGCAACGGGCGAATACACGTTTGCGGACAGCCCTTCTGCTTTCTTCGCAACCAATTGCCCGCGAAGCACACGATCTCCCGGAGCAACGATCGGTTCTGCGGGCGCGCCGATATGCTGCGACAAAGGCAGCCACACACTCTGCGGCTCCGGTCCCCTCTCGATCTTCTGACCGGCAGACAGATCTTTGCATCCCGCAGGATGCACGCCTTTTTTGAATGATTTCAACAAAGATACGCCTCCGATATCATCTTTTGCGCACATTCTCCGAATATGCGGTACATACTGTTATTATTTTATCACAAACCGTTCACACTGTAAAGAATTTTATTCGGTGTCACGCCGAAGTTTTGTCTTTTTCACCTTTATGCCGTGCCTTTTTTCGCCGCTAAAAAACCGCGAATCCCTACCATAAACTGATACAGCGACAGTAAACACAAAAACACGCCGAAGCCGATGCGCAACGCGCCGCCCGATATCCCCTGCACAAATAGCCCGCCCAAAACCGAAAGTACCGTCGCAGGAATGATCATCCACAACACTCCGCGCGTGTCGAGCAGCCCGTTCTGTTTGTGCACCCGAAGAGAAGCCGCCGACATTGGCAGAAAGGATAACAGGTTGACCGATTGCGCCAAATGCTGGGGCACTCCGCAAAATACCGTAAGGATCGGGATCAGCACGGTACCTCCCCCCATCCCCATTCCGCCAAGCACTCCTCCGGCAAGCCCCGCAACAAAATAAACTAGAAACCGCATCGCCGTCCTCTCGCTATACAATCATCCGCACACCTGCCGCAAACATGACTGCCGCAAACAGGATGGTCGCAAGATCGGGTGTGATCGATCCGAGAACTTTTGCTCCCGCGATCCCCCCCGCAAGCACCCCTAAACTCACCGCTATAAATAACTCCGTATCAAATTGCCCGCTCCACAGGTATACGATCGCACTCGCCAGGCTTACGGGCAGAATCACGAGAATTGCCGTGGCATGCGCAACCAGCGGCGGCTTTTTCCCGACCGACGTCAAAAGCGGCACAACGATCATCCCGCCTCCCCCGCCGAATATTCCGTTTACTGCGCCCGTTACACATCCCGCCGCAGCAAGCGATACCTTGTTTTTTAACCGAAGCATCCCCCCAAATCCTCCTTTTCTTTCCTTTTATAATTATAAGTTTGCGCGTTACAGGAAAAATAATGAGATTTTCACCTTTTTTTTATCTTTATTGCTTGATTTTAATCGCCTTTTATATTAAAATAAGATAGTACGATTTAAAAGTATCTTTTTAATTTTATCTTTCTACAAAAAGGTGTTTTATGGCTAAAAACAAACATTCAAGAAAACTGAGAATCGCAACTTTATTCCTGACGTTCGTCATGATCCTTGCATTCTGTGCATTCTTCCTCGCCGCTTGCGCGACAACGACGGAAGAGAACGAAGAAGAGGATACTTCCGTCAAGAAAACGGATACTCAGACTTTCAAAAACGGCAACTTTGAGTACTTCGACGACAACAGCGAGAGTTATCTTATCTCCACGCCCGAAAGCTGGACAAGCTCCACCGGCTCGAACAGCAGCGGCGTGAGCGCCAGCTCGTCTGTCGCGAAATCGGGTATCGTCGATACCTCCATCGATTGGAGTACTTTCGTAGACGCTTACAACGACTACGAATATTACAGCGACCTCGACGATAATGACCCCGCTTTGGAAGATGCCAAATATTATAAGGATATCGACAATAACTACGATATCCCCGGCTGGGATATCGCCGATGCCGCCAAAGGTGAAGACGAGGACGCCGCTTCGGACGATGCCGTCAAAACTGCGGCAAAGGCGCTCAATCCCGGTACCCACTGGGGAGATGACGTCGGCGATAACGGAACACATGTTTTGATGCTGCATAACTATCGTTCCAATAAGATGGGAACCGCAGCCAAGTATACATCGACCTCCATTACCCTCGCCGCGGGAACCGCCGCAAAATTTTCTGTCTGGGTCAAAACATCCAATCTCACTTATAACGACGGCACCGCCGTGGACGGCAACAGAGGCGCTTACATCGAAGTCTCCAATACCGTCGGCGGTCAGACCCAGGATTCTTTGATCGTACGCAACATCAATACCGATGAATGGGAACAGTATACATTCTACGTGAAAGCATCTTCGTATGCAACGACCACTTTCTCCGTCATCCTCGGGCTCGGCATGCAGGCGGAAAGCACTTCCACCAACTATTATGAATATGTGCAGGGCTATGCGTTCTTCGATGACCTCACCTATGAAGTCATGACCGCAGATGAATTTGACGATAATCTTACTACAAACGTGACCGTATCGCAGCAGAGAACCAAACTCGATCTCTCTTTCGGCAGCGACGCTTGGAAATTTGACGCGGCCGAGCTTACGGATAATTCTTTCTCCCTCGATCTCGATACCGTGCAGTTTGCCGCTCTGGATATCTCCGGGGCTGTGGTAGACGACACGAAAGACAACGCAAACCGCTACGAAAACACCTATATCGAATATTTTAAAGATAAATTCAACTCCGCAGAATTAAAAGCGCAACAAGACCAGATTAAGAAAGACAAAGAACTTTCAAAAGTTGTTAACAAGAGCAATATCGACAGCGGAGATTATACCGCAGCATTCAAAAAGGATTTTGAAAAATTCAATGATCTTTCTTTCGGCGGTGCCGATGAAAATATCCTTGTCTTGTACAGCGGTAAAGGAGCCCCCTACACCGCAACCCTTACCTCCGGAGAATTCAAGCTCGCAAAAGATTCTTACATGATGATCACTTTCTGGGTCAAGACATCCGACTTGCAGGGAGGCACGGGGGCGCAGATTACCCTCATCGATGCGGACAACGAAACCTCGATCGCGGCATTCGATACCACTACCCTGACAGGTACTGACCTCGTTGATGACCAGAAAAAGGACAAAGAAGAATATCAGGATATCAACGACGGCTGGCAGCAATGCTTCTTCTATCTCACCAATGACACAGACGAAACCCGTACTTTTAGCCTCGAATTTTCATACGGTCCCACCTCGATATCCGGCTCAACGCTTTCTTCGTTTACTCCCGGCTATGCGGCCTTCACGGGATTTGAAACAGCAACCGTCGAGAGTGAAGAATATTCCCTCAAAACCACGGGAACATACGCCGTTGAAGTCGCGCTCAAAGGCAGCGAATTTGTGTCCGAAAGCGTGTTCGACGATGTTTCTTACGCCTACCCCGACGCGATCAAGACAGGGTTTGCCGATCCCCGCAACTATTCGGGGGTATATGGCAACAGCACCTATGTCGGCGGTGAAACCGTAGGCGATACAGACCGGCTCGCAACTGCAGGACTTCTCAACCGCGAATATGCAGCCGATTATGCGACTTCACTCAGCGAAGCTCTGACAAACTGCCCGTCGCTCGTAGATGCGATCGCAAACTGGGATACCGTGTTCGGCAAAGACTGCACCCAGCCCCTGCTCATCGCCAATACCGTAGAATCGTACGGGTTCTATTCGAGCAGTACCGCTTCCATCTCTGCCAGCTCCTATTCGATCGTGACGGTGCGCGTGATGCTCAGCGCAAAAACCACCGCGAACGTTTATCTCATCGATACCGCGGATCCCGAATTCGGCGATAAACAGTACGTTTCCCCCATCGAGTATACCTCGGGCGTTTCCTATCGCTATGATGAAAACGGAAATGTAGTAAATAAGGATCCCGAAGCAGACGATTACAGCGCAAAGACCAATACCCTGTTCTACAAACAAGATAACGGACTTTGGTTTACCGCAAAAGATTTTACCGGCGACACATACTATGCCAACCTCGCAAATTACGAGCGCGACGCCGAAACAGGCGACCTGCTCGATGCAAGCGGAAACGTGGTCTATTATGCGACCGAGGAAGACGGCGTCTATTATCGCTATAAAGACGCGAACAGCGATGCTCTCTCTGTGAAAGTAAAAGACTTCGCAGACGCAGGCATTGACTTGACCGGCGCTGTCCGCCAGCAGGCGAAATCAAAGGCGCTTTCACAGGAAATCGTCAATGACGGCGATACAACTTCTGGCTGGATTTATGTACGCTTCTTTATCGCGACAGGCGACGAAGCGAAAAATTACAGATTGGAAGTTTGGTCCGGTGATCGCAAAGGCGAAACCACGAACCCCGCAGACAGCTTTGTTGCGTTCGACGTCGTCGAATACAGCGAATTGACAGCAGAAAAATTTGACGAACAAGTTAATTCGCGACTTGATAAGCTTGCAACCGATCTCAAGTACGACGATGCCGACGCTTTGAAGAAGGCTTATGACGCCGATCCCGACAGTTTTGCCGATAAGACGGACGGGAAAGAGCTTATCCTCTTCCACTTCTCTCTCTTCGATGATAACAGCTACACCTCGTATGACGCCGATTATTCGGATGCGGAAGTCGATCCGTACAGCGACTATAACGCGGACGATTATTCCACCGAAGTCGCGTATCTGCGTTACAATAACGCTTCTGCCGCGGACGGCCGTGTTTATTACGACACTTTCGTGAACTATGCGGCAAGCGAAATAGCGGTTACCACGACGACTGAAGAGGAAGAAGAGACCGAAGACACTACCACGACCCCTACCGACCAGAACGTATGGCTGCTCGTAGTTTCCATTGTGCTCGCAGTTGTGCTCATCTTCACGATGCTTGCCCTGCTCCTGCGGAAACTCCTCGCGAATGTCCGCGTAAAAGGACCTCGCTCCAACCGCAAAGGACCTTCGTATGACAACAAGCGCAAACGTTATATTCGCAAGCTCCGTCTGGAAGAAGCGGAACACGATGATAGCGCCGACGATGTCCTGCCTGACGAGGATGAAATCTCCGAGGAAGATATTTACAAAGTAGATCTACCCGAAGAATCTGAGATCAGCGAAGCAGAATCTGAATCCGACGACAAAGAAAAAGGCGGCTCTGACAATTCGGATGGCAGCGATAATGGCGAAAATGCCTGAACCTAATAAAAAATAACATCGAATAACAGGATCCCCGAAAGCAGAGCTTTCGGGGATCCTGTTTTCTGTTATGGTCTTGTTTCTCGATCCGTGACCGTCAAAGATATTTCAAGTTTAAATTGTTCGGTCCGATTTTTTAAAATCGAACCGCCGCGAAGAAGCGTGCACCGCAATGCCGACATTTTATTTCTGCCGCAACGCTTGAAAAAGTGATTTACAAAAATCTCTTGCCGTCTCTTTGTATCTCCCTGACGAGCTGCTTTCCCGATGCCTCACAAAATATACTTTTGGAGTTATCAAACATCCGCCAAATTATGTCTTAGCCCTTTGGGGTAATGATTTTTTATCACGGCATTTGCGATCTTTCCCAATCCAAGCGGATATCCTCCATATGCTACGGCGCACCAACCGCGCTTTCCGTTTCCGCCCGGCAATTCTTCGCCTCGAATATAATGCATTGCATCCTCTGCCGAAACATCCGAAATATTTAAAAAGTCCTCTCTTGGCGTACCCAATGCCAACGCATGGGAAGGTTCAAACCGCCCGCCTCGGTCTTCCCCCAGCAAGAGCCCTGCTCGAAGCACTTTTAACCCGTTCAGGCTGACGCCAAGTTCCGCTACCAAACTGAGCATATTCCCGAATGAAACAATATTCCCTTCCTGCGGGCGTCTCAGAAATTCTCTTTCAAAACTGCGGTACAGCGCCAACGATTTTTTGTCCGCACTCAATTTTTGCGGACGCAACCGCGCGGTCTCACCGTCTTTTTTTTGAAATAGCACCGCAAAGTGCCCTTCGCCACGATCCCGATGCGGATAGATCTTTCGCTGTTCCAATAATACAAACTCCGGAAACGTTCTTACAAACCACTCCGCATTGCGTTCGTCCTCCTCTTCCGAAAAAGTACAAGTCGAATAAACCAATAGTCCTTCGGGCGCAAGCATTTTTGCAGCGCTGTGCAGAATTTTTTTCTGCCGCGCCGCACACATCTCTACGTTTTCCTCGCTCCATTGCTTTGCCGCTTCGCTCTCTTTGCGAAACATGCCCTCTCCCGAACAGGGCGCATCCACCAAAATTTTATCGAAATACCCGACAAACCGCTGTGCCAGCTGTTCGGGATCGACACAGGTGACAATTGCGTTTGGCACCCCCATACGCTCAACGTTCTGCAACAATATTCGCGCACGGTCAGGAATCTTTTCGTTGAGCACAAGAATCCCTTCGCCTTTCATCGCCTGCGCAAGCTGCGTACTCTTGCCGCCGGGAGCGGCACAAAGATCGAGTACGCGTTCTCCGGGCTGCACCCGTAAAAGCGGCACTGCGCACATGGCGCTCGGCTCTTGCACATAGAACAAGCCCGCGTCGTGATACAGGCACTTCCCGGGCTTTTCTTCGTGAATATATATGCCGTTCTTCTCCCATTCAACGCGGCCGTCTGTGGGAAAAGGCAAGATATTTTCCAACATATCCGCCGAAATCTTCAATGTGTTTGCCCGTATAGCCCGCTGAGGCGCCTGTGCAAGGCAAGCCGCATATGCTTCGTAATCGGACAATTGCTCGCGCATCCTCTGCAAATACTTTTCGATCATTCTTCTTCCGCCAGAAACTGCCGACGAAAATCAGACAGTTTAAAAATATCAGAAATTTTGCCTTCGTCCCGCATTTTATGCGCAGCTTCTTTGCGTACGCTTTCGTCATTGTCGGCTTCGACAAACGTATTGCAACCTGAAAGCTTAAAAGAATATTTTCCGCCGCGGCGAACGATCTCCTTTACGAGTTGCTTTGCAAGAGGCAGATCTTCCTCAATGCTCCTCGAAAAGCTGAACCTCTTCCCGCGCAGTTCCTGCGTTTGCGGACGTACGCGATATCCGTAAACAAAATCGTTGAACTTTGCTCGGCGCTGTCCGCGCTCACGCTTTTCTCGGCGCTTTTCATTCAGATATTCACTGCGGCGGCGCGAAACACAATTCGAAAACTGATAATTGTCGATCTTACCCGATCGTATCCCGTACTTTTCCAAAAGCTCGGAAAGACTGCATCCGTCATGTTCGCACATTTCCTGTGCTATGCGCATTGTGGCATATGCGTCATCCGCCGCACAATGAGGTGTATAATCGATCTCAAATATTTGCGTCAACGATTCCAGCCCCGCCTGACGGTCATACGTCTCCGTCATTGCCATGTACAAAATCTGCGTGTCTGCAAAACGAAAGGAAAACGACGGCAATTTATACCGACGCGTTTCAAGATTCAGATACTTGATGTCATTGATCGCCGCATGCCCGAAAACAAGCTTGTCCTCTCCTTCGAGAAGCTCTTTGATGCGCGGATAAAAATGCTTGAAATCCGGATAATTCTTAAAATCATCGTAATCGTACGGTAAAACCAGCCCTCCGCCCTGATGATCGGTCAGATGAAACTTTCCGTTCGGATTGATCAAAATGTCTTCTTTCTTTATAATATTAAATCTTTCATCCGCCACGCAATATCCGAATACACAGATCTTCGCCGTGTTCTTGTATACGCATGCGCATTCAATGTCAAAAAATATATAATTCATAAACCTTTCGCGCTTTCATACGTTCATTCTTCCCTAAAATTATACCATAGAGACGACGCTATGTAAAGCCATTTTCCGACTTTGGCGAGGCATGGCGAAAAAAGCCGCGGATACCATGCACCCGCGGCTTTTTTATTTTTTTCGACTGCTTTAAGCACCCTTAATACGGGCAATGTCCGCATTGTCGTTCTGTCGGTCATTCAGCGCACGAATCGGATGCGCTTTATCCTCATATCGATAGTCTCTGCCGTATTTGCGGATCGTCTTTTCAATCACCATGTGCGATGCCAGGCTGTTTACATTGCCCTGTACGCCCCGATTATATGAAAAGAATCGGAAATGATCGGGCAGCGTATCGACTTCTTCAAAACTTTCCGCCCTTCCCGTCAAGCGCACACTCTTTAAAATTTCCCGCACATATTCTTTCTGCGGAACAAACGAGATCAGCTCGGGAAATGCTCCGCCTTCCGGAAACAGTTGCTGCCAGACCCTGCCTTCGTATTTTTCCATCATTTCGCAGGCAAAACGAAGATGCGAGAGCTCCTCTTCAAAGTGCATCAGCCACATGTCTTTGATGCGCGCATCCTTTTCATCGTTGTAACAGCTCCAATATAGATAACATTCCGTGTATTCATGCATGACCATGCATTCAAACATGTCGACGGACGGATCGGCAAGACATCCGTATCCCGTCACGTGCTGCTCCTCGATCATTGCAATCTCCGAATACAACTTTCTGCCCAACTCCGATTCATACAAATTTGCTATATTGAGATAATAGTTCATCGTCTGTTGTTCCGCCGCCGTTATGATCCCGACATTCAGCCGCGTGATCGGATCACTCAGAAAATTATTGATATAAAAACGCACATCGTCTTCCGGATGCCGCGCTTCGGCAACCGTAGGCCGCCCCGGCATGATTTCCGTGTAATTCCCAACAAGCTTTTCCGCATGGATACCGCGTTCAAAATCCAAAAGATCGGCATAACGGTACAAATGATCGAAATCCTCCAAAAGCGCAAAGTCCAGTTGCTTTTTTACATACCCGTTCTTTTCTCTCTTGGCCAAAATCGCGGTCAGATCCACGGCAAGCTGTTCGTACCCGATCGTATGCTCCAACATGCTCTCGTTGCGAGGTTTTAAGCTCGCGATCCGCTTTTGCTGTTGCTGTTCCCCTCGGCGGATAAGCGCCATCCCACGACGTACGTCATTATTCGCACAATGCCTCGTAAACCGCGACGTATTCCAGATCGCTTCAAATTCCGTACCGTTCATCAGTATCATCCGCACCCGCGTATAAGGGTCCACCGTCTCTTTGTCATACGGCTTTACATTGATACTTTTCCAGTTTTTGTAAATCTTTGTAATGTCTTTGGCTTTCTCTTCAAAAGGGTTCATATCCGCCTCCTTGGGTTTTGAAATATTATTCACAAAATATCGATTTTCTATTCCGAAAATTTGCAAACAAAAGCCCGTTTGTGGTAAAATATATGTTGAAAAAAGCATTTTTACGGAGGAAGTTTGCATGCTCGCCATAATCGCCGCCATGAAAAAAGAAGCGGACGTCCTGCTCGGCCAATCCGTTACAGAGCCGCCCCGTAACCTTTACGGCAAAGAAATTACGTACGGCAAATTCAAAGGCGTACCATATACTTTGATCTTGTCAGGCGTCGGAAAATCCAATGCCGCAGCAGCAGCGATGCTTGCACTCTCACTGGGTGCAAATCGCATCGTGAACATCGGCGTCGCCGGCGGATTGACTCAAAAAGCAAAAATAGGAAAAATTTTGCAGATCTGCCGCGCCGTACAGTTTGATTTCGACCTGAGCATGATCAACCATACGCCTGTCGGTACCCTCGACGAATATACTTCCCCTTATTTCCCTCTCGAAACAAGGACGACTGCTTTTTTGCCCGCAACACTTGCAACCGCCGACCGATTCGGCTGCGGACATGCGGACGATGCCCTTTTAAAAGCTCTCGGCGCCGATGTGTGGGACATGGAAGGAGCCGCAATCGCGCACATCGCTTTTGCCGCAGGCGTGCCTTGCTTTGCCTTTAAAGCGATTTCCGACAACGCCGGCGAAAACAGCCCCCGCGAATACAGTGAAAACCTGCAAACGGCACTCAGCGCTCTCTCCGACACACTGCCCGATATTTTTTCCGAGGTCTCCCATGAATAAAATCCCTTCTTTTGAAAAAGACCACAATACATTGCAACCCGGGTTTCACTTTTCCACACTGCAACAAGGCGTTGCGACCTTTGATCTCCGCTTTAAAAAGCCAAACAGCGGCGATTTTATCACGCCAGCAGCGCTTCACAGCATCGAACATATGCTCGCCACGGCTCTGCGCAACGGTCAGGCAAAAGACGATGTGATCTATTTCGGCCCCATGGGATGCCGTACTGGTTTTTATCTTCTTACCGTAAATCGTTCCTTTCATGAGGCGTATGATATGGTCATCGCGGCCTTGAACGAAGCGTTGCATATGGATACCGTACCCGGCGCCGAAAAGAGGGAGTGCGGTAACTATCTGGAACATGACCTTCAAGGAGCAAAACGCGAATGCGGCAAATACCTTGAACTGCTTTCCTCTCTTCATTCGGAAGAACTTGCCGCAGAGGCTGAGAAATTTCTCTCGGAGGGACAAAAATGATCACTCTCGGCGGCGGTTGGGACGAAGCTCTCGCGCCTCTGTTCCAAAGCGAAAACTATAAAAAAATACGTGAATTTTTGAAATCCGAATATTCGCATCATGTCGTGTATCCGAACATGTTCGATATATTTAATTGTTTTAAACTGACCCCCTTCGACAACGTCAAAGCCGTTCTGCTGGGCCAGGATCCATACCACAACGAAGGACAAGCGCACGGACTGTGCTTTTCCGTTCGCGAAGGCGTAGAACCTCCCCCCTCCCTCGTCAATATTTACAAAGAACTGCATGACGACTTGGGATGCCCTGTGCCTCGCGGAGGCGACCTTACAAAATGGGCAAAAGAGGGCGTTCTGCTTTTAAATACAGCGCTTACCGTGCGCGCGCATCAGGCAAATTCACATAAAAACTGCGGCTGGACTTGGTTTACGGACAGCGTCATAAAACTCATCAGCGACCGCCGTGAACATGTCGTATTCATCCTCTGGGGCGGCAATGCCCGTTCCAAAAAACCGCTCATAGACGAAAGCAAACATCTCATCCTTGAATGCGCGCACCCCTCTCCGCTCTCTGCCTACAACGGTTTTTTCGGTTGCAGACACTTTTCAAGAACCAACAACTATCTGTCAGCGCACGGCATCGCGCCCATTGACTGGGACCTTACAAAATGATCTGCCGCGCAAAGGAGTCAATTATGAAATATATCGTAGTTCTCGGCGACGGAATGGCCGATTACAAAATCCCGTCCCTCGGCAACAAAACACCGCTGCAGTGCGCGCAAAAGCCGCACATCGATCAACTTGCAAAAGTAAGCGAAGTCGGGCTTTGCAAGACAGTTCCCGACGGCTTTAAACCGGGAAGCGACGTCGCGAATCTCTCCGTCATGGGGTACGCCCCCAAGGATTGTTATACCGGGCGCTCACCCTTGGAAGCCGTTTCTATCGGAATCGACCTCAAAGACACCGACGTCACTCTTCGCTGTAACCTTGTAACTTTGTCCGAAGAAGAAGTCTATGAGGACAAAACCATGATCGATTACAGCGCCGGCGAGATCTCCACCGAAGAAGCACGCGAACTCATCCGTGCACTCAAAGAAGAGTTCGACAATGAGAAGTTTACCCTGTACAGCGGCGTAAGCTACCGACACTGCCTCGTCGTCAAAAACGGCGTTACCGGACATGAATTGACTCCGCCGCACGATATCAGCGGAAAACCTGTCCGCGGCCACTTGCCGCAAGGTCCGCTCGGAAACGAATATCTCGCCATGATGAAGCGTTCCGCACAGATCTTGAAGGATCATCCCGTCAATAAAGCACGAGTCGCCGCAGGTAAACGCCCCGCCAATTCCGTTTGGTTTTGGGGAGAAGGCACAAAACCTGCTCTCGAAAATTTTCAAAAAAAATTCGGTAAAAAAGGCGGCGTAATTTCCGCCGTCGACCTCGTGAAAGGCATCGGCATTCTCGCGGGAATGAAAATAATCGAAGTAGACGGAGCCACGGGAAATTACGACACAAACTTCGCCGGAAAAGCAGACGCCGCCCTCAAAGAATTGCTCGGCGGTCTGGATTTTGTCTACATCCACATGGAAGCCCCCGACGAATGCGGACATCAGGGAGATATTCCCCATAAGATCTATTCGATCGAGCAGATCGATCAGAAAGTCGTAGCGCCTCTCATCGAGGGACTGACCGCTGCCGGTGAAAAATTTCGTATGCTCATCTGCCCCGATCACCCTACCCCCATTGCCGTGCGCACGCATGTAGCCGATCCCGTCCCTTACCTGCTCTATTCCTCCGATGCTCCCCGCGGATGCGGCGCGCAAACTTACGACGAAGAAAGTGCAAAAAATACGGGCATTTTCCTTCCCGACGGCTGTATGCTCATGAAAAAATTGCTCGCTGAATAACTCCCTCTTTCCTTTATTTTTATCAATAATACGGTTCACAAATTTCCATACAACAGCACGCGGCGCCGCACATTTTACTTTGTGCGGCGCCGCGTGCGCAATACAAAAACGGAAGAGCTTTACCGCAATACCGATAGGGAATTTTGGTAAAGGCCGCCCATTGAAAAAGAGAGCAGGCGTGGCGTGAAAGCCACGCCTTTTCTCATG
>CALVHR010000005.1 GCA_944328495.1 uncultured Clostridia bacterium
TGTGTTAAACTTCTTTCCTCTTGACATGAAAATATGCACCTCCAAAAGTCTGTCCAACTTTTGGGGTGCATATCAAATTGCGGCGGGCGGGCTTTTTCGAACTCTTCTTATTTTCCGACAAAGTTTCTGCGCGCGACAGCAATCTGTATTGCGCACATCTTGCTATCTTATTTATTATATAAGAATATTGTGCCGATCTGACTTATTTGATATATTCTTCAAATGCCTCGCGCATCTTTTCGAATGCTTTTTCCGCCGCCTCTTCGTCCTTTGCGCGAACGGAATAATAAATTTTCAGCTTCGGTTCGGTGCCGCTCGGCCGCACGCAAATAAAGCTTCCGTTCTCCAGTTCATAATATACCGCGTTGGTCTTGGGGATATCAAGCGGTTCTTCCGTGCCGTCCGAAAGTCTGCGCACCGATGCCGAATAATCGCGCACCGCCACGACGTTATAGATATTGAATTTTTCGATCTTTTTGGTTTTGAGAGAATCGACGAGCGCGTTCATCTCTTTCATGGCGTTCAATCCGCCGAATTTGATGGATATGTTTTTATCGAGAACATACTGATATCTTGCGTAAATATCCATCAACCTGCCATATACCGACTGGCGGATATATGTGTAATAACAGACCATTTCCGCACAGAGCATGGAAGCGACGACGGCGTCTTTATCGCGGCTGCCCTGTGTGCCGCGAAGATACCCGCAGCTCTCTTCGAACCCGAACAGGAAAGTGTGTGCCTTTGTCTGCTCGTATTCCTTGATCTTTTCGCCGATAAACTTAAACCCGACCGGCACGTCGACGAGCTCAACTCCGAAATCGTCGCAAATCGCCTTTGCCATGCCGGTAGTCACAAAGCTCTTGACGACGACCCCGTTTGCGGGAAGTTTGTTCTCGTCTTTGAGGCGGGTCAAAATATAATCGAGCAAGAGAATACCGACCTGATTTCCGGACAGAGCGACAAACTCGCCCTTGTCGTCTTTGATCGCGACGCCCAAACGATCGGAATCGGGATCGGTGCCGAATACCACGTCTGCATTGATCTTGTTTGCGAGAGCGATCCCCATCGAAAGCGTCTCTTTGAATTCGGGGTTCGGGACCTCCACCGTGGAAAAATCGGGGTCCTTTTTGACCTGTTCGGGCACGACCGTAACGTTGATGCCCAATTTTTTGAGGATGGTCGTCACGGGAACGTAACCGCTGCCGTGCACGGGCGTGTAAACAAGTTTCAGCGTCTTACCGACTTTTTTGATCGCTTTGGGAGAAAGCGTAAGTTTTGCAATCTTTTTATAATAACTCTTGTCGACAGAAGACGGAACGCTTTTTATAAGCGAATTTTTCACTCCCTGCACAGAAAAATAATCTTTGATCCCTTCGATATACCCTACTACGACGTCCGTGGCTTCGGGAGACATCTGCGCGCCGTCCTCGCCGTAAACTTTATAACCGTTGTACTCTTTCGGATTGTGGCTCGCCGTGATCATGATGCCGGCCACCGCCCCCAACTTGCGCACCGCGTAAGAAAGCATGGGGACGGGGTGTTCTTTCCCGTAAAGATGCGCAACGATCCCGTTTGCCGCCAATACTTCTGCCGCCGCCTGCGCAAATTCATCCGATTTGCGGCGCGTATCGTATGAAATCACGACTCCCCGCTTCATCGCGGGCGCGCCAAGCGATTTCACATATTCCGCAAGTCCCTGCGTGGCACGGCGCACGGTATATACGTTCATCATGTTCGTGCCGTAGCCGATGATACCGCGCATGCCCGCAGTACCGAATTCCAGCTCCGCACCGAACCGATATTCGATCTGCGAAGGATCACCCGCAATTGCGCTCAGTTCGCGCTTGCCTTCTTCGTTCAGGCGCGCATCGCCGAGCCATGATTTATACGCTTCTTGAAAATCCATGAAAAGCCTCCGAAAAATTAACAATAAAAATCTAAATATATCCGACCGCGCTCCGCATTGTAAGGCCGCGGTTCCGCTTAAATCTCAAAATCGTCGTAATAATTTTCCCTGTTCTTTTCCTCTTTCGGCGCCACGATCTGACTTTCGGTGAGGAAATATTTTTTCTTCTCATACGTATAATAGCTCACAAACTGAATGCATATGAGAATCATGTACGACATCGGGATCGTGATGAGCAGCGCCGCACCGAACGAGGCAAAAGCAAACAGTACGTTCAGGCACAAAATCAAAAGCGCCGTCACCAAATAGGTCGTAAAAAGCGATGCGAACCGCTCTTTTGTAAACGAAAAACTTTTTTTGAACGCCGTTCGGAGATTGACCTTATCGCACACGAGAGCCGGGACCGCGTTGCTGAATACGGTCAGTTTTACAGCCTGCGAAACGAGCAGCAACGCTACCGAAAACATCAGCGCGATGAACGACGCGACAATGGACGAAGAAATGATGCTCAGCAGGATCAGAAACACTAAATAACACAGCGCGAGCATGCAAATATCATATACGAAAGTGATCGGTACATATACCACCTGCCAGAGCATAGCCCTGCCGAGATTGCTGATATACGCCGTCGAAAACGATGTTTTGGAATAACTCGACATCTTGTCTCCGATCAGTTTTCCGAATACAAAATTTCCCATCCCGCTCAAAAAACGGGTCACAAGAAAAATCAGAACCAGCATGACAAAGAAAAACACGACATTCGGCGTCTTTTCCTGCAAAAACGAAAGAAAAACGGTGATTTTTCCGTGCAGAGCGTCCGCAAATCCTTGCAAAAATTCGATATTGCCCGAAATCAGCGCTTTAAAAAATTCCCCGAACAAATCCGCGATCTCGTTGAACGAATCGCTGGTAAATATCATGTTCAGCGTGGGAAACAGAAACGCCGCGCTCAGCGCTATTCCGAGCGCCCCCACAATGATCTTGTAGAGCAGGAGCTTGAAATTCAGACCGAAATTGTCGATCAGAAGATGAAAGGAATTTTTAAAGATCAAAACCGAAGCCCTCCGCTCAGAATTTTTTCTTCAGATCCATGCGTTCTTCGCCCGCCATGTCAAAATATGCCACAAACATCAGAATGCAATAATACAAAATCAGGAACAAGTAGATCAGTTCACTGAAAATAAAGCCCAAAAAATGCAGGCGGTCGGCAAGATTCAGTCCGGCAACGGCAAATTGCAGAACGACGCCGCAAAGCCCGGGAAGAAATACCGACAAAAAAAGCCTCCCGCGCTTTTGCACGTACAGCTGATTGCAAAAGGACAGCGCATCCATAAAATTATAGCCCGTGATCTGCAGGCAGGGAAGCCACAAAAGAAAAATGGAAGAAATATACGCAATGAGCGCGACCATCCCCAGATAGATGATCAGCGTGACGATATAACAGGCGATCCCTTCGAGGAAGAGTGTTTCCGCGTAAATCATGCCCGCCGTAATGACCGCCCAAAGCTCATACACGGCAAGAAGAATGATCACGATCCACAGCGTCGTCAAAAAATTATGGTTGAATCTGCCCGCAATACCCTTGAACGAGCGAGACCCGATGCGCATATGCTTTTCGACAAATCCCAAGAGCATCGGAACACACACGAGCAGTGCAACAAAACAAACGATCGAAAAAGCCCATCGGCCGGCATTGATCGGAGAAAGATAGGAAAAAATCTGCCCGAAAGTGAAATCCGCTTTCAGCGCCATGATCTGATCGGCAATGCTGACGAGATTCTGTCTGTCCAGCGTCATCGCAAAAAAATAGGACGGCACCAGCGCAAAAACAAATATAAATATGAAGTTGCGGAACAGATATTTTACAGTACTCGCGATGTACCTCATTTTGCTTTTTGCCGCATTTCTCCTTTTAATTTTATCCTATTATATAATAAAAAAAAAGAGATGTAAAGTCTTTATTTTTATTTTATGCCAATTTTTTAGAATCATTCGCGCGGCCTACGGCAAACCAGATCGGAAATGTACGCAAAAAAACTAAAACGTCCGACCCGTTTTGTGTACAGCAGAAATTTTTTTGTTCTCAAAAATAAAAAAGATCCCCCGCTTTTTGCGGGAGATCCCTCGTCAAGTCTGCAGCATCAGCAAGAGCTGCACAAGATAATCGTAATATGTGCCGAGATAATCTTTGGCGATGTCATCCTGTTCAAGTCTCCGAAGAGCCAGGCCTTTGTCTGCAATCGACAAATAATAGTCTTTTACCACAATGTAGCGCTCATTCATCGGAAGCGTGTAATCCACTTCATAAGGCGCCTCGCTCGGATCAATGTCCCCGCTCGGCCCGGACCCTCCCCCGTTTTCGGCATACAGCGCATCCAGGCTTTCGTTCAGGTCGTCCTGGATTTTTTGCACCAGCGCATCGTATTCTTCTTTCAGCAAAGCAAGCGCGTTTTCCAGCACACAGGAACGATATGTCCGACGCGAAAGCATATGATATTTTTCCGCAAGGCAATCTTTTTCATATTCTTTTTTCGCCGAAGCACTTTCCGCGTTCGCCTCCGCGATCAGTTTGTTGACTGCCTTCTCCAATTCTTCGCCCGTCATGTCTCACCTCCTTCCGCGCGCGAACAAAGCGCCGCGACCGAATATACTGCGCCGGGACGCTCCGCCTCCAGAAATATGCGAAACCGCTTCCCCGACAGGTTGATCTGCGCGCGCGTTCCTCCGTCGATGCGCACCGTTCGCGCACCGTCTTCGCTTCGCACTGTGAGAATAAAATTCCCGTCCGCCCGCACGCGCACTTCGCGCACGAGCGCGCGCGTGCCGAACGGCAAAAACGGGTCGCTCCCCCAACAGAAAACTTCTCCCCGCGCGCTCCTTTTTACGAGCGTACAGACAGAATCTCCCGCAATGCAATACGCCCTGCCGTCCGCAGAAAACAAGCCGCATACATTTCGCCGCAAAAAAACCGCGCCGCCGTCCGCAGAAAACACGCTCAGCGCGCGTTCCCTGCCATACGCCAGGCAGACCGACGATTCCAGCACATAATTCGTTCCCATCGCCGCCCCGCGCGCATCCGCATCATAGGCAAGACGGCAGGCAAACTCCTCCGAAAACGCCGCAAGCTTTCCGTTCCAGCAATACAGCCCGTCCTCCGTCATGAATACCGTTCCGAACGATGCAGGCGCCGCCGTTTTCGGGTAGATCTTTCCGCACGAAAACAGATCCGTGATCGCAAAATCCCGTTCGTCGCCGCCCGCTTCCAACAATTGTCCGCCCCGCTCGCGCAAAACGATCAGGTCATTTTTATAGGGCACAAACGCCGTTATTTTCCCTTTTCCGTCCGGCACATCGATCGTGCCGCCCAACCCGCGCTCCTGCGTAAAATCGCGTATGTTTGCCGGCGCGCTGAATTGCAGGCGGTTTCCCTGCCCCGTCGGGACAAGCCACAACCGCTCATATGCATACCCCCCGCAATCGAAAGGCGGCACGCCAGTTTCCGCGCTTACGCCCGCCTCCGTCAAAAGCGCACACTGTGTCCCGTCCGACAAAAGAAGCGCCGGTCCGTCGTCAAATACCCGCACCCAAGCAGGTACGCAAGCAAAAGTAATGCCGCACGCGGCAAAATCTTGCCCCGCAGCACTCACATAGCATTCTCCGTCCGAACAGACGAGCAGATACGCTCCGCCTTCGCACGCGCGAAAAACTGCCGCCGGCTGTTTCCCCTCGGGAAAAGTTCCGGCGTCCGATCCCTTCTCGACACCGATACCACAGCGCAATGCGCCGTCTTTTTTCCGAAATCCGAAGGTGTCCCGCCCCGCGGCGTGCAACTCCACCTCGAACAGCTCACTGCCCGACGAACCCGCAATTTCCCTGTTCCGATATGCGATCATGCCCACCTCCGCATTTTCAGACGCCCGCCGCGTTCGCGGCATGCACAGGCAAGCGCATCGCGGTAACGTTTATCGAGCAAGGCCGCCGCATCCAGCATCCCGCTCATCAGCGCATACTCGCATGCGGTCGCAAGCGTCAAAAGCCGCGCATTCGCCTTTCCGCTCATTTCCGGTGCATCCTGCGCATGCTTAATCGAAGGACGATAGGAATAGGTCAGCGCCACTTTACCCGCGCGCACGCGGATCCCCTCTCCCGTCGCCGTAAAAGGCAAACGATTTCCGCATCCGTCCTCCGCCGAAAAAATCTCCACGGGCGCCTTTTCCAGAGCCGCATACGGCACCATCCCGTCCGAAACCACCTCTTCGGTGCGGCGGATGGGCAGATAATCCAGCGCGATCTCGTTTTCCGCAAGATTGTAACAGCGCAAAATGAGCTCCGCTTCACGCTGTGCGGCGCCGACATCCGAACAAGGTTTGCCCGCAAGATAATCGGCAAGCTCTGTCTTACCGCAAAATCCTGCGGCACCGATCAAAATGTCCTTAACCGTCATATTTTCCCTCCCTTGCAGGCCGCAAGGGCGCCGCGCCCGAATCGGGCGCGGCGCCCCGCCTGCTGTTTTCAGCCTCGCCCGCCGTTCGGCGGGCGAGGTACGTCATTTCGTTTGCGGCAAAACGAGCTTTTATGCTTCGGTGATGCCGCTCAGCATTGCCTGCCCGCAAGGGCGGGTGCAAATCAGATCGGCATATTTCACGAGCGTCGCCGTATACAGCGGCTTGCCGGGCACCTGTTTGAGCACTTTGCCGTCGTCTCCTTCCAGCCACTTCCAGTCGCAAAGCTGGTGCAGGCAGAAATCTGCCGTGTTCAGAAGGTACATCGTCCCTTCGGGGCAGAAACGATCCGCCACGACGGGAATTCCGTTATACGTGATCGCCTTATATCCGCCCGCAAGCTCGGTCGTCGCGATCACGACACGCGAATCCGCCATCGCCTTTTGCAGCGCGCGCTTTACGCCCCAACTGCATACGATGAAATCTACGCGGCTGCCCGCCACCTCTTCCAGGTGATCGATCGCAGCCTGTAAAATCGTCTCGTCGATCGCGCCGACACTCGTCTTCATGTACGGGATCATCCATTTGTGCGTGGCGCGATCCAACCCGTACAGACTGCCCGTGCTCTTGAAAATGGCACCTAAACCGGTAAGTTCGAGATTGTACGAGCCCTGCACGCAGACCAGGCATCCTTCCTCCGCGCCCGTGAGCGCTCCGCCCGAAAGAGTGATCGTCTTTGCGTCGCGGTCCACCGCGACGATCCTGCGCGCGGTGATCGCAGAGATCGCGCCGCCCTCCGCGTCCAATACGTCAACCGTCATGCCCTCGATCACGTTTTTGACCGAATCGACGGTGAGCGTCATGCCGCTCACGGACGAAACTTTGCACAGAACGCCGCTGCCGTCGCCGAACAGCATTCTGCCGAAGTTGAAAGACGAAGCTTTGAGAAGTCCGTCCATTTCGGCATTGAGCAGGTTCGCGAATGCCCCCGCATTGTTTTCGGATGCGCGCACAGCCTTGTCGCTGATCTCCACCGTACCGTACAAGTTTTTGAGCGTCGTCACGAACTGCTCGTAATTGTTGCCCGCCGCCGTGGGAAGATCGCCCTCTTCGGTTCCCGCTCCCACGCCGCCGTTCACGCCGTACTGTGCGAGTCTGCGCACTTCTTTGCCCCAAACGTCCGCCGTCGACTGACGGATCTTCGCCAAAAGCGGATTGGCGGCGGTATTCAGCTGTTCCGCCACAACTCCGAGATAAAAACTTTTCAGCGCGTTATCCGCGCTCGTCATCGTTACCATGTTCGATTGTTTTCTCCTTGATCAATGATTTCTTGCCGCAAAAACAGAGGTTTGTACACGTTTTGACGCATACGTCATCCGTTTTTACGGAACATTTCCTGCGCAAGCCTGCCCGCTTCTTCCAGCGAGCGTACCCGCGCCGCGGGTGCGGCTGCAAACGATCCGCCGTCAGCCATAATATACGGAGCCTGCCGGCCGGCAAGATATGCCTCCACCGCTTCCTGCACCGCACCCGCGAAATTCTGCGAAGATTCCCCCTCGCCCGAATTGCTTTTTAAATCTCCCGCGCCTGCGGACGGCTGAACGTTCTCGCCCGCTTGCTTTCCCTCCAATTCGCGCAGACGCTGACTGCGGCGGGTAAATTCGGCCTCCAGCGAATTGTACGCGTTCAGAAGGGCATCCACGCTCTTGAACTTCCCGAGACCCGCTGCCGCGCCTTCCGTCTTTTGAGCTTCCGCCCCCTGCGCCGCGCATCCCTGCGTCATGTTTTCCTGCGAAATGTTTTCCTTCTCCAAACTCTTTCCCTCCCAAAAAATTATTTTTTCGCCGCCGCGCTGTCCGCGGCGGCACGGCTATCCTCTTTTTCCCGCTTCTGCGCGCCGTGCGCACGCAAATGCGCCTCAAACCGCGCCTTCGCGCCCGCGTCCCCGCTAAATTCGTCCGATAGCAGAAAACGGGTATGTTCGGTAACGTGCGCGCCGTCATCATCATAAAAATCGACGGAAACTTCTTCGCGCAGCATGCGCAGATTCTCCTCCGCCGCCTTGTTCGCGTGCATCGTATATAACCCGCGCGTACTGTCAAGATTCCCGAATCCCAGCGCGTCCAGAACGCGCTCGCGGGTATCTTCGGAAATCTTTCCGTCCTCGCCCGCCAAAAGCCCGGCATTGTACATCTCATAAATGAGCGTGCGCCGTTTGGCAGGCGAATCGGCTTCGTCGGTATCCGCCTCGAACACGACATCGTCCGAAGATATGTCGCCCGACGAAAAATAATAAATCTCCACCTTTCTCCCCTCGCCCGTCATGCGCATCAGACGATTTTTGCCGGCAAACTGACGCATCAGCCGAAGTATATGTTTGCCCACCTTCTTCACGGCGCGCTTGATACTGTCCGTTGTGACGGCAAGGCGGGTATCGTCGAGATCGATCAAAAGCTGCAATCCCGTCGCACTCGATACATTGGTGCGGTTATACGAATTGGAACTGATCTCGCTCACGCCGCTGACAAGAATAAATTCGTCGAGCAGACGCTCCTCCTCGGAATGGAATTCGGACGGCATGCTGTCCGCGCCCAGAACTTTGGGCGGCGTCGAGCCCTGACGGTACACAATGACCTTACCGGGCACCAGCCCGTCTTCAAGCAGCTCTTCGGTATCTACCGACCCGTCCTCCACCGCGACCACTCCCATCGTGAGGCGATTCAAAAATTCGTGTTTGCGGTTTTTGACCGCATTGAACGCGCGCTGGACGGGAATCATGCGATCGATCACGCTTCCGCCGAAAAACGCGCCCGAAAGTTCGATCGCGCACTGTTTTACGAACGGATATGTGCGCGTGCCGTTTTCGCCGTTGCGGTAAGGCAAATCCCCGTAAAACACCAGCGAATCGCCCGCGATCACGATCAGCCTGCCGTTCGGGAATTGCACGCCGGGTTTTTCATAATATTCGATGACCAATTCACTGTTTTTGAGCACGTTGCGCGAGCTTGCTCCCGCCCCGCCCATAAAATTGGACGCAGCCGAATACGGCGCAAGCGAAAATTCCTCAATATCCCTGCCCGCCACGCGCACGCCATAGCTCTCTTCGATCTCCGCAACGGGCATCGCCTTCGCATGAATGATGCTGCCCTGCTCTTCCACCTGCTCACAGGCAAGGTTTTCGGGATAGATCTCGAAGGGAGATACCGCGGCGACACGCACCGTCCCTTCCCGCGCGGCATTGATCCCGCCCAAAATGCGCCCGCCGCGCGCGTCCCACAGGATTTTGTAAAACGCCGTGCCGCACGTTTCGCTCCAGACCGTCGCGCGGGAAATGATCTCGTCAAACGCACATTCGTCGCATACCGAGGCGAGCACGTTGGACGAAAGTTTCGCCGTGCGCAGGTCGCTCTCCTCTCCCGTGGCCGCCCGTACCGTCATTTTCGGGCGCACCCGCGCCAGCTTGGCGCAACGCGTGTCGATGGCAGGCGCAATGTGGTTGAATACCCGTCGGTACTGCCAGTAATAGCGCGGCTGCTCCTCTTCCAGCTCCCCTGCCGCGTTGATGCCCATGTACTGGTTTCCCGACAAAAAATTCATGTTCAGTTCCCAGCCCCTCTCCAACAGGCGGCGCTCTTCCTGCCGCGCCTTGAAGATCTCTTTGATCTCGTGCACGGTGCGCTCTTCAAATTTTTTGTCAAAACGCTCCGTTTTTTCTCGCCTCTGTTTCAATGTTTCTCCTCCTCCGTCAGAAGGCGCAAAAGCCGCTCTTTTTCCGCAGCAAGCTGTTCATCCGTCATCGTGCGCAGCGAGCCTTGCTCCTCCATCAGCATTTTCGCCGCCTGAATATCCGGCGGCACGATTTTTTTGCTTATCTTGCGTTTCAGAAGCACCGCCTCGCCTTCGTTGAAGCCGTATTCTTCCACAACTTCGTCCGCTTCGAAGCCGAGCGCGCGCTTGCGAAGCGCCGCTTTTACTTCCTCTTCACTCAAAACAACACCTCTTATTCGCTACAAACTGCCCTTCCTGCCCCGTCCGTGCATCAGACGCGCCTTGTCCTTTTGCACATCCGTCAAGACCGCGGCGGGCGCCTGCCTGTGCGGCTTGGTCATCAGATAATAGCGCATTTCGTCCAGCGCGTGATCGTCCCGCTTTTTCGGTACGTCGCCCTCGCCCCAAAAGTATCCTTTGATCTCCCGGATCAGATTGACGCAGTTTTCAAAAATATACAGTTTCGGCCGTCCGTTTTCCGCTTTCAGATAACTCTTTACGCGCGCAATTCCCGCAAACAGGTTTTTATCCACATTCGCATTCACATTGATCCCGCGTTCATAAAACAATTCACTCACGCTCTTGCTCCCCGCAAGCGTGCGCTGGTTTGCCGCCGAATCGATGAGCGCGCACAGCCGTCCCTTGAAATCGGTATGCCATCCCAACCGCGCACTGATCTCCTTGATCTTTTCGGCGTGGTAATCGATGTCGCGCTTCGCTTCATAATGTTCCGCCACCACATACACGTTCCCGTCGAAGTCTACGCAATACCAATGCGCCGAAAGCGGGTTGTTCAAACCCGGGTCGATGGATATATTGTCTTGCCACTCGAACGGAACGGAAAACGGCGCAATTACGTGCGTACGTTCATCGAATTCCGGGTACACGAGCCCCTCATTGACACAAAATTTTCCGTAGCGGCGGCTTTCTAACTGCTTTGGATCGAGCGCGCTTTCCAAAAGGGCGATCTCGCTTTTTTTCAGGTACGGATTGTCTCCCCATTCCATGAATTCGTACCAAACCTCGGGATTGTTGCCACGGTTCATATAAATTTCGTCGAAGATGAACGTCAAGCCTTTGAGCGGGGTCATCGTACCGAAAATATCTCCCGCCCGATCCATCACGCGCATGCGGCATTCGTCGTATATGTCCTTGGGCGGCTCCTCGTCAAACCAGACAAAATCCAGCGAAGCTCCCTGGAATTTTTCCCTGCCCTGATCGCAGCTCTTAAAGCCGATCACCGAAATCCCACCGAACACGTTTTTGATGCGGATCTGGTCAATCACTCCCGACGGAGAACCGCGTTTGCCCGAAAGCATGGTCACTTCCTCGATCCAATCGGGATTCAAATACTGCAGTATTTTTTTCTGGGCAACGTCGCGCTGGACCTGCTGGGAAAGAGAAACCACCCAGCCGAACACGTCTTTGCGGTTCTTGCGGTACGGATGCACGCCGCGCGCCATGTATACGCATTCCACTGCGCCGCATTCCGTTTTTCCGCTGCGGTTGCCGCCGAAGACCCATCGGTTGCGCTTGCGGCATTTGTGGAACGCGATCTGTTTTTTGTGTTTCTTTCGCCCCGTATTGTACCGCGACAGCGCATCCCCCTCCGCCCGCCGCGCCTGTTCCGCCTCGATTTGCAATATCCTTTCTACAATTTCATTTCCGTGCATACGACAAAATCCGTGCAAAACTCCCTGCTTTTCCCCGCATGCGCGCGCCTTTTTATTGTATAATCGATAGCACACAAAATACGGAGGTCCGTTTATGAAAAAACTGCTTTCGGCGCTCGCCCTGATCTGCGCCCTGGCCTTTTTACCGATACATAACGTCCGTGCCGAAGAGACTGCTTCGGTCTATGCGCGCATCGTGCAGGCGGGTACCTACCTGTACGGCGAAGCCAATGCCGATTCGGGACTCTTCATCCTGCCAAAAACCTATTTCGTAAAAATCACGGGCGATGCGGGAAGCTACTACGCGGTAGAGTATCTTTCGGATACGCAGCAGCGTTCGCCCGTACGCGGATACTGTCTGAAAAGCGACGTCAGCGCCGTCGATTATACGCCGCAAACCCCCTTTCTCGTCTATTCCGTAGACGTAACCTTCCGTACCGATTCCGATAGCTCCCTTCCCGACGGATTTTTGACCGATTACACCCTGACGGCTTCCTTTTACGGCACCTTTTTATACGGTTCGGCAACGTATTATTACGTTGAACTGGAAGGCGAATTCGGTTATGTGCCCGCTTCCGCATGTTCCGCGCTTTCTTACCCGGAAAATACCGAACATACTGAAACGGAAGAACAGCCTCTTCCCGATGAAACCCCGCAGGAAAGCGGACTGGGCGCCGTCAACATCGTTCTCATCTGTGCCCTCGCCGTGGCGGCGCTCGGCGCCATCTATTTTCTGTTCCGTCCCGCAAAACCTTCCATCCGCGACCCGTTCTCGGATGATGCGGAGGATCCCTACTGAGCCTCCCCGCCCCTTCGCAAGCCGTTCCTTCCTGCGCAATGCAGTTCGGCGTGCGAACGCTTGTCCACCAGCGCCTCCGTACTTCCGCGCACGCTTTCCAATGCCGCCATCATGTACGGAACCCCCGAAAAAGTATGTAAAAACCATTCCTCACTCAGCCCCGCACGCAAAAACAAACTGTTCAGTTTGCCCGCAAGGCGCTTTTGCCGCCGAAAATACGTCCGCTCGCAATACCTCACCGTAAAATCGGAAAATTCCCCGACAAGCACCTTCTTTCTGCGAAAATATTTGTATTCCAGCAGATATTTTTCTTCGCGCGTCAGCTGCTCCATGACCTTGTCCGTATCCTCTTTGAGCGCCGCAAAACAGTCCCGCACGTACAGATAGTCCAAAATCTTCTGCGCACACGCTTCGGCCGATTCCTTCCCGCTGTACGACGCCCGTGCCTTTGCCTCGACGATCTTGCCGATGTCTTCCGTCAGCCTCGCCAGTTTCGGATACAAAAACAGTATCACCTTCTGATAGTCTTTCACCTGCGCCTCCTTTCTTGCCGCCTTATGATTTTTCCTCATTCGTTCCGCCCGCAAAACCATTATTGCACGGCTTCCTGCGTTTTTACAGTTTGACTGACAAAAAATACGAACATTTGTTTGTATTTTTTTCTATAGTAAAATATTAAACAGGCATACGTTTGCCTGTTTGGTAAAATTTTCCATGAAATTAAGAAATTTTTGGCGCATCGGGGAAATATAAAAAATTTGTCGACAAACGCGGAATATTATGGTATAATGATTTTGTATATTGTACGGGCGCGCAAGCGCGCGTGAAAAAGGCAAATGCGCACGCATACGCAAAAGAGTGTATCGGCGCGGGCATGGGGATGCGAATGAAGAAGAGCATAATGGCTTTAATACTGATCATCGGACTTATGGCGGCGCAATGCGGCGTCTTTTCCGCATACGCGCAAGAGAGTGAAACCGCAGCACGATCGGACGGGCAAACCGCATCGTACGAGCTGTTTCTTCCCGAAACATACGAACAATACCTGGAATTGGATGCACCTTCGGACATTGCGCTCTCGGAGGACTACATCGCGATCGCAGACCAGCCGCGTTCGGGAAATTCGGTGATCTACGTATTGCAAAAAAGCGCCGCGCGCTATGTATGTTATCAGCACAACAATAACAATGCGATCTCGGGACTGAATTTTTATTATGCGGAAGACGGATCTGTTTACCTGTTCTTTTTCGGAGCGATCGGTACGGTATCCTGGCTCAATTGTGAAGACTCTGCCCAAAGCGGCGTCGTCGATACGTCCATTCGCCCCTATTCCATGATCATCAACGGCAAAGATATTTATTATACACAGGCAAACGACACCTATTCGGACGTATATCACTCCACGATCGAAGAGACAGACGGCGGATTTCGTATCGAAGAACCGAACACGCCTTTGCAAAGCAACCTTTCGGGAAATTCTGCTTTTTCCGAATACAACGGCAATGTGTACCTCGCAAACGGAAAACAGATCTATACGTGTTCGGCAAACGGCCTTGTTGCCTGGTATTCCCTTTCGCTCAACAGCGTTTCCAGCTTTGCGATCACGGCGACCAACGAAAAACAGATCGTTTATATCGGCGCCGAAAACATGTACGTCAACGACGATCCGAACAAGACCTTTCTCGGCGAATTTTCTGTCGTAAAGCTGTATGACGGGAAAATTTTTGTCATTGAAAATGATAAAGTCCGTCAGTTTGACCTGACTTCTTCGTCGTTCACAGAATATATGATCGGGAAATTTTCCGATTATTCCAACCGTCTCGACGATGCGCGGGATATTTCTTCTTACGGAAACAAAACGGTTATCGCCGATTACGGCAACGGCCGCGTAAGTGTGTACGGCGAAGATTTCGAAATGTTTTCCATGCAGTACCCTGCCGACCTGGTCTGCGCAGGCGAAGATTACTTCCTCGCCGCGGCGGGATCGGTCGCGTACCTGTATGACTATACGGATCCTGCGCAAGCGGTAGAAACTTTCAACCTCGGTTCTGCAGCCGTCGGCATTGCGTATTCGTTCGGCAAATTCTATATTGTCACGTCGAGCGGTTCGCACACCTATGAAATCGACGCATCAACCCGCACGGTCACGGGTTCGGGAACCCCGAACATCACATCCCCGCTGAACCTTACCGCCGACTTATACGGCAACCTCTATGTTTTGACCGCGAACGGACAGGTCAATCGCTATACCCGCGATCGGTTCCTGTCGCAAACGACGGCGTCTTCCGAACTCGTCGCGCAGTTCGGCGACGGCGTGCACGATCTGTTTGTCGACTATTCCGGCACCGTTTACGCCGCTTCGGACAGCGCGATCTATGTCGGAAGTTCCGAATTTAAAATCGACGCCGCCCTAAACCAAGCGGTCTACAGCGCCGAACAGAAAACCATCAAAGCATTTACCTTCGAACAGGAAGGAGGCACCCTGTGCATCCTCTCCGACGGATTTGTCGTCAAAACCGATCTCGGCGAAAACGCACCGAAATCGCTGAAAAACATTTCGGCAGAAGGGCTGTACGATACCATCCATTCTGCGGCAAACGCACAGAGCGCGCAAGGGCTGTATGTGACCGTTCCGGCAGGCTCGACAATGCTTTCACTCAATGCGCAGACGATGGATGAAAACACCACGGTGATTGCCTATTCCGATTATTTCAAACTGGACGCAGACCGCGCGGGCATACGCATTGCAGAACTGGACGGCGCAGGCACTGTGGTCGCATTCTTTGAATATGTTCCCGAACAAAAACCGAACGGCGAGAGCGAATACTCCCCCACACAGCGCAATTACACGCTCTGCCTCGTGCTCGGCGATGTCGAAGAACAATCGGTCGGGGGAGCTTTCAACGACATTGCGGATTATACGGGTTATACCACCAATGCAGTCGGCCTGTATCGCTTCCCGACCATGTCGCTCGGAAAAGAGAACAACCCCGTAACGACGCAGATCCTCTCCAAAAACCAGGCAGTGACCGTTCTTGCAAAACTTAACGGAAATGTCGACGGCGGTTCTGCCGCATACGGACTGGACAGCGACTACTATTTTGTAAAGACGCAGGAAGGCGCATACGGATTTGTTCCCGCGCGTTATGTACTCCCCTATAATCCCGCTCCAGAAGGAAGCATTGACTTTTCTTACAGGAATCTTGCCAAAGGGAAAAGCGTAACGCTGTACGCCGAGGACGGAACGCCCTTGACGCTTTCCGACCGCGAACAGCTCAAAGTTTACGGCACGGCGGACGAAAACGGAATGATCTATGCCGAATACACCGCAGAGGACGGCAAGCTGTATGCGGGCACCATCGAAGAGAGCGCATTGTACCGCGCGCGCGAATCGGTCGTGATCGTATTGGTCGCCGTAATGCTGGTCACGGCAGCGGTGCTTTCCAGCGTCTGTTACCTGATCTTGCGCAAACAGCCGACCTTGCAGTAAAAATCGATTTGAAATATAAAACGCCTGTTCGTTGAAAAACGAACAGGCGTTTTTGGCGTTGCAGGTCTGATTATTTTCTTGCGTGTACACTTTTTGCGATAACGCTATCAGGTTTTGCGTCCCTGTAAAGCGTCATTGAGGAATCTGATTGATAAAAATCAGTTCGTCTTCCCGCAAGCATCCTCCCTCATAAATTCTTTGCTCGGTAATGATCGCCATTGTCACGCACCCGACCACATTTCGATCATAATCCCAGACAATATAAATCTTTCCATCCCGCTCCGAAACGGAAGGATATGCCGCCCCGACATTGTTGATCGGCCCGGCAGGACGCGGATCAAGGCAGAGTTTAGCGCGTACAGCAAACGTCTTTCCGTTATTGTCAAGGATATACACGCACAGTTTGTCACGCTTTGCCTCGTCATTGGACACAAACAGGATTTTGCCGCTTTCCGTCTTGTGAAAGGTGGAAAGGGAATATCCCGCTTTCAAATAGGAACGCTTACCCTTTGTCCAAGTTTTTCCATAGTCGTACGAATAGCTCTCACCCGCAGGATACGCTGTTCCTCTGTATTCCAGCCAAATCACGCCCGGAGCAACTTCTACGAGTGTTCCTTCATGACACATCTGCGCATCATTACCGACATCGACCGTTCCACGCAACTGCCATGTTTCCCCCTGATCGGAAGAAGCATAAATATACGTTGTACCCAAGTCTTTGAAGGAATATACCGCATCAAGATACAGCTCATCGCCGTTTTCATCCTTTATGACAATGGGTTTCGTCATATTTTCTCCGTCATAGACCCTTTTGGGTTCGGAAAAATTCCAATCCCGCACGTCTGCATCGAGATTTGTCACCTTACACATCCAAACGCCGCCGCGATCAAAATACTCATTGCTCTGACTCCAGCTCAACCACAGATTTCCCTCCGGATCCTGCCACGCACGCGGACTCCAAGCGCGGTATTTCTCGGTCGGATAATCAATATAAAACGCGCGCTGCCAAGTCTTGCCTTCATCTTTACTGATATCTACAATTATATAATTCAAAGGATCCGGTTCGTGCGCGCCGCCGCTCATATATATGGCGAGCATCGTTCCGTTTGAAAGCATTTGGGAGGAGCCGACGCCGTACCAAAGCACTTCGGGCGTCGTATATTCTTCGGGGAAGAAAATGCGAGCGGGCACTTTGTTCCATTCATGCTCGTAATAGACTACATCTTCACTTTGCCCGAACAAGATCACAGAACGAAAATCGATCCCGACCTCTTCTCCTTCTTCAAAATATGCGGCATAAAAATCACTGGGGCCCATCTCATTTTCAAGCTGACCGTTTGCGATCTGCCAAACAGACGTCGCAATCGGCTGCCAGCCCGCCTCTGTCAACGATGCTTTTTGTTTTACCGAACTGATCGTCGGCACAAAGGCGATCACCCAACCGGATTTTGTCACGGTGCCTCGGCTGCCCTGCTCCACCGAACCGAAAATATAATTCAGTCCCTCTAATTGTTCAGGCGCGTACCTGGAAATTTTCGGCCACCAATCTTCGTAAAGAAAGTTTCCCGCTTCAAACGGCAAAACCTTTTCGGCATCGATAATAGCCAGCCCGTCCAAATACGCAGCGTCAATCTCCAACGAATTTTTTTCTTCCACCAGCATGATCTCCCCGTCTGTCGTAAAAAGCTGGTATGTTACGGGCAAATTCGGATCGGTTGCATATTTTCCGTTTGCCGTCGACATACCGTTCCAACGATTTTGAGCATACGTCCCGACGCCGCGCGTGCACGCCGCAAAAGAAAACTCCTGTGTGCTATCCAATCCGATCGCCTCGTATGGTATAAAGATTTCAACACGATACCCTTTATCTGCAATATCGTCATCCGCCGTCCCCATCATCGTGACGGTAAAGCACATTATGCTTTCGCAAGCGGCCCACTGTCCCGCACGCCCCTGCAGAACGTGGAACATACCGTTCGGGTATATACCTATCCCGTAGATTTGCTCTGTCGAAATCGAGGAAAAAGATGCTGCCGTATCGATAAAAATCTCGACGCTGTCCGTCTCAGCATATGCGCCCGCATCCGTATCGGTATTGTTTTCCATGCCGAAACAAATATTGTAGTCGATGATCTGATAGGACAAAGCCAACCCCTCTTCTTTCCGCGCCATGGAAAGGTACGCCTGTTTTTCCAACCAGACAGCCTCATCCGAGGGATCCGCCCGTCCCGTGATCGGCGAATATGCGGAAAGCGGCATCATTTCTACCCGAAGCGCATACGAATCCGCGCGCTTCCCGCAAAACGAAACTGTCTTATAAAACCCTTCTTTTTCGAATGTCACGTAACCGTCTGCACTCTGAATGCAGAAAGCGCCGTCCTGTCCGCTATGCGCCGTAACACTTCCGGAAGTGACGGTGACGCCGGACAGAGCTTTCCCTTCAACCGTGCATACCGTTCCTACGACCTCTATGTTCCGTTCGCCCGCAGCAAATGTCTCCGCGCCCTGTGTTTTTGCTTCGATTCCTTCCGCAGATAAACTTTGCGCTCCGACCGCTGTAAATATCGCGCAAAAAGCGATCACACACAGAAGCACTATACCCGCAAGGCACAGTAAATTTTTTTTACGCAGCTCCATCTTTAACCCTCCGACGGCTTGTTTTCGGTGCTTTCAAACAGCTTGTTGTCCGTGCCGAGCCGTATAAATTTGGAACAGTTTCCTGTCAGATTGGTGCCCGTAAGATAGCAGTCTTTCCCGTTCATGCGAACCGATGCCATAATGCCGATGACGTCGTCTTTGGTCGCTGCCCTTTCCGACGCCGCGCCGTTTTCAAGATAGATGATCAACGCGCTGTACGGGACATAATATTCGCCGTGCAGTCCGCCCGTTTCTTTCGCGCGGAGTTCACCCGTAACGCCGCTCCCGTTTACCAGCTTCCACGCGCCCGTTTGCATCGAATAGAATTCGATTTTATCCGTATAAAAACGCACGTAATAACAGTTTGCATTCCGACCGTTTACCGTATCACCGACTGAGAACCAAAACATCATATGCTCGGAATTGGGCGTAATCGCATCTGCCGTTGCATCGATCTCGATTTTCAAGCCCTCCGCCTGTCTTGTGACATAATAGGTAAATTCTCTTCCCTGCCCATCCGTTACCGTTCCAAGTTCTGCAGGGGAATAATCCAACATTTGCGCAACGATCTCGCACGTCTTCTTTGCCACATCCGCAGACAAATTGAGCGAAGACAAATGTATCTCTTTTTGTAAATAGCCTGCGGCCTCGATTCGTACGGTCATTCCGTGCAGCTTTCCGACATTGTAAAAAGTTTCGAAGGTATATACGCCTGCGGAATCTGCCTGTACCGTCTCGATCACGCCGCCGTCCGCACCGCACAGTATTGCCTGCGCGCCGGCAATGGCATTTCCGTGCAGATCAAAAACCTTTCCGAATACGCACATCGGCTCCGCAAAATCAGGGTCTTCCTGCCATCCTTCAACGTCGATTTCATACGTAAAACCGGCATCGAAGACCAGATCTTGCCTCTGCTCCAAATACCCGATTTTTGAAAATACTATTTCCATATTTTTACCTTTCTTTTCAATTTCAAGCTCATACCTTCCGTCAGGGCCGCTCATCACGCTCGCCCCGCTTGCGCTAACCAAAACATTTTCTTCCCCCGTCGAACCGCATACGACGGCATACGCTACATTGTTTTCGCTGCGGAACACATTGTTCCATGCGTCGATTCGCACATATTGCGAAGGGTCGAAACGGGAAATTATTTCATCTGTCCCCGGGAAAGAATAGACATCCGTATCTGTCCCCGATTGCATGAAGGCAAAAGACAACCCGAAAATATCCCACTGCGTAACGGAAACGCCGCTAGCCCTTTCTAACAACGTATATGGAATGAATACCTCCGTATAGGTATGATTATTCAAAATTTTTGACGTGCGTTCGACCGTATCTTTTACCGCTGTCGAAACCCCGTTTTTAAATTGATATGCGACCGTCGAATGTCCGCCGAATACCGCAATATCAAACGTTTGCGCTGTCCGAGTTGTCAAAACTTCCTGCCCCACCTGCACATAAATGTCAAAACGTTCATTGTCCGTTTCCACGATCGCATCCTGATCGATGCTAAAATACAGTCCTTCTGTCGTTCTGCTCGCCCGCAAGGCATTGATAATAATAGAATTTTCTCCGCCGATCGTGCCCAAATCGGCGCACTGCAACATTGTTTGCGCATTCAGCCCGATCGTATCTTCTTGACTTTCAAAGAGATATTCGGGCAATGAAAGGATGCACGGCTCATATCCCTCCTTTTCGATGGTTACCTGGTATTCTCCCTTCGCAACATCTTCGAACAAAATCGTACCGTCTTCGCCGCTTTCCGCAGATACAGAGCCCATATTCGCCGAAAAGCCTCGGACATCCTCAAAAAGATTTTCGACCGTAATGCAGACATCTTTGGCGATCGCCGGCGCCTGCTCCTCCACGAGCAACGCCGTTACGGTAATAAAATCTGTATCCGCGTCAAACTCTTCCGCCGAAGTGCTTCCCGTATACGTTTGATACCCCGCTTTTGTCACGGTAAATGTATAATTTCCCCGCCCGACATCCGAAAAACTGACAATGCCGTCCGCACTGCTTATAAGGGTCTGCCCGTTTAAAGTTACGCAAAAACCGTCCGCCCCATCTTCGCATTGCAATACAATACGGATATCCTTTTGACTTGTCTGCCCCGCATTCGCGCCGTCATCTGTCTTTTCGGGACGCACGGCCACGGCGATTTCTTCGGACTCTGTATCAAATGCGCTTGCCGCAAGAGTTCCTTCAACATCTTTATACCCTTGCTTCGTCACGCGGTATGTATAGTTCCCCCTGTTTATATTCGAAAAGCGCGCCAGGCCTTCCGCATCCGTTTCCCGTGAATTTCCGTCCAATTCGATCTGAAACCCTGCGATTTCATCCCCCTCAACCGAAAAACAAACTGTCTTTGTGACCGTCTCGGATCCCTCCTTCTGTTCACACGCGGTACAAAGCAAAATCGCACCTGCGGCAAGTACAGCCAGAAGAATCAGTTTCAGTGTCCTTATTTTCATCCTTTACCTCCTTCACTGCTTCAAAATCATAATTGTCTTATGATTATAAAACAGATCGGAACAAAAATCAATGACAAAAAATTAGTAAATTCTTTTGCCTTTTTCTTCTATTTTAAAATCGAATAAAATACTTCGTCAGGTGTTTACAAAAACAATCACAAGGTTTATAATATTACAAAGATGTTTGAGGAGTCCAACGCTAACCATGAAAAAACAGGCCACCCGCAACGGAATTTATATTTATAATATGTTTTCAGCGGAAGATTCCGAGCAGATCCGAGCCCTCGGCGCCGCTCTCTCTTCCCCGATCCGCCTGCAGCTTTTGCATTATCTGCGCGAAGGGCCGAAATCCCTGTATTGTCTGCAACAACTCACGGGACTGTCCGCCACTTCCATAGCTATGCACGTCAAAAAGCTGGAAGCGGCAAAACTTGCGCGTCTGGAATATTCGCCCAGCAAAAAAGGATTTTCCCAGCTCGTATTTCTTTGTTTGGGGAAAATCGAGATTTTCGGCGACAGCACCGCGCCTGCACCGCAAAAAAGCCTCACCGTTTCCATGCCCGTCGGATTATTCACGGAAGCTGAAAGCTATGCTTCTTATTTTCGGATCACCACCAACAACCCCGACGATCTGTCTTACGAACAGATCCCGATCTTTTCCCCGAAACGCGAAAACGCAGGAATGATCTACACCGACGGCGGAAAAGTGAGTTATACCTTCGATAAAGAAATTTTTAAAAATAAAAAAATTTCCCAAATTGTTTTGAGTTTGGAAATTTGTTCGGAATGCCCGTACTATTCAAATACCTGGAAATCGGACATCACATTCTCGATCAACGGAAAAGAGCTTTGCACGTATACCTGTCCGGGCGATTTCGGCGACCGTCCGGGCAAATTATCCCCTTCTTTCTGGACCTCGATCGTGACCACGCAATACGGTCAGCTTGTCCATCTTTCCGTAAATGAAACCGGAACTTTTTTCAATCAGGAACCGTGCGCACCGATCAATTTGCAAAATTTTAAAATTGACGGGAGCGAAAACCTTGTATTTTCGATCGAAACAAAAAAAGATGCGAAATTTTTCGGGGGATTCAATATTTTCGGGAAAAATTTCGGCGATTATCCGCAAGATATTGAACTGACCGTCTTTTTCGAGGAGATTAACTGAAAATTGACCTTTTTTAAAATTTTATTTGATCAAACGGCACGAAAAACGAGCGCGGGATCTGCAAACAGATCCCGCGCCCGTATAACTTTTTAAATATAAAATCTTATTCGAATTCCCCGTATTCGGAGGTATTTTCGGCGCCCGTGTACAAAGAAAATTCACGGTCCAGATCGAAATCCTCCGCACTGTCGAAAGCGGCAAGTTTGGAGATGGAAACCTCATACGCCGTCATTGTTTTAACTTCATAATCACTGACTTTTTTCTGGTATTCGCGGCTTTGGATCCTTCCCGAAAGAGCGATCTTATCACCGACCTGCAAATTTTTGACGAAACGCGCGTTGCGCCCCCATGCAATGCAAGGAATATAATCGGATTTATTGTACGCGCGGTTGACCGCGACCAAAAGATCGGCGATCTCGCGATTGAACGGCGTCGTGCGGTATACCGGCGGTTTACAAATATACCCGCTCAATACGATACTGTTCGGATTTTTTGCAGGCGGCGCATCCAGCGGTTCGCGGACAAAAACAGTCAGCATCAGGCGCGAACGCCCGTTTTCGATCTTGTTATAGGAGCGAAACTGCCCCAAGGCGCACAACGTCGAACCGATTTTCAGATCCCTTTCGGAGATCAACCGCTCCGATACCGTCACAGGCAGAATATCCGCCTGCCCCGAAAGACGCATCACCTTAACTTTAAGTTCGTAAAAGCCTTCTCCGTACACCTCATGCGAAAAGCTCGCCTCGCTGACGATCTCACCCATGATAAACACTTTGTTGTTCTTCTCCGTGCCGTTCATAAAATAAGTACCTCCAAAAATATCCTGTCGCGTTTCGGTGTTTTTCAGGACGCGCTGTGCTGCCTGCCGTTCGCGTCAACGGTAAAATTTTCGCGGTAGATGAGTTCCCCCGCGGGGACAAATTCATAACCGCTGTTTTGCAGGGAATCGAGCACGGCGGGCAATGCCTCGGCTGTGTGCAGACCATTGTTATGGCAAAGAATAATACTGCCCGCCTTCACCTTTCCGACTATGCGAAGAGTGATATCGGACGCAGAGAGATCTTTCCAGTCCAGACTGTCCACATCCCATTGAATGGTATATAAGCCCATGCTCTGTGCCGTTTCGATCAAAAGATCGTCGTAATCGCCGTATGGAGCGCGAAAAACCTCAACAGGTTTGCCCGTCACCGCCGTGATCGCTTCCGATGAAGTTTTCAATTCGTTTCGAATGTCCGCTTCGGAAAGTTTGGACATATACGAATGCGTGGAACTGTGCGTTCCGATTTCATGCCCCGCCTCATCAATCTTTTTGACGTATTCGGGGTATTTTTCCGCCCAGAATTCCACCATAAAAAATGTGGCGCGCACGTTTGCGTCGGCGAGCGCCTTCAATATCACGTCCGTATGGTCTGTCCCCCATGCGCAGTCAAAAGAAATCGCAATTTTTTTGTCCTCGCGCTCCACGCTGTATATTGGGAGCTTTCGAACCGTCCCGCCTGTAAACAGGGCATACGCGCCTGTGGACTGTACAAGCAA
Organism: uncultured Clostridia bacterium; assembly: GCA_944328495.1. Classification (GTDB taxonomy): domain Bacteria; phylum Bacillota; class Clostridia; order Christensenellales; family Borkfalkiaceae; genus Borkfalkia. The sequence goes on from CALVHR010000005.1 coordinate 23,897, forward strand.
AATCAGCGCAAGCATCAATGCGGCGATCCCCACCGCCGCGGCGGCGCTTTTGCCCCGCACGACTCCGATCTTCATCTTTCCACCTGATTATACTATCAACGCACCCGAAAAATTTGGCAAGGCCTGTCGAATTTTTTCAAGTATTGACGAATCCGTTTGCTGCCATGTGCGCCGAAATTAAAATTTACTCTATCTATATTCTTTGCCGCCTCCCAATAGAACGGCTTGCGTCTCTTTTCAAAAAATAAAACGCCGCGCGGGCATTTGCCCGCGCGGCTAAAAAACGAGCCGCCGCGCAAGAATTTGCGCGGCGGCGTGCCGTTTCATAAAATGATCTTTATTCGAAAAATCAGGATTTCAGATATTTGAGCGACCAGAAAGCGACTGCCTTACAGCCCTTTTTGAGCTTGATGTTCTTTCCCTTCGTGGTGCGGTCTTCGATCGTGATGTTCTCTTCCGTATCCGCCTGCACGAGCGTCTGATCGTCCATCTGCACTGCAAATTTATACGGCTCGGTAACGTAATCGGAATAGACGATCTTCGAACCTTTGGAAAGTTCGACGATCTTCACGCCCTTACGATAACGCGCCATCGGGTCGATTTGCGATGCAATTACTTTTTTGATGGTATTGCCGCTGGTCGCAACGATGATCTCGCCTTCGCCGTCGATCTGCCCCGCAAATACGACATAGTCTCCTTCGGCGAGGGATATGCCGCGCACGCCCGCCGAAATTCTGCCCTGCGTCGGAATATCGTTCTTGTATGCGTTCAGGCACATGCCGTTTGCCGTGACAAAGAACAGCGTCGTAGTGGGTTCGGGATCGTCCGTTTCGATGCCGATGAGCTCGTCGCCCTCATTGACTTTGCAGGCCTGGAATGCGTACTTGAGAATATTGTATTCCTTCCAATCCGTCTTTTTGACATAACCGAGTTTAGAATAGAAGAGCAAACTTCCCTTCGGCATTTTTTCGCCCACTTCGTAAAACGCAATGGGTTTTTCCCCTTCCAAAGCGTCGGGACACAGCTCAGAGTATTTCATGCCCTTATCTTTGAGTTTACCCGGTTCCACGTCCTCAAAATCGATCTTATAGCAGTTGCCGAAATTGGTGAAGGAATAAACGATCTTATCCGTCTGCGTGCGAAGCTGCAATTTGAGGATATCCGAAAGAGAAGAACGTTCGGTAATGTTTTTGTCGGACATGTTGAAGTTCTTTTCGGTGACGACTTTGACTTTATCGTCCGCAGTATAAACGAGCACGCACTTTTCGACGGGTCGGACATCGTCGAATTTTTCCACCTTAATGTCAGTGATATCGAATACGAGATTGCTCTTGCGCTCACCTTTGTACTGTTTTTTAAGCTCTTTCAACTCTTCCTTGACGACGTCCATCTGCAGTTTTTTGCTTTCGACGATCGCAGTGAGGCGGGCAATGAGTTTTTTGAGTTCTTCCAATTCCTGTTCGAGCTTGTAAATTTCAAGTTTTGTCAGGCGCGCGAGCCGCAGATCGAGGATCGCCTGTGCCTGCCGTTCGGACAGATCGAACCGCTCGCGCAGGCGCTGCCGCGCCGCCGGCACCGATTCGCTGGTCTTGATGATCTTGATGACCTCGTCGATGTTGCGCACGGCAATGATGAGACCTTCCAAAATATGGCAGCGCTCTTTTGCCTGCGCAAGATCAAATTTCGTGCGGCGAAGCACCACTTCGCGCTGATACACGACGTAATATTTGATGATATCCAAAAGTCCGAGCTGCTGCGGTTTTCCGTCCGCAATACAGACCATATTGATGCCGAAGGTACATTCAAGATCGGTAAACTTATACAGCGCCGCCAAAATCTTATCGACGTCTGCGTCTTTTTTGACCTTGACGACGGCACGCATACCGTTACGGTCGGATTCATCGGTAATATCCGCAATGCCGCCCAAAAGATCCTTTTTCTCTTCGCGAAGATCCGCGATCTTTGCAAGAAGCTTTGCTTTATTGACTTGGTACGGAAGTTCGGTGATGACGATGAGCTTTTTGTCGTTGTCGCCCTCTTCCACGCTCACCTTTGCGCGAAGAGTAATTTTCCCGCGCCCTGTCTCGTACGCCTGCACAAGCTCATTCGCAATGATGTATCCGCCCGTCGGAAAATCCGGCGCTTTGATATACTTCATCATTTCAAACAGCTTGATCTTCGGATTGTCAATATAGGCGACGACGCCGTCGATGACTTCCCCGAGATTGTGCGGCGGAATGTTGGTCGCAAGCCCTACCGCAATGCCCGACGCCCCATTGACGAGAAGGTTTGGAAACCGCCCGGGGAGCGTTTCCGGTTCTTTTAAGGAATCGTCAAAGTTGAGGGTAAACCGCACGGTATCCTTTTCGATATCGCGCAAAAGTTCGAGAGCGAGCGGCTCCAATCGCGCCTCCGTATAACGCATTGCGGCGGCGGGATCTCCGTCCACCGAACCGAAGTTCCCGTGCCCGTTTACGAGCGTCATGCGCATATTGAAATCCTGCGCCATGCGGACCATCGCGTCATATACCGATGAGTCGCCGTGCGGGTGGTATTTACCCATGCATTCCCCGACGATACGAGCGCTCTTTTTATGCGGTTTATCGGGCGTTAAGCCCATGTCGTACATTGTGTACAGAATACGGCGCTGTACGGGTTTCAAACCGTCTTCCACGCGCGGAAGTGCGCGGTCGAGGATGACGTATTCGGCGTACGGCAGCATCGAGCCGGGCAGCACCTCTTCCAAAGGTGTCATAAACACCTGACCGCTGCTCTCCGTCTGTTCGGGGGGCGTCGTTTCGTTATTATTCTTGCGTCTTGCCATCTTTTGTGCCCTCCCGTCAAATATTTACGCGGTCAATAAAAGTATCGACCTTGTTGAAATTCGCGTTCTGTGCCAAAAATTCCTTGCGCGCTTCCACACGATCGCCCATCAGCGCAGTGACCATCTGTTCCGCTTCCGCGGCATCCTCAATGTTCACGCGGATCAGGTTGCGGCGCGCAGGATCCATCGTCGTTTCCCAAAGCTGTTCCGCGCTCATTTCGCCCAGTCCCTTATAGCGCTGGATCTGGTAGCCTTTGCCCACGATTTCGATCTTCTTTTGCAACTCCTCATCATCGTAGGCATATTCCACGATGTCCTTTTTGTACACCTTATACAGCGGCGGCATGCCGATATATACGTTCCCGTTGTTGATGAGATCGCGCATGTAACGGAAAAAGAATGTCAGCAAGATGCAACGGATGTGCATGCCGTCCTGGTCGGCATCCGAAAGGATGATGACCTTATGGTATTTGAGCTCCTCCATATCGAAATCGGCGCCGTATCCCGCGCCGAGCGCCGAAATGATGGTGCGGATCTCTTCGTTTGCGAGCACCTGATCGATGCGTTTTTTCTCTACGTTGAGCGGTTTGCCGCGCAGGGGCAAAATTGCCTGCGTCTGGCGGATGCGCGCCTGTTTCGCCGTGCCGCCTGCCGAATCCCCCTCGACGATAAAGAGCTCGTTGAGTTCCGGCTTTTTGCCCGTGCACGCCGCAAGTTTTCCCACGAGCGTGAGGTTTTCAATGGAGTTTTTAGCGCGCGCCACTTCCTTTGCCTGCCGCGCCGCGATTCGCACCCGCGCCGCCGCCTGCGCCTTTTTGATGATCTCTTCAAACGTGCCTTTGAGCTTGGGGTCTTTGTACAGCGCCGCGATCCCCTCGACCGTCGCCGTCTCTACGGGCTGGCGCGCCTCGGCGTTGCCCAGCTTGGTCTTGGTCTGTCCCTCGAACTGCACGTTCTTCATCTTCACCGACAAAATCGCCGTCAGCCCCTCGCGGAAATCTTCGCCCATGAGGTTGGGGTCCTTGTCTTTAAGTGCGCCCATACTGCGCGCTACGTCGTTCAGGCTCTTGGTCAGCCCCGTGCGGAATCCCGTTTCATGGAACCCTCCCTCGGGCGTCGGAATGTTATTCACGAACGAAAACAGGCTTTCCGTAAAATCGCTCGTGTGCTGGATCGCAAATTCAATGAGAATGCCGTCCTTTTCGGTCTTATAACCGATCGGATTTTCGTACAGCGCCGTCTTTCCCTCGTTGAGGTAGATCGCAAAGTCGTGCAGGCCGCCGTCAAATTTGTAGTTGACGACGATCGGATTTTTTCCCTCGGGTACGCGCTCGTCCACAAGGTTGATCTCCAATCCTTTATTGAGAAAAGCAAGCTCTTTGAGCCTCTTAGATACCGTTTCAAAATTAAAAGTTACGGTATCGAATACCGTTGCATCCGGCTTGAAACAAACCAGCGTACCCGTTTTATCCGTCTTTTCCTTGGTGTCACGCAAATGCTCGCAAGGCACCCCGCTCATAAACTTTTCTGCCTTTTCATCGTAATAGGAATGGAAAGACATCTTATAAATCGTCTTGCGGTAAACTTCGACGCGCAGCCATTCGGAAAGCGCATTGGTGACCGACGCCCCCACGCCGTGCAGCCCGCCAGAAAAAGAATAGTTATGCTCGTCAAATTTTCCGCCCGCATGCAGCTGCGTGAACACGACTTCCACGCCCGAAACGCCCGTCTTGGGATGAATGTCCGTAGGGATACCGCGCCCGTTGTCTTCTACCGACGCACTGCCGTCTTTGTTGAGGCGCACCTCGATGCGCGTAGCAAATCCGTTGGACGCCTCGTCGATCGCATTGTCGACGATCTCCCACAGGATATGGTGCAGTCCCTTAACGCCCGTCGAACCGATATACATACCCGGGCGAAGGCGTACCGCGTCCAGCCCTTCGAGTATTTTAATGTCCTCGGCGCTGTAATTCTTTCCCGCCATAGCTTCCTCCGTGAAAAATGCGGCGTATTTCCCAAACGAAAAACCACGCCCGATTTTACCATTGATAATAAAAACATTATACCATATCTTGCGCTTTTTTTCAAACGAAATCGTAAAAAAAACACAATTTTCTTAATTATTACGCGCGCATGCGAGAATGGCAAAATTATGATTTAAAAGCGCCGCCCGCGCAAATTTTTGCGCGGGCGGCGCTATCCGTTTTTTCCGTTGAATCGTTTAACGAACACGGCGCGGCAACCCCTTCAAAAAGGAAGAAATCTGCGCGAACGCTTCATCAAAATGCACTTTTTCGTTCAAAAACTCGTGGCGCGATCCTTCAATGAGGTATTTCTCCACTCGTTTCATGCCTTGCTTTTTATAAAAATCATACAGCCGCCCGACGCCCTTTTCGCCGCCGACAGGATCTTCGGCGCCTGAAATAAGGAGCAGCGGAAGCTCCCTGTCCAACCCCGCGGCATTTTTCTTTTTGTAGAGTCCGGAAAGCCCCTTGAAAAATCCCGCAAAAAAATTATTGGAACAGACATACATGCAATAAGGATCGGCGCGGTACCTTTCATTGTTTTCCTCGTCCACACTCAGCCAGGAAAATTTTTCGCCGCCGATCTTTTTATCGTAACCGCCGAATACGACATTGTTCACAAATTCCGCAGGGGCATCCTTCCCCTTGAACGCACCGCCGATTTCCGCAAACACGCGACCCGCCCGAACCGCCGCGCCGTTTTGCCGCGAACTTCCCGCAATGATCGCCCCGTCCAAGAAACGTGCGTACTTTTCAATAAACGCCTGCGTCAAAAACGAACCATAGGAAAAGCCGAAAAGGACGTATTTCACTTTCGGAAATTTTTCTCCGTAATATTTCGCGATGCCCGCCATGTCTTTGAGGGTGTCCGTAAACATATCCCCTTCACAATAGCCGAGCGTATCGGTGTCCGTATCGCCGTGACCTCGATGATCGTCCGCAACGACAATATAGCCGAGCGCGTTCAGCGCTCGCGCAAATTTATCGTATCGCGCGGCGTACTCATTCATGCCGTGCGCAATCTGCACTACACCTATCGGATCCTTTACGTCCATCCATTCGCGCACAAATATCTGCTTTTGATCGTACGAAGTAAAAATCATATCGCCACTCGCCCTTCCTCTTATGACCTTTTCTATTATTGTACCCCATTGCCGCAAAAATGTAAAGCCCCGCGCCGAATTTTTTGCAAAAGCATGAAAAACCCGCACAGCTATTATATTTTTTCCCGCAAAACAATATACTAATCAAAAACAGGTCGGGAGGCCGCATGAAAAAACTTGTTCTTACGGGCGGAGGAAGCGCGGGACACGTTGTGCCGAACCTCGCGCTTGTTCCGCGCCTGCGCGAATCATTTGAACTCTTTTATATCGGAACAAACGGTATCGAACGAAAACTTCTCACGGGCAAGGGCATCCCCTTTTACACGATCGACGCCCCCAAACTTGTGCGCGGGTCGCTTCTGCAAAATTTATCGCTGCCCTTCCGCCTTGTAAAAAGCGTGCGGCAGGCAAAAAAACACTTGCGCTCCATTTCGCCGGACGCCGTATTTTCCAAAGGCGGATATGTTTCTCTGCCCGTTGTACTTGCCGCCCGTTCTCTGAAGATTCCCGTCGTATCCCATGAAAGCGATTTCAGCGCGGGACTTGCGAACCGCATCATCGCGAAACGTTGTAAAACGGTACTGACCAGTTTTCCGGAAACGGCCAAATCGATGAAGAACGGCGTTTATACAGGTTCGCCCGTACGCGAGGAATTGTTCTTGGGAGACCGTACGCAAGCACTGAAAAAATACGGGTTTGCGGGAGACAAACCTGTTCTGCTCGCATTCGGAGGCGGGAGCGGCAGCCGCACGATCAACGACGCGCTCACCGCCGCCCTGCCAAGTCTTCTGTCTCGATTCGATATATTGCACATCCGCGGAAATGCCGCAGAAAAGTCTCGTTTTGACGGTTACGTCCCCTTGGAATTTGAACAGGACATGGCTTCCGCATACGCTTGCGCCGATTTCGTTGCGGCGCGCGCGGGCTCAAATACGGTGTTCGAACTGCTCGCCCTGAAAAAGCCGTCCTTGCTCATACCTTTGGAGAACAAACGCTCGCGCGGAGATCAGGTTGAAAACGCACTGTACTTTCAACGACGGGGCGTATGCCGCGTATTGCGCGAAAGCGAGCTGTCCGCCCGAACTTTGGAAAGCGCACTGTTTGCACTTGCATCCGACAAAAATCTGCTGCGAAACCTGCAAAGCGCAAACTTTCATGCAGGAAATGCGGAGATCGTCAAAGCCATCGCCGACGCCGCAAAATAATTTCCCGAATCAAATATTTGCATAAAAAAACGGGCAGGATGCCCGTTTTTTTGCTTTTTAATATCCGATCAGCGGTCAATGCAACGCACGGCAAACCCGAACGCGCGCAAAAACTCCAAGGAAAGTTGGATCCAATTTTTTACGTGCGGGTACACCGCGCCCTGCGGCTCGTCGTCATTGACTTCGATATCGCAAACAGACAGGCCGTGGCATCCTTCGGCAAAAAGGTGCAATTCTGCCGGTACGCCCGCTTTATGCAGTGCGGAATACAGCAGGACGGAATTTTCGACGGGCACGCAGTCGTCCGTCGTCGTCGCCCAGATAAAGGACGGCGCGGCGTCCGCACGCACCTTGTGTTCCAGCGAATAATCCTCTTTTTTCACTTTCCCGCCGCAGAAATTCGCAAACGATCCGCCGTGCGAAATGTGTTCGCCGGAGCTTATGACCGCGTACGAATACACCGACGCGTCCGGGCGGATCTTTTCGCATTCGCCGCCGAACAGCTCCCGCAGCGCGGGATCGTCCCACAAAAGGGAGATGCAGCCCAAAAGGTGCCCGCCCGCAGAAAATCCGATCGCCGCAATGTGCTCCGCATCGATGTCCAGATTCTTCGCTTCACGGCGCAAATACTGCATTGCCATCCCTGCCTGGACGATCTGCGCGGGATAGGATACGGGTGCAACGTCATAATCAAGAACAAATGCGTCAAACCCTTCAGCAAAATAGTGCATCGCAACAGGCTGCGCTTCGCGCTGGGAAACGAACCCATATCCGCCACCGGGAATAACGAGTATCGCGGGACGTATCTTTTTGCGGCGCATTTCCGGCATGTCGCCATGACGATAGGCCGTCAGCCTGCCTGCCTTTGCGCCTTCCCGCGCAAAGGCAAAATAATCGTAAAGGTCGATCGTTTCACTGATCATTTTGATTCATCTCCTGTTTCGAATACAATTTCATCTATACGCGCCAATTCCTCGGCGGTAAACGTCGGATTGATCTTTAAATCGTCCGCGACCTGCTCGGGACGAGATGCCCCCACGATCGCACTGGCAACATCGCCGTCTTTGAGCGTCCACGACAGCGCCATTTCCGCAAGCGTCTGCCCGCGCCCGCCCGCCACTTCATTCAGGCGCACGATCTTCTTTTCAAGGCTCTTTGTCAGTTGTTCCCTATGCAGATCCAGCGTGCGCACCATGCGGCTGTCTTCGGGGATACCGTGCAAATACCGATCGGTCAACAACCCCTGCGCAAGCGGGCTGTATGCCGTAATGGCAAACCCGTTTTCACGGGCAAACTGTTTCAGACCGCTTGTCTCGACGCCTCGTTCAAGAATGGAATACGGCATTTGCAAAAGCACAAACGGCACTTTCAGCTCTTTCAAGATCGGATATGCTTGCTTTACCTGTTCATACGAATAATTGGAAATGCCTATGTACAGCGCTTTCCCGCTGTCCACAATGTGCCTGAGAGCAAGGCATGTCTCTTCTATGGGCGTTTCCGGATCGGGACGGTGATGATAAAAAATATCCACATAGTCCACGCCGATGTTTTTCAAACTTCGGTCCAGACTGGATATGAGATGTTTCCGATCTCCGTTCCCCTGCCCGTAAGGACCGCGCCAGGCATTGTATCCCGCTTTTGTCGTGATGATCATTTCATCGCGGTACGCTTTCAAATCGCGCGACAAAATACTGCCGAAATTGCGCTCCGCCGCACCGGCAGGCGGGCCGTAATTGTTCGCAAGATCGAATACGGTTATTCCCCCGTCAAATGCGGCAAAAATGATCCCGCGCATCGTCTCATAATTATCCACCGAACCGAAATTATGCCACATCCCGAAGGAAAGTGCCGATAGCCGCAATCCGCTTTTCCCCGCTCGGCGATATTCCATATTCCTGTAACGTTCCGGCGCGGGAACATAATTATTGTTTTTTCGGATCACCTGCCATATCTCGCGACCGTCCATGTCTGTCCTCCCCGATTTGCCGTGCATCAAGCGCAGCCGTCTTTTTATTTTTCCAATATTGTAAGATAATCGGGGAGAAATGTCAACGGAACATCGCAAAAATTTTCCGAAACAGCCGATTTATATTCTTGTCATTCGCCCTTCATGAGTCGCTGCCTCATTCGTATTCCCCGTAATCGCGTTTTCCGTAAGACTGTCCTTCCGACGGCTCACATACATACGGCTGCTTCTTGTTCGGGCGCCCCTCCGGCCGCGTGTTCTTCAGATCGACAAGTACTACGTCCGCACCGATCTTAACAATGCTTTTCAGAGAAATAAAAAGATCATTGCTACGAAAGATGTGCATGCCGCGCTTTCCCGGCACCACTATTCCGAAGACTCTGCCCTCAGGATAGGAAAAGACAATGTCGCACGTTTTGCCCAGATTCCTGCCGTCCGTCACGTTGACGACATATTTGCATTTGAGTTCTCTGTACGAAGTTTCCATACAACCTCCCCGGGCTTTGCAAGCAATACAAAGCCCTCTATCATTGTATGCGCCCCGCCGAAAATATGTGCGCGGCGGGGCTTCGCTTTCGCAAAGCCCCGCCGCAAAAGGTCATGGCTGTTTTTTTCAGTACTCATAGGCAATGTTGCTTCGGATGGTGTTGATCGCATTCTTTTCCAAGCGTGACACCTGTGCCTGCGAGATTCCTACCTCGTCGGAAATCTCCGTCTGCGTTTTGCCCTCATAATAACGCAAAAACAAAATTTTCCGTTCGCGCTCGCCCAAACGCTCCATTGCGTCCGAAAGCGCGGCGTGTTCCGTCCATATCTCGTCGTTGTTCTTTTCGTCGTAGATCTGGTCCATCAGCATCAGCGTATCGCCCGATTTGTTATATACCGGCTCAAACAGCGATACGGGATCGGAGATCGCGTCCAACGCATACACGACTTCGCGTTCACGCACTTTCATTGCCTCGGCGATCTTTTCGATCGTTGCCTCCTTGTCCTCCGCTTCCAACCGTTCGCGCGTCTTTAAGACATTGTACGCCGTATCTCGGATACTGCGCGAAACCCGCAAGGAATTACCGTCCCGCAAAAAGCGTTTGATCTCGCCCAAAATCATCGGAACTGCGTACGTAGAAAAGCGAACGCCCACATTGACGTCAAAGTTATCGATCGCTTTCAAAAGCCCGATGCAGCCCGCCTGAAACACATCGTCCGCGTTTGCATTCTTTGCCCAAAACCGTTTGACCAGCGACAAGACAAGCCGCATATTCCCGACAATAAATTTTTCACGAGCCGCCGCGTCGCCCTCTTTCAGACGGCGCATCAATTCTTCGTTTTCTTTTGCCGTCAGAAGCGGCAAGCCCGACGTATCCACGCCGCAGATCTCAACTTTTTGCAACATACTCCGCACCTCCCTTCTTGTATGTACCCTGCGGCGTGCAGTATGCGCATCATTTTTGAAATTATGTAAGGCTTGTTCTGCGGCGCTGAAAAATTTCAGACCATCTTGCTCATTTCGTTTTTCAGCTTTGCAATGATCTTCTTTTCCAGTCTCGAAATGTATGACTGCGAGATTCCCAAAAGATCCGCAACGTCTTTTTGCGTCATCTCCTCCCGCCCGTTCAGTCCGAAACGCAGATTCATGATCTTCTGGTCCCGCTCGGGAAGTTTTTTGAGCGCTCCCAACAGCAGCTCCTTTTCCACACCAGTTTCAATATCTTTGTATACGATATCGCTGTCCGTACCGAGAATGTCCGACAGCAACAGTTCGTTTCCTTCCCAATCGGTATTGAGCGGCTCATCGAAAGACACCTCGCTTTTCAGCCGCACGAGGCGCCGCAAATACATCAGAATCTCGTTTTCGATGCATCGCGAAGCGTATGTGGCGAGTTTGATGTTTTTGCTCGGATTAAAGGAGTTTACCGCTTTGATCAGCCCGATCGTTCCCACAGACACGAGATCGTCCGAATCGGCCCCCGTATTATCGAATTTGCGGGCTATGTAAACGACCAGCCGCAGATTGTGCTCGATGAGCGAAGACTTCACTTCTTCGTCCCCTTTCGAGAGCTTGCCCAAAAGATCGGACTCCTCTTCCGCCGTGTACGGAAGAGGCAGAGCCTCACTGCCGCATATGTAGTCAAGTACGTTTTCCCGCATCTTCATCCTGCGCATCAACCGGCGCAGGGACGCTCGGATCTTGTTCAGCATCCTTCACCTCCGAATCCGAAAAATCTTCCTCTTTCGTAAACGATGCCGGCAAAATCAACGCATATTCTCCGGCAAACGATTGCTCACTGATCGCAACCGTCACATCTCTTAATATATTCGCGCGCCCGCCGTAATATATCTCCAAAACATCAATTTGAAAGGCGGTCAGAAAAGATTTTCCGTTTACGGTACGCACTTCGATTTTTTCACATGGCGTCGACACCGAAAACAATCCGTCCGCAAGCAATGAAAGCGCTACGGCACGTTCCGCAATCACCACGCCGCGCCCGCGACTGTCTTTCAGACGATTCCCCGTATCGGCAAATGCCCGCGCGGAAACGCTCTTTTTTCGCAAGGTCAGACGGCAATCGAACTGCAACGCCGCAAGTTTTTTGCGGGTTCGGACAAACTTTGCAAACCGCGGCCCGCCGAACGCCAACGCCACACAGGCAAGAACCAATACGCCCGACGGAAGGGCCCGCACTGTGTACGAAAGCGCTCCGCCCTGCCCTATCTCTCCTTGCGCAAACAGCGCCGTCAAAATTCCCGCAAACGCAAACATGTATCCTGCAAAGGCAAGCGAGCAGAGCGCATATGTCCGTTTTCGTTTGAACGTAGCGGCAGGCAAAGGCAACACTGCCAGCACACCGTATTTGACAAGAATATCGACGGCAAGCGGCAAGGAAAAATACAAGCAAAATACGGCATACCCCGTGCCCAGCGCCGCCCCGAAAAGAGCGACAATTCCGATTCGCCACAATTTTGCTCTGCCCTTTACAGTACGAACGGCACAATACAAAAGCGCGGCATCCGCACAGAAGTTATCGATAAACAAAAGATCGATATAGACGACCACGCGTTGCACCCCCTTCGTCGTGTGAAAACATTATAAGCCCGTCTTTCTGCGATATTTTGGAAAGGCTTGCCGCCTTGCGTCGGATTTTGACGAGAATGTCTGTACGCTCATCAGGAAAAGCGCGTAAAAATACGGCGGCGAATGATCGCCGCCGTATTTTTATCGGGTTCAGTCGCTGACTGTCCGCACACTTTCGTTCTCAAGCAATGTTTCCATAGATTCGGCAACGGCAACGCCGTCCGCTGTGTTGTCCGTTTGTGAATTTTTTATTATTTCAAAACAGCATCCTGTGCGGAGGGAACACTCAAGCAAGCTGTCTTTTCCACGCCGATTCGCAATATTCAAAATAAATGCACCAGCTCGAACCGATCAGATCGGAATAGACATACTCGTTCGCGTTCGAGACCGTAATATCCCCGGCCTGCCATCCTTTCGGCTCCGTAAATTGTACCTCAAATAACCGATAGGATACCCATTCCGAGGAACCGAACGCCCGCGCCCCGATGTCGGTCACGCTCGCGGGAATATAGATGACTGCATCGTATTCTCCCCCTGCCGTGGATACCCAGCCGATGCCGTAAAACGCTTCTTCCCCGATGGAGACGATGCCCGAATCCAACCAATCGAGCTCTATGGAATTATCGATGCTGCCGGCATATGCAAACGCGCGCCTCGAAATATCCTTCAAACCTGTTCCGAACCGGATTTCACGGATCAGTGTACTGTATTCGAACGCCCTTTCACCGAGATACGTCAAGCTGTCGGGCAAACTGAGTCTTTGGATAAACGAATGCCCGAATGCAACCGCGCCGATGTGTCGGACGCCCTTTCCAAGATCCAGGCTCGTGAGCGGAACATACTCGAACGCATGATCGCCGATGTATGTACAGGAATCGGGAACGGACAGGGTCAGCTCGTTCGGCTTTGCGCTCTCTTTCTGCCTTGCGAACGCATATGCTTCGATGCTCTCCAACCCCTCGGGGAAAGAGAAGCTTTCGATCGGACAATTATAGAAAGCGTACTCGCCGATGATCTTGACCGAATCGGGAACAGTGATACGCGTGATGCGACTCTCCGCAAAGCTGATGATGGTATCGATGCGGATCGTCTTTTCAAAAGACACATAGGTCAGCGAAGTACAGCCGCTGCAATCGCCTATATACGTGAACGACGCAGGAAAGGTGATGCCTGTGATCGAAGTGTTGCCCTGCAGTGCCGTATCGCTGAGGGAAGTGACAAACTTTCCGTTATAGATCCCGTTGATGACCAGTTCCCCCGAGAACGAAGGATCAATCCCCGTGATCTCGTATGTACCGTCCGCCAGCAGGTTGTAGGTAAACACCGACGGATCGGTGTATTCGATATCTCCCGAATGATGTTTTAGGTCAGTATTGCAATACCCGCATTTATCGCTGCCCGAAAGAGCGGAATGGATCTCCCATTCGGTCACCGCCTCGCCGCACGCGGTGCAAACATGCCAGTGCGCAACCGAATTGCATTCATACCCCTGTCCGAGCGTGTGCTCAAGCTTCGGCGTGATGCGCGTGATCTCGTCCCCGCAGTGTACGCACACGCCGCGATCGAGCCCTTCCCCTTTGCAGCTGGCGGCAATCTCGGTGGTCCAGGCGTATTCGTGTCCCGCCGCAGGAATGACGCTCGGCTCGCCGCGGACGTAATTCCCGTCCGTATCCATGACATAATTGTGCTTGCACGACGTACAGAAATAATAAGCGGACAGGCCCTCCTCAAGGCAAGTCGCGGGGATCTCTTCGTGTACGACAAAATTATGCGAAACGATCGGCGTTGAAACGATCTGGGTGCGCTTATGTCCGCAGACCTCGCAGACAAAGGTGAGCTCGCCCACAAATTCGCAGGCGGGGACATCCGTGTAAATCGCCTGATACCGATGGCTTTCATAGCCGACCGTTACGCCCGCACAGCCGCACGTCACGGCATGCCAATGTCCGTTCGCGTTATACGTCCACTGTTCGGAATACGGGTGCGGCTCAAGCGGCTTGATCACACTCTCTTCGGAGATCTCCTCGCTGCCCGCTTCGTCGGAAAAGACGGCTCCGCAGTTCACGCAGCGGTAATGGGCCGAATATCCGTGCACCGAACAGGTCGATTCCGTTTCCTGCCTGTATTCGATCTCGTGCGGAAGCTGTTTCAAAAGAATTTCCGATCCCGTCAGGTTTTGCGTGCAGTCTTCGTCGGCAAAGAGTTTCCCGCATATCGAACAATTCCAATATTCAATGTTTCCGGGCGCCGAACAACTCGGCGGAACGGCTTCGATATGTCCGACAGTATGGATCCCCGTCGCCGGAATCTCCACTTCGCTCGCACCCAATTCGCTCCCGATATAGGCGGATGCATCCGAAAAGTATCCGCCGCAATGTCTGCACTGATAACAATCCATGCGGATGCCTGTCAGGCAAGACGCCTCCCGCTGTTCAATAAATTCCGTGAAATGATACGCCGTCCCATGCGGCAGTGTCAGTAAGGAAAGACTTGTGGGTGTCATATTGCGGTCAAAACAGCCGCCGCAATCGCCGCAAATGTAATGCTCGTCGGTACCGTCCGCAATGCAGGTCGGTTCCGTTCTGTCAAAGTGTTCTAATTTCTCATGTCTCTGCCAATCCTGCGGCAAGAATATGTTATAAACGGGAGATTGGCATTGTCCGTCGGAAAAACGGGCAGAACATTCGCCGCATTCCCAATATTCGACCTGCCCGCTTCTCACACAGTTCGGCTCGATCCGTTCATGATGCGTCAGCGAATGCGCCGCAAGCGGCAGGTACATATCCGAATAGTAGAGTTCTTCCGTGCACTGTTCGTCATAAAACATCTTGCCGCAATCATTGCAAGCCCAGTAATCCCGCATACCCGCAACCGTACAGGTCGAAGCATATCCCCTCACAAACTCGGATGAATGACGGGCGGGATCGGGCGGGGTCGCAAGCTCCGAATCGCTGAATACAGGCTGCGTCCCGTCGCTGTCCCAAAACTTCGCATGGCAGTGACTGCAATCATAATGCGCCGCAACACCCGCAACCGTACACGTACCCGGCCTTTTCTCAGAAAATACAAGAATATGCTGCCCGTATTCCGCTTTTTCGATGCTGTCTCGCTCAATCAAGATCGTGCATTCGGCATCCGCAAACAAAAGATCGCAGTTTTTACAGCTCCAATATTCATTTGTGCCCTTTGAATTGCACGTGGAAGGCGCTTCCGCATGATACACGGAAACGTGTTCCCGTGTCGCGGGAATGATCAGTTCACTGTCGTTTCGGATCTCGTCGAGCGCATTTCCGTCGCTGAATTTTTTCTGGCAGACGTCACAGGCATAATATTCGCACGCGCCGGCATCCGCGCACGTTGCGGGTATCTCCGCAACATGATGCAGCGAATGCGCCCCGAGCCGGCCATACTCAAACGTCTCTTCGCCGCGCTGTCCGCACCCGCCGCAGGATTTATAATACACCGCAGGTGCAGTGCAAGTCGCCGCCGTTTTCAAATACTCGTCCGATGCGTTCTCCTCGTATGTATGCGGCAGTTTCGCAACGATGACGGACGCGGAAGAAATCTCCTTTGTTCCTTCGGCATCCGAAAAATATTTTCCGCATCCCTCACAATACCAGTGCGCGATATTCCCTTCCGCACAGCACGTCGCTTCCGTCGCACTCCGCTCTGCGAGCGAGTGCACGTGTTCGGCCTTTTCCTCTTCGCATGCGGAAAAAATTGCTGCGCAAAAAAACACCGCCACGATCGCTGACAGCAAAAACAGGCATATTCTTTTCATACTCAGCTCCCCAAAAAATTTTCACGGCCCGAACAATAAAACCGCTTCCGTCCTTTCCTTATCGGCCGCATATTTTGACTACGTTCCCGTTTCAGTATAACACAATAAATTACGCGCGGCACAAACATCACAAAAATGTGAATTATTTCTTTTGCGGCAACATAACTTCCGCGCAAAAAAAGATCGCCTAGCCCGACATCGGGCTCGGCGATCTTTTTAATAAAACCGATTGTTAATGAAACCGATTGAAATCGCGGAAATTTGCCGCCTCAAATTCGCGGCGCTCCGCTTTCGCACGCTTGATATCGCGCAGTTTTTCCTCTCCTTCGCGGGTATATTCTTCCGCCTCTTCTTCGGAGATCGTGCCTTCGCGCAACAGCCAGTCAACGTAACCGACCTCTGTGCAAATGCCGTAACGCCCCGCCGCGTCGCCGCGCAGTCGGTTTGCTATTTTACTCATGAAAAAAGAAAGATCGCGGAAAAAATTCAGATGTGCGACATATTCGGCATCCTCTTCGAACATTTCCGGCCAGGTCAGATTCTCTCCGCCGAAACGCTCCAAAGAGCTGACCAGTCCCGGGCGCATCGAAAACCGCACGGCAGCATCCTCGCCGACCGCACAACCGTCCCGCAAACTCATCGCGCGCGGTCCGACAAAACTCAGCTTTCCCGCAAAGACAGCCGGCAGACAGGGATAATATTTCAGCCCCGTCGCTTTGAGAAATTTCCCCATGGCTGTCGTGCGTTCGCGTTCCGGCAAAAGATTCCCGTCCGCATCGCGGCGGATCCGCTCGGTCGCAAAAGAAGTGATTTTGATCGGCTTTCCCTTCTTCCCGCAAAAATACTCCGAAACAAACAGCGATGCATAGGCATTCTGCGACTTGTTATAGATCGCATCCGCAAGGAGTGCAAGCAGGAAAAAGACCAAAAAAACGATCATAAAAATCGCCGAAAACAGCACATCCAGCGCACGTTTGAAAAACCATCGGTAATTCAGCGCAATAATGAGCACGAGCACCGCAAGATCGAGCACGATAAAAATTGTCATGCCCCACCATGTATTCAAAAACCCCTCGGAGGAGTTCGCAAGCATTGCATTCATTGTATCTTCCTCTCGTTTGATACATCATTATACCATACGCAATGCGTGATGGCAACCTCTTTCATACGCAAAGATCGGACTTTTTCTTTAAGGCAACTCCTCTTCCGCCGGCTCTTCGCTTGCCGCATACCGCGCGCAAATTTCGTCGAGCAGAGTCAGAACAGACTCCCTGCCCAAACGCGTCTGGGCAGATGTCGCGATCACATTGCCCTCGCCCGTCTTAAAGCAGGCCGCGATCCTGCGGACAGCCTCTTTCACGCGCGTCTTGGCAAGTTTATCCGCCTTGGTCGCTATGATCGTAAACGGCGTGCGCGTTTCATACAGAAAAGAGATCATCGTCTGATCGTCCGCCGTCGGATCGTGGCGGATGTCTGCAAGAGAAAAAACGTGCGTCACCGCCCCTTCCTGCGCAAAAAAATCGTCCAGAAGTTTCGCCCATTTGTCTTTTTCCGCTTTGGAAACGCGGGCAAACCCATACCCCGGAAGATCGGCAAGCAGAAATTGACCGAAGTCAAAATAATTGACAAGGCGCGTCCTGCCCGGCTCCGCCGAGGTTCGGGCAAGTTTGTTGCGGTTTGCAAGCATGTTGATGAACGAACTCTTGCCGACATTGGACTTGCCGCACACCGCGATCATGGGTTTGTCGGGGCGGACAAACCCCTTTTTATCCGCCGCGGAAGTTATGAATTTTGCGTCTTTGATGATCATGTTCTCTCACCGACCGATCACAGTCCCGCAATGGCGTTGCGGAACACGGCGTCCGCCTCGGATACGGGAATAAAGTTCAGCTCACTGCGCACATTGGCGGGGATCTCTTCCTCGTCCTTCGCATTGTCTTTGGGAATGATAATATTGCGAATGCCGATGCGGTGTGCCGCGAGCGCTTTCTCTTTGAGACCGCCGATGGGCAGAACTTTGCCGCGCAGTGTGATCTCGCCCGTCATTGCAATGTCTTTACGCACGGGCTTGTGGGTGAACGCGGACAAAATAGCGGTCGCCATCGTGATCCCCGCACTGGGCCCGTCCTTGGGCGTCGCGCCCTCGGGAACGTGGATATGGATATCCGTTTCCGAAAACGCTTCGGCGGGAATGCCGTACTTATCCGCATGGGCGCGGATATAGCTGATCGCCGCGCGCGCCGATTCTTTCATCACATCGCCGAGTTTCCCCGTGAGCAGGATCTCGCCCTTGCCGGGCATGGTCGATACCTCGATGGTCAGCGTCGTGCCGCCCACGCTTGTCCACGCAAGCCCTGTTGCGGCGCCCACTTCATTGCCGTCAAGCTGTGCGGGATCGTCGTTGTATTTGCGAATGCCCAGAATGCTTTCCAAATTCTCTTCGGTCACGATTTGTTTGCCGATGTCCTTGTTTTCGGCATAACGTACCGCGATTTTTCGGCACACGGACCCGATCTGACGCTCCAAATTGCGCACACCCGCTTCCATCGTATATCCTTCGATGATCGCCGTGAGCGCACCGTCCGTGATCTCCAAAAGCCCGTCGGGAAGTCCGTTTTCTTTAACTTTTTTGGGTACCAGGTAGCGCTTGGCGATCTCGCGCTTTTCATCCAGCGTATAGCCGTTGAGCTCGATCAGCTCCATGCGGTCCAAAAGAGGTGCGGGGATGGTGTCCACCGTATTCGCCGTCGTGATGAACAAGACCTTGGAAAGATCGTACGGCACTTCGAGGAAACGATCGCGGAAGGTCGCATTCTGCTCGGGATCGAGCACTTCCAAAAGTGCGCTTGCGGGATCGCCGCGCATATCCGAAGATACTTTGTCGATCTCATCCAACAAAAACACGGGATTGATGCTGCCCGCTTGCTTCATGGCATAGATGATGCGCCCCGGGATCGCGCCGACGTACGTCCTGCGATGGCCGCGGATCTCCGCTTCGTCCTTGACGCCGCCCAAGCTCATCCGCACAAATTTTCTGCCCAGCGCCCGCGCGACCGAACGCGCTATGGACGTCTTGCCGACGCCCGGAGGGCCCACAAAACAGAGAATGGGCGCATTCATGCTCTTTGTGAGCTGCAAAACCGCAAGGTATTCCGTAATGCGCGTTTTCACCTTTTCCAGCCCGTAATGATCTTCGTCCAGGATCTTCTGCGCATCCGCAAGATTCTCGGTGTCTTTGGTCTCCTCCGTCCACGGCAGATCGATCAGCCAGTCAAGATAGTTCCGAATCACCGTATATTCGGGCGAAGACGGCGGCATTTTGTCCGTGCGAGCGATCTCTTTGAGCGCCTTTTCTTCGATCTCGGGGGGCATATGCTTTTCCTTGATCTGCGTTGTCAGAGTATCCCGCTCTTCCTCGTCGTCGCCCAGTTCGTTATGGATGGCTTTGAGCTGCTCGCGCAGGAAATATTCTTTTTGGTTCTTGTCGATGTTCTGACGCACCGCCGCGCTGATCTTCTTTTCCAGCTTTGCGATCTCCAGTTCGTCGTTGAGACAGCGCTCAAATATTTTCAGGCGCTCGACGACGTTCGCGGTTTCCAGGATCTGCTGCTTGATGTCCTCTTTGATATGAAGATAAGACAGCGCGTTGGAAACATACGCATCCGGTTCGGTAAACTTTTCCAGCGTCGCGGCGGCATCCTTGGGAAATCGCATATCGCTCGCCTGAATGTCGCGCATCACATCCTGCGCGGTGCGAAAATACGCCTCTTCCAACACCGGATCCCCGTGCAGCGATTTCACTTCGTACACGTTTGCATACAGACAGCCGTCCTCTTCGTATATCTCTTCCGCTTTGGCGCGGTATAATCCGTCTACGGTCACGCGAAGATTCCCCGACGAAAGTTTCGCAATCTGTTTGATCTTGACAACTGTCCCGACCGCACAGATATCGTCGGGCGTGATATCGTTTTTATTGGCGTCGCGCTGATAACTGACAAACAAAGTCATATCCCGCTCGGAAGCACGCGAAATCGCGGTGAGCGAAATAAGCCTCCCCGCATCGAAGGAATTCACCGTTTCGGGAAATATCACTTTGCCCCGCAACGCTACCACGGGATAATTGACAATCTTTTTACTTTTCGGCATAATTTACCCCTGCGCCGCAAGCGGCGCGAATTTATATCTCTTGTTCGGTACGGCGCACAGACGTGCGCCGCCGCAATCTTTCCTTTTCAGTATAACACAATTCCCGCACTTTTACAAGCCAATTTGATTTTTTGCATACCGCGCTTTGCGTTTTTTGCAATTCTTTCACAAAGTTTCCGTTTTTCGCTCGGTTTTGCAAAACAGAAGGCGCACCCCGCAGGGCGCGCCCGATATCAATTCTTGTTTTTAATATATTCGTCGATGGCTTCCGCGGCCGTCTTGCCCGCGCCCATCGCAAGAATAACCGTCGCGGCACCCGTAACGGCATCGCCTCCCGCATATACGCCTTCGCGCGAGGTCAACCCGTGCTCGTCTGCAATGATCCCGCCCCATTTCTGCGTTTCCAAACCTTTGGTCGTGTTCTTGATCAGCGGGTTGGGACTCGTTCCGATCGCCATGATCACGCAATCGCATTCCAGCGTGAATTCGCTGCCTGCCTTCTCTACGGGACGGCGCCTGCCCGAAGCATCGGGCTCGCCCAGCTCCATCTCCACACAGGTCATGCCGCGCACCATGCCGTTTTCACCTTCCAAGATCGCCGTCGGATTGGTCAGAAATTTAAAGACGATCCCCTCTTCCTTCGCATGTTCCACTTCCTCCGCGCGCGCGGGAAGTTCGTGCTCGCTGCGGCGGTAAACAATATATACTTCTTCCGCGCCCAAACGCTTTGCACAGCGCGCCGCGTCCATCGCGACGTTGCCGCCGCCCACGACCGCTACTTTCTTCACATGCAAAACGGGCGTGCGCGAATTGTCTTTATACGCCTTCATCAGATTGACGCGGGTCAAAAACTCATTCGCGGAATACACGCTCTTCAAATTTTCGCCCGGAATGTTCATAAACCGCGGCAGACCCGCACCGCTCCCGACAAATACCGCTTCGAATCCGTATTCCCCCATCAGTTCATCGATCGAAAGCACTTTGCCGATGACCATGTTGGTCTCCACTTTCACGCCAAGCGCTTTGAGGTTATCGATCTCTTTTTCGACGATGAGCTTGGGAAGACGAAATTCGGGAATGCCGTATACGAGCACGCCGCCCGCCAGGTGCAGCGCCTCGAAGACCGTCACATCATAGCCGCGCTTGGCAAGATCGCCCGCGCAGGTCAGCCCCGCAGGCCCGCTGCCGACAACCGCCACTTTGTGGCCGTTCGGCTCCGCCTTGACGGGAAGATCGCAGCTGTTTGCATTGTGCCAATCGGCAACAAAACGCTCCAGCCTGCCGATCGCGACGGGCTCGCCTTTGATGCCGCGCACGCACTTGCTCTCGCACTGCGTCTCCTGCGGGCAGACCCTGCCGCATACCGCGGGAAGCGAACTCGTCTTCTGTATGATCTGATACGCCTCTTCGAATTCCCCTGCCGCGACTTTCGCAATAAATTCGGGGATATGTATCTTTACCGGACA
This sequence comes from uncultured Clostridia bacterium, assembly GCA_944328495.1. Classification (GTDB taxonomy): domain Bacteria; phylum Bacillota; class Clostridia; order Christensenellales; family Borkfalkiaceae; genus Borkfalkia. The sequence goes on from CALVHR010000005.1 coordinate 45,485, forward strand.
TCCCCCGATGCAGGGTTTATGTTTACAATTGAGGCACCGCTGCGCCTCTTCGATCGCAGTTTCTGCCGTATATCCGAGCGCAACCTCGTAAAAATTTTTATTGCGCACTTCGGGCGCCTGCGAAGGCATCTCGTGCTTTTTGGGAGACATGTTCGGCATCTTACTTTACCTCCTTTTTAAAGAGGTTGCACGCTTCCTCGCGCTCTCTCTTTTCAAAATCCCTGTACGTCGACGCGCGTTTCAAAATTTCATCGTAATCCACTTCGTGCCCGTCAAAATCCGGACCGTCCACGCAGGCAAATTTCGTCTTGCCCGCAACCGTCAGACGGCAGCAGCCGCACATGCCCGTCCCGTCGATCATGATCGGGTTCATGCTGACCATCGTCTTGATATTGTGCTGCTTTGTCAGAAGAGACACAAACTTCATCATCACGACCGGCCCGATCGCAATCACTTCGTCATATGCGTTCCCCGCCTCGATGAGCGCTTTGAGCGCATCCGTTACCAGCCCCTTTTCGCCGTAACTCCCGTCGTCCGTCATCATCTTATACACGTCGGACACAGCGCGGAATTCCTCTTCCAAAATCACGAGATCTTTGTTGCGGAAACCGACGATGCTGTGCACTTCGGCGCCCAGCTCATGCAGTTTTTTCGCAACGGGATATGCGATCGCACAGCCGACGCCGCCGCCCACGACCGCCACTTTTTTCAAGCCGTCCAAATGCGACGGCTCGCCCAAAGGCCCTACAAAATCATGAATAAAATCACCCTCGTTTAAATGATTCAGGCGCTCCGTTGTACCGCCCACGATCTGGAAAATGATCGTGACCGTGCCGCGCGCGCGATCATAATCGGCGACGGTGAGCGGGATCCGCTCCCCTTCTTCGTCCACGCGCAAAATGACAAACTGCCCCGGCTGCGCCTTCTTTGCGATAAAGGGCGCATCCACTTCCATCAGCGTGACGGTGGGATTCAACTCTCTCTTTTTTAAGATCTTATACATAACCTACCTGTCCTTTTCCGTTTGCGCGGCAGAATGCGATCCGCCCTCTGCACACACGCCGCTCGCGCGCACAGGCGCGCACAATATTGTATCTTATACAGTATAAATGACGGCGCGTGTTTTTTCAAGCATTTTGCGCCGCGTATGAAAAAAAATGCTATTCAAATTTTTTATGCCATGTCTTTTTTCACTTCAAACACCCGTCGTCACATAAAAATTCCTCTCGCGCATCAAAACCGAGCATATACGACGGACATGTCGTCACGAAATTTCAGGCGTGAAAATTTTTCGCAAGCGGGATCGGAATTCTGCGCGGCATGCAGTTTTTTCACTGCCTGTACGATGCCGTTCTCCGCGACGTCGGCGATCATTTCTGCGGGACTTTTATACAGCCCGAACAGATCGTACGCTTCCGCAAATCCGTCCGAAAAGAGCAGAACGTCTTTCAGTCCCGCGATCGGAACGCTCCCCATGACAGCCGTATCCAGCCCCTCGACCGTGTGCGCGAGCGCACCGTACCCGCCCGCTTTGTTCATCCGCGCGCGGTTTTGCAGAATCTGCGGCACGATCCGCGGAAAAGTCTCTAAAAAAGGAAGTCCTTCTTCCCGCGCAATTTTTTTCATTTGCAAAAGGAGCGCTTCGTCCAGTTTTACAAGCCGTTCGTCGAGAAGATACCGAACGCCCCCTTCCCTGTCCCGAAGAACAATGCCCGCATCGCCCAAACAGTAATATTCCAGCATTCCGCCGCGCTCCCGCACGGCGGAGATCATGGCGGAAGGCTTATCTTTTACCTGCGATGCGCCCAAAAATGAATCATACGTCTCCGCTGTTTTACGCACACATTCCCGCATGATCGAAAGGAACGACGCATCTTTTTTCAACAAGCCTGCCAAAGTATCGCGAAAAGTACGCGCATACCATTCCGCATCGGTAAACGCGTCCGTAACTTTACAGCCGTCCACTCCCGTTGCCCCGTCGATGACAAACGCAAACCGTTCACAGGCGAACAGCGCGTCTTCGCAATGCGTATTCTTTGCGCCGCAAAGATATGTGTAAATATTGCGCATCTGTCCATATGCTCCTTCTTTTCAGTGCCTTAACATAGCCCGCTCTTATCAGTATAAAACTCGGCACACAATTTTTCAAGCAATTTGCCGCTATTAACAAAATTTTTTGCCGCCGCCTTAAAAAAGCACAAAATTTCAAAGCGCCCGACGCTTTGCGTCGGGCGCTTTGAAAACGGAAAAGGCATTTCGCCGCACCTTTTACCTTTGCTGCATTTTTTCAACGGTGATCCTGTAACAGTCACCGCTTTCGAGCGAATAGAGAAACCCTTCTTTCTCTTTTCGGAACTCCCCCACATAAAATTCCTGCATATACCGCAACAAATCGTCGGATATATCCTGCCGAACCGAATATTGCCACTTCGGCTTTCCTTCAAGCACAACCATAAAACGACCTCCTTCGTATTTAATCTGTCGTTTTCGACAATAGTATTATACCATTTTCGACGATATTCGCAAAACAATTGTCCTCCGAAAGCAGTGAGAGGTTTTGTCGTTTCGGCACTTCTTTTTAAAATTTTGTCGAACGATGCGAGATGCGCAGATACAGAGATATCCCGAGCCCTATAAACAGCGCATGATTTTTGCAATTGCGTTGCGTAACGGAACCGCGAAATCTCGGCATCATTTTCTTTGCATTTAAAAAAGCCCCGCTATTGCAGGGCCTTTTCACTTGCAAATTTTATGTTCAGCCGCCGAGCGTCGCTTTCATTTTCGCGATCGCATCCGCACGGCTGTCACAGCCGAGTTTCATGTAAATGGCGCTGATATAGTTGCGCGCCGTTCCGTCCGAAAGATTGAGTGCGGACGCGATCTGGCGGTTGTTAAATCCTTCATAGATCATCACCGCGATCTCCACTTCACGGTCAGAAAGTCCGAAAGCCCGACGCAATTTGATCTCGCGGTCAGACGTAACCATCTTTGCCGCGTCCGTGATCTTTTTCGCGATCTTTGCAGGCAGTATGGTATCTCCCGCATACGCGTTGCGGATCGCATCGATCAGCGCGGGCGCGCTGATATCCTTGAGAAGGTATCCGCACGCGCCGTTGTTGAGCGCGCTCAAAATATAATCACTGTCGTCAAAGGTCGTGAGCATAAGCACTTTCACATTCGGATAACGTTTCTTGATCTCGCCCGTCGTCACAACGCCGTTCATGTTCGGCATACGGATATCCAAAAGCACGACATCGGGCACACAGCCCTGTTCCATGCGTTCGAGCGCATCCTGCCCGTCGCTCGCAAGCGCGATCACTTCCAGATCTTCGGACGAAGAGAGAACACTGCGGATCCCTTCCGACAAAATTACCTGATCATCGACGATCATCACTTTGATCTTCATTCCCTTTCTCCTTTTGCGCGGTAATTTTCAGCGAACCGGGCAGACTGAGCAAAATCTCAAAGCCTTCCCCCTCTTCCGAGGAAAAATGCACCATCCCGCCCAGGCTCTCCGCTTTGGCACGCATGCCCGACAATCCGAATCCCTCTTTGAATTTTTTCATATCTACGCCCGTGCCGTTATCGGACAAAAGAAATTCGACAAAATTTCCTTTATCTTTCAGTTCAAACAAAAATGCGGTACTGCCGCCGTGGCGAATGCCGTTGGAAATACCTTCCCGCAGCGTATTGCTGATAAAACGTTCCGCCTCTTCGGTCAGTTCCAAATCATCGATCTTGCTGCGGACGGTCAGATACGTGCCGTTTGCCGTCTCTTCGAGAATCCCTTCGAGATACTCTTTCAGCGTGACGTTTTCACGCCTGCCCGACAGCAAATGCACCGAAAGCCGCAACTGATCCAGACAGTTCTTTGCCTGAATATTTGCCGCCGTGATGCACCGCTCTGCTTCCGCGACGTCTTTTCCGAGCGCGAGGCGCGCCGCTTCCGTCTGCATGATGACCGTTGTCAAAGAATGCCCCGCCGTATCGTGGATCTCCTTGGCGATGCGGTTGCGCTCTTCGAGAACCGTCGCTTCTTCCAGCTTGTCGTATGCGCGCAAAAGTTCTCTTCGGCTCTCTTCCAATTCGTGTAAATTTTCTTCGATTTGCCTGTTTTTGCGCGAAACGGTCATGGCAAAATTGAACATTACAAAATGCAGAACGAGCACCACGAGCGCAAGAAAATACTGCGACGATACCGCAAATGCGGAACCGAACTCGTTGTTGACGACCGCAATGACGGCATATACAGACGTGAACGCCACGAGATTTACCGCAAACATGATGAGGTCGTCCCGCAGGGAAGGCGCGGAAATATAGTATTCCGAAAGGACGAGCACGTAGACGAGATAGCAGAACGAATCGGTCGCGACCGAAACGCGCCATCCCGAAAAGAAATTCAAAAGGATCAGCAATATGCTGTCGAGCACATACCAGGCGATCTTGCGGTGAAAAGTGCGCATGGCGAATATTTTCATCACCATGGAAAAGAAAAGCAGGACGGAAACGGGAATGGTCAGATAAACCGCACCCTGTGCCCGCTCGAGCGCACTGAACACGACAATAAAGATGACGATCACGAGCAGAACAAGAATGACAAGGCGGATCGTCTGCAACATGTTCAGCTCGGCAAGCGATTTCACCAGCCCGCGCCGCTCTTTGCCTGTGCTCTTACCCTCTTTGCCCGTTTTTTTATCGGCGTTCATACGGAAAGAGCCTGCTCCGCCGCGGCAAGGCGGGAAAGACAGCGTTCTTTGCCCAAAAGTTCCGCCATTTCGCTCGCGCCGCCCGGGGTATTTTCGCGCGCCGTCAGGGCAATACGCACGCACCAGAGCACCTGCCCGTTTTTCATGCCGAGCTCCTGCGCCAGCGCAACCAACGCCTGGTAAATCGGTGCGTTTTCGAATTCCGAAAGGTTTTCCAGAGCCTTTGCCGCCGCAGGGAGGACTGTCTTTGCGATTTCCGCATCCGATTTCATCTTTTTATTGAAATACAGCGCGGAATCGATCGGCCCGTACTCCTCCAAAAAGTCGATCTTGGACGGAATGTCTTCGAGCACGTCCACGCGCGACTGCACCAAATGCAAAAGTTTGTCTTCCTCATATTTTCCGTACGCTTTGGACTTTTGCAAAAACGGCAGAGCGAGCGATTTGAATTGTTCGAAACTCATTTCACGAATATATTCGCCCGAAAGCCAGCGCAGTTTGGGCTCGTCGAAAATGGACGGCGACTTGTTCAGGCCCGCCAAAGAGAAATGCTCTTCCAACTCCCGCAAAGTCATCTTCTCCTGATTGCTCTTGGGGCTCCAACCCAAAAGCGCGATATAATTCACGATCGCCTCTTTGATATAGCCCTTCGCGACAAGATCCTGATAGCTCGCATCGCCGTTGCGCTTGGAAAGTTTCTCGTGCGCATTTTTCATGATCGGCGGCAAATGAATGTACACGGGACGTTCCCAACCGAACGCATCGTACATGAGATTGTATTTTGGCGTGGAGGAAAGATATTCGCTCCCGCGGATCACGTGCGTAATGCCCATCAGATGATCGTCCACCACGTTTGCGAAATTATAGGTAGGCATTCCGTCGCTTTTCAATAAAACGCCGTCCTCGATATCCTTGAAATCGACGCTGACATGCCCATATACGAGATCGTCGTATGACCCGCTCCCCTCTTCGGGAACATTCTGTCGAATGACATACGGCACCCCCGACGCAAGCTTTTCTGCGATTTCCTCTTTGGAAAGATGCAGGCAATGCTTATCATATCGTCCGACTCCGTTTTCGTCTTTGAGCGAATCGATGCGCTCTTTATCGCAAAAACAATAATATGCGCCGCCCAGTTCTACCAGCTTTTCGGCGTATTCTTTATAGATCGCCGCGCGCTCGCTCTGAATGTACGGGCCGTAGTTCCCGCCAATGTCGGGGCCCTCGTCGTAAACGATCCCGGCATCTTTCAAAGTATCGTATATGATCTGTACGGCACCCTCGACATAGCGGCGGCTGTCCGTATCTTCCAGGCGCAGAATAAATTTCCCGCCCTGGCTTTTGGCATACAGATAACCGTACAGCGCGGTACGCAAATTCCCGATGTGCATATAACCCGTAGGACTGGGTGCGAATCTCGTTCTTACTTCTTTCATGTCATTTCCTTCCGTTTGCATTTATTCCTTGTATTCGACCGAATAAATTCGGCCGGTATAGTAATAGCTGTACAAATCTTTGCCGACGATCACACTGTCGCAAAGGCGCGCACCGTGCATGTGACACATCCTGCTGATCTCCCGCATGCATCGGTCGTCTTCCTCCGAAGGCGTACTGTTCCCGCTCGGATGATTGTGCGCAACGATGACGTTGACGGGCTTGACCTCGGAAAGAATGTAACCGAATGTCTGACTGTCCAGCGAAACTTTGTCTTTCCGCACGCCTGAAACCGTCTTCGCACACAGAAAAACGCAATTTACGTCCGCAAGATAAACTTCCAACTTTTCAGTTTTGCAGCCATCAAAACGCTCGCGGATAAACGCGCTCACCTCGCCGAAATTGCTTAAACTGATCCGCCTGTTTTTCACCCCGCGAATGCGCCGCATCAGTTCCCCGACCATCCAAATATGCTCTGCGGCCCTCGGCCCGATCCCCGCCACCGTGCAGAGCAGACGCGGCGTTGCGTTAAATACACCTTCCAGATCACCGAAACTGTCCAGCAGATCGTGCGCGATCGGGTTCGTATTCCGCCGATTGATCGGATCGAACAAAAGTATTTCCAGCAGTTCATGATCGGTAAGCGATTCCCCGTGCGAAAACAGACGTTCACGGATACGCTCTCTGTGTCCTTCGTGCATGATCCACCTTTTCTTCCTTTGCTTTTTCGTTCAATATTGTATCACATCCGCGCCTGTTTTTACAAGCCTTTTTCAATACCCGCACACCATTTTTCGCTTTCTCGGGGCAAAGCCGTCAAAAACAACAGGGCCCGCGGCAAATGCCGCGGGCCCCCGAAAAAGGAAGATGCGAATGTTCTTATTTTTCGTCAAGATCGAGATAGGATGCGGGATCGATGCTCTTTCCGTCCTGCGTCACTTCAAAATGCAGATGCGCCCCTTCGTTGTATTCGTTGCCCATCACGTCCGCCGCCGCAGATACGGTGCCGATCACTTCGCCCTGCGCAACGCTGTCGCCGACCTGCAAGCCCGCCGCAACATCGATGGACGCATACTCGCTTTTCAGTCCGTTGCCGTGATCTATAACAACTTTGCCCCCTTCCAAAAGGGTGTCCGTGACGCTTTCCACCGTGCCCGCATATGCCGCACCGACAGAAGTGCCGGCATCCGCCTTAAAGTCAATCCCTTCATGCAGGTTATAACGATTGAGCGTCGAATTGTACCAGAATGTGTACATCGTCCCCACCGTACCCCCGCTTACAGGCATGGAAAATACGATCTCCGTGCTGCCCGGTTCGTTTGCATCGTTGTCGGTGTCCTCGTCATCATTATCGGTATCGGCCGGATTTTCAGGCTCATCGGTGCCCGCTCCGTCATCGGGATCCCCCGGCGATTCGATCGCAGGCGTTGTATCCTGCGCAACAAACACGACCGTAAGCACAATCGCCGCGACCAACACCAACGCGCACGCCGCAACGACGATGTAATACCAGCTCTTCCTCTTGACTTTGACTTCATTGTCGTTTGTCTGATTTTCTTTCATGATATTCCTCCGAAAAGATTTGTTGTTTGGATTTTTGACCGTTTACGGAAATTTATACACTCTTTCAAAAAAAATTTTGTAAGCCGTTCTCAATACCCGCCGAATACCAGCGGACAGCCCACGCTTGCCTCTTCCCCCCGCACCGCAACGTGCAGATTCACGCGCTGTCCGTATAGTTCGACTCCGCCCCCCAGCCGCGCAGAATAAAAGTAGTAATTCGTCACCTCTGCAGCGCTCTCCGAAAAAACAAATTTTCCGTCATATTTTTCAACCTGCGCAAATGCCTCCTCTTCGGAAAGATAACGCGCACTTTCCCCTGTCACCGATGCAAGCGACCTTTTGACTTTCAACGCTTCCGACGGCGCGGCAAGCGTGATCATCGCCTGCGAACTTTCACTCTGCGAATAAAAAGTATACCCGACCGCTCGATCGAACAGCAGATCCTTATCCAAAATCTGCGGCAGAACAAGAAGCGCCAGGCAAACAATGCCCGTTAAAAACGTTATGCACGATCTCGCAAATTTGCCGAACATAAAAAATCGCCTCCGAATTACTTCGGAAGCGGTTATCGCCAATTCTTCAAATGCTTATACACTTTTTTCTGTAAGCTTAACTGATTATTGTTTCCCTTTTTTGCCCAGCGGTATATGCGCGCAAGCGTTGATGGAAAGATCGGCAAAGTTTCCCGCAAGATATTGCGTGACCCCTTCTTCCGCGATCATTGCCGCGTTATCGGTACAATATTTCTTTTCGGGCAAAACCAGGCGTATGCCGTTTTCTGCGCAAACGTTCGCGAGTTTTTCGCGCAGATATCCGTTGGCGATCACGCCGCCGCCCGCCGCGATTGTATCGCACCTTTTTTCTTTTGCCGCAAGAACCGCGCGCTCGGCGAGAACATCGCACGCCGCACTCTGAAAGGACGCCGCCACGTCTGCGCGGCTGTACGGCTCTCCCTTCTGCTCCTTGTTGTGGCAGTAATTGATGACCGCCGTTTTCAAGCCGCTGTACGAAAAATCGTACCCGCCCCCGCGGAACATTTTGGGGAACGCGATGCACGGCTTTCCTTCCCGCGCAAGCTTTTCCACGTTCGGTCCTCCCGGATAGGCAAGCCCGAGCACGCGCGCAGCTTTGTCGAACGCCTCGCCCGCGGCATCGTCGCGCGTGGAGCCGAGGATCTCAAATTCCGTGTACGACTTTGTGTACAAAATCGCAGTATGACCGCCGCTCGCAAGCAACGTGATGAACGGCGGCTCCAACGTCGCATCGGTCAGATACGCCGCCGCCATATGTCCGCGGATATGATTCACGCCGATGAGCGGAATATCCAGCGCATACGCAAACGACTTTGCAAAGGAAAGCCCGACCAGCAATGCCCCTAAAAGTCCTGCGCCGTAAGTCACCGCGACCGCATCGAGCTCATGTTTATCCGCGCCCGACTCTGCGATCGCGCGCTCCACCGCTTCACCGATCGCGTCGGTGTGCGCGCGGGAAGCGATCTCGGGCACGACCCCGCCGTATTTCGCCTGTTCCGCCGCGGAGGACAGTACGACATTGGACAAAAGTTTTCTGCCCCGCACAATTGCCGCCGCCGTCTCGTCACAGGAGCTCTCGATGCCCAAAATGAGCGGCTCGGCCTTTTTATTCAGTTGCGAAAACCGCTGCGCGTAATCCACAATATTCCTCCATGCATATGTGCCGCAGCGCATATGCGTGTAAATTCCGATCAATTCGCGTCTTTTTTCTCAAATGCACCGCGAATCATATGTCTCTGTAAAAAAATGAGGGCGTTCCCCTCATTTTTGCAGGCGTTTGACACGTTTCGGAATGCGATCATACACTTCGTATCCGCCGCTTTGGAAAATTTCATCGAACGCGGGCTTGTACAGCGCATGAATGTATTCCGAGATATATACTTTGCCGCTAAACCCGGCATTGCGCAGCTCTTTCAAAAACTCAAAATCCAGCGCCATGTCGGTGATATATTCTTTGCGGAAAGTGAGGCGCACGTTGGTGCGCGTGTCGCAAAGGTCGAGCTCTTCCTCGTCTGCGCTCTTTAACAGGACGAGCGCAGGCACGGTCACGGGCCCCTCTTTGCCCTGAAACGTGGCGGGGACAAACCCTTTCCAGCGGCGATATTCATCATAAATACAGATAATTGCCGTCCCGATCGCATCCGTCTTGACCGAACGGGGAATGCCGCACTTGCGATAGCGCAACCTGTCTCCTTCCATCCCGTAGCGCGAAAAGATGATAAATTGCGGCAAGACGGCAAGCAGTACCCCCGCGGCAAAGCAGGCGATCGCCCAAGGAAGTTCCCAAAAGAAAAACGCAAGGATCCCGATCGCAATAAATACGCCCCCGATCACGAGGAAAAATACCATATTCCCTTTGCGCCGATAGTTTTTATAATACATTTTGTACCTTTTTTCTCAATCACGTACGCGCGTTTTTGCGCCCGACGGCTCTGCTTAGCTCTTTTTCAGGTATTCGATGATAAAGGGCTGGATATCCCCGTCCATGACCGCCTGGATGTTGCCCGTTTCGTATCCCGTGCGGTGATCTTTCACGAGGGTGTACGGACAGAAAACATAGCTTCGGATCTGGCTGCCCCATTCGATCTTTTTGATCTCGCCCTTGATGCTCTGTTCGTTGGCGATGCGCTCGCTCTCTTTGAGTTCGATGAGCTTGCTTCGCAGCATCTTCATCGCCATTTCGCGGTTCTGGATCTGCGAACGCTCGTTCTGGCAGGACACGACGATGCCCGTCGGGATATGCTGAATGCGAATCGCCGATTCCGTCTTGTTGATGTGCTGTCCGCCGGCGCCCGAAGAACGGAAAGTCGTAACTTTCAAATCTTCGCTGCGTATCTCGACGTCGCCGTCATCCTCGATCTCGGGCATCACTTCCAACGAAGCAAACGAAGTGTGGCGGCGTTTGTTTGCATCGAACGGGGAAATGCGCACCAGACGATGCACCCCCTTCTCCGCTTTCAAATATCCGTAGGCGTTTTCGCCCTCGATCTTGAAATCCACGCTCTTGATGCCCGCCTCGTCGCCGTCCAGGCGGTCGAGCTCGGTCACTTTATAGCCGTTGCGCTCCGCATAGCGGGTGTACATGCGGTACAGCATGGATACCCAGTCGCAGCTTTCGGTACCGCCAGCGCCCGAATGCAAAGTCAAAAGCGCATTGTACCCGTCGTATTTGCCGCGCAAAAGGGAACGGATGCGCATGTCTTCCAGATCCGCTTCCGCCGCTGCAAGCAAGTTGTCCAGCTCGGGAACGAGGTCCTCTTCTTCGGTCTCTTCGATGAGATCGATGACTTCGTTCACCTCGTCCAGCGCTTTTTTGCCCTTTTCGTATGCTGCGATCTTGCTTTCGACCGCGGACGTTTCCCTGCCGAGTTTTGCGGAAAGTTCGAGATTTTGCCATACCTCCGGTTTTTCCTGCTCCGCTTTCAATTGCGCAAGTTTTTCGCGCTGTGCATCTATTTCCAGCGCCTCTTTGGTCTCTTCCAGCGTTTCCGAAAGCGCCTTGGCGCGCAGTCTGTAATCGTCTGCTTTAAACATTCTTACTCTCTCCTGAACTTCTTTCCCGCCGCAAAGTGACTATACGGCAAACAGATAAACATAGTATCCGGCAAAACAAACAAGGAAGATCGTCCCCGCGATTTTGCCGAGTTTGTGCCCTTTGATCAGTGCAAGCGCATACAGCAATACCGCCGCGCCCAACGCGACCAAAGCGTCGATGCCGTTTGCCGCAGTAAACGTAAGCGGATACACGAGTGCCGATATGCCCGCAACCACAAAAATATTGAAAATATTGCTTCCGATCACGTTGCCGACGGCAATATCCGTTTGGCCTTTGACAGCCGCAACCACCGACGTGACCAGCTCGGGCATAGATGTCCCGACAGCAACAATGGTCAAACCGATCACGCGTTCGGACACGCCCGCATATTCGGCGATGTACGTTGCCGCATTCACGAGCAACGTCCCGCCGCCCACGACCATGCCAAGCCCGATGAGCGCCAGCACGATCAAAAACCAAAGATGCCTGCCCATGCGGTAGATCCAGCCGCCGATGCGGCCGCGCGGCGCCTTTTCTTCTTCCGCCACGCGTTCGCTTTCGGGAAGGGCAAGAAGCTCCTTGCGCTTTTTCCCCGCCTGCACAAGCAAGACAGCCATGTACGCGGCAAACACAACGAGCAGGATAAGCCCGTCATACCATGCAAGAGCTTTTCCCCACCAGCCGAGCCCCACAAGCAGAACGCTTGCAAGGAGCAGTACGGGAAGATCCAGTTTCAGCGATTCTTTTTGCACAGGCAAAAAGTGCATGAGCGCCGAAAGCCCTAATATAAGCAGGATGTTGGCGATGTTGCTTCCGACGACATTGCCGATCGCAATGTCCGTCGAATGCTCGATCGCCGACGTGACCGAAACCGCAAGTTCGGGCATGCTCGTGCCGAACGCGACGACGGTCAGCCCGATGACCAACGGGGAAATATTACATTTTTTCGCGATTCCCGCGCTCCCTTCGACGAACCAGTCCGCCCCTTTCACGAGCAGAATAAGTCCCGCGATCAAAAGGAAAATCTGCAATGCTAACATATGTATTTTCTTCTTTTGTAAACAACCGAAAACAGCCGAAATACTCAATCTTTTCGGCTGTTTTTATCATCGGTTACTGATTTTTCCCGCAGCAGTTCTTATATTTTTTACCGCTTCCGCAGGGGCACGGATCGTTTCTGCCCGGCGTCTTCTGCGCACGCGGCTGCGGGCGGGATGCGCTCTCCGAAGAATTGGTGGAAAGCTCTGCGGTATTGACAGCGGGCTTGGGCTCGTCGATCGGACGCACCATCGGGCGGGACACCTCGATGCGCACTTTCAAGAGCATCGCGATCGTCGAATTCTGAATGCGCTCGACCATTTCGTCGAACATTTCAAAGCCCTCTTTCTTGTACGAGATCACAGGATCGACGTTGCCGTATGCGCGCAAGCCGATACCTTTGCGAAGCTGGTCCATCGCGTCGATCTGATCGATCCAGTTGCGGTCCACGTTCATCAGAAGGAAACGGCGCTCCACGTCCGAATAATCGATGCCGAGCTCTTCTTTGACCTCTTTGATCTTTTCTTCGTATGCCTTTTCGGTCGCCTTCGTGATCTTATCGATCGCATAATCGACGTCCCACTTATTGAGTTTATCCTGCGTTATAAAATTACTACCCTCGGGCAACAGCCTGTTTTCGAGGGCACGGTTGAGTACAGCCGCATCCCACTTTTCGGGCATTTCGTCGGTATTGACCGCTTCGGAAACCACTTTGCGCACAAAATCAGGGATATACTTGACCACCTGTTCGTGCACGTCTTCACCTTTGAGCACCTTCATACGCTCTGCATACATGACTTCACGCTGTTTGTTCATGACGTCGTCATATTGCAGGACAGTTTTACGGATACCGAAGTTGCGGCCTTCGATCGCACGCTGTGCGTTTTCTATACCGCGCGAAAGCATGCGCGATTGCAGACAAGTATCTTCATCCTTACAGAAAATACTGTAAATGCGCTTCATGCGCTCGCCGCCGAACCGCTTGATGAGATCGTCTTCCAAAGACAGGAAGAAAATCGAAACGCCGGGGTCGCCCTGACGTCCGCTTCGGCCGCGGAGCTGGTTATCGATACGGCGGGATTCGTGACGCTCGGTACCGAGAATGCACAGGCCGCCCGCTTTCACGACTTCCTCTTTCTCTTTATCCGTTTCCGCTTTATACTGCGCGTACAACTCGTCGTACATCGCGCGATATTTTTTGCGAAGCTCTTCCTGCTCCCCTTCCAGCTCGGCATAAGACGTTGCAAGCTCGATCATCTCATGCTCAACGCCCTCTTCGCGCATGCGCTTTTTGGCGAGGTATTCGGGGTTGCCGCCCAAGAGGATATCCGTACCGCGGCCCGCCATGTTCGTCGCGATCGTAACAGCGCCGAAACGGCCTGCCTGTGCGACGATCTCTGCCTCACGCTCGTGGTTCTTTGCGTTCAAAATGTTGTGCTTGATCCCGTTTTTGCGGAGCATCTTCGCGATCTCTTCGGATTTTTCAACGGTCGCCGTACCGATCAGGAGAGGCTGTCCCTTTTCATGGCGCTCCGTGATCTCGCGAAGCAATGCACGTTTTTTCCCGTCTACCGTAGAATACACAGCGTCGGGCATATCTTTGCGGACAACAGGTTTGTTGGTCGGGATCTCCAATACGTCCAGCGAATAGATGGTACGGAATTCCCCTTCTTCGGTCTTGGCGGTACCCGTCATACCCGAAAGTTTCTTGTACAGGCGGAAGAAATTCTGGAACGTGATCGTCGCATAGGTCTTGTTCTCGTTGCGCACTTTCACGCCTTCTTTTGCTTCGATCGCCTGATGCAGACCGTCCGAATAACGGCGGCCGATCATAAGGCGGCCCGTAAACTCGTCAACGATAATGACTTCGCCGTCGTTGACGATATAGTCTTCGTCGCGATGGAACAGCTTGTGCGCTTTGAGCGCCTGCTGAATATGATGGTTGAGCGACGCATTGTCAATGTCGCCCAGGTTATCGATATTAAAGAAACGCTCCGCTTTCGCCGCACCTTTCTCGGTGATCTGCACGCTGCGGTCCTTACGGTCGATCACATAATCCCAATCACCGTATTTTGCACCGCGCGCAATGTCGTCGTAATCGCCGTATTTGGATTCTTCTTCCAATTCTTCCGGCTCTTCGGCAGCTTTCTTTTTCTTCTTGTCCTTGTCTTCTTCGCCCTGCTTGCCTTCATCGTCAAAACCGCCCGACAGCGTGCGCACGAAACGGTCTACCCTTTCGTACAGCTCACTGGACTTGTCGCCCTTGCCCGAAATGATGAGCGGCGTACGCGCTTCGTCGATAAGAATGGAGTCGACCTCGTCGACGATCGCAAAATCCAGATCGCGCTGAACCATCTTTTTCAGGTCGGTTTTCAGATTGTCGCGCAGGTAGTCAAAACCGAGCTCGTTGTTCGTCGCATAGGTAATGTCGCAGTTGTATGCCTGCTGTTTCGCCGCATCGTCCATGCCGGGTACGACCACGCCGACCGTCAGCCCGAGGAAACGGTGCACTTTGCCCATCCACTCCGCATCACGCCGCGCCAGATAATCGTTGACCGTGACGATATGAACGCCTTTCCCCGAAAGCGCGTTCAGGTACGCGGGAAGAGTCGCCACCAGCGTCTTGCCTTCGCCCGTTTTCATCTCGGCGATGCGCCCCTGGTGCAGAGCGATGCCGCCGATGATCTGCACGTGATAGTGCTTCATTTTGAGCACCCTGCCCGCTGCCTCGCGCACAAGCGCAAACGCATCGTACAGGATATCATCCAGCGTCTCGCCGTTTTTCAGTCTGCCTTTGAGCACGTCCGTCTGCGCGCGCAGCTCTGCGTCGCTCATGGGCGCGTATTTCGGTTCAAGCTGTTCGACCTTCGTCGCCATCTTGTCCAGCCGTTTCAGCCCCTTTCTGCTTTCGCTGTTAAACAAGTAATTGATCAGTCCCATAAACGCTCCTATGCGCGCGATAAATGCGCGCTCAGAATTCTTGTATTTTGCAAACTGCTTTTATTTTACAATATTTTCCTCAAAAAGTAAATATTTTTCAGACCGTTTTCGCAATTTGCCCGCTTTTTAACCGTATTTTCACCAAAACAATGACGAAAACCTTTCTTCGCGCTCGCCAAAAAAATCTTTGCGCGCCCCGCACTGTTTATTTTCTCCGATCCGGTACGCTCGCAAACGTAAGCAGATAAACCTGCCTCGCTCCCGCACCGAAAAGAGCAGACGCAATGGCGTTCGCCGTCGCTCCCGTCGTCATCACATCGTCGACAAGCACGATCGTTTTCCCGCGGCAAAGCTTGCGCTCATGTACGCGAAAACAACCTTTCAAATTCTCCGCCCGTTCCCGACGCGACAGCTCTTTTTGTGCGGATGTCTCGCGGACTTTGACAAGCAGTTCCCGTTCCAAAGGTATACCCGTACGCAAAGAAAGTTCCGCCGCCAAAAGTTCGGACTGGTTGTATCCGCGGCGCTTCTCTGCCCGGTTTGTCATCGGCACAAAGGCGAGCAAGTCCGCATCCGAAAACACCGAAACCAGCGTCGGAAGCACCCGCTCGGCAAACGCCTCCGCAAGATATTTTCCGCCTGTCTTGAACTTTTTGACCAGGCGCACAATATCCCCTTCATAAACAAACGCACTGCGGGCGGCAGTATATGTCGGCATCGCGGCTTTGCACTCAAGGCACACCGGATAATCTTCGCCGATCGCCCTGCCGCATTTATCGCAGATGAACCCGCTGTTCAAAGGCAATGTGTCCAGACAATGTTCGCAGAAATGCCCGTCCGAAAACAAATCTGTCCCGCAGTTCACGCAAGTCAGTCCGCCGCCGAACATACGCTTGCCGACCTCCCGCGCGATCGATGCAGCCGCACGACCCGCCTCTTTGACTTTCTCGCCGATTCCGTTTTGCTTTTCGCCGTCCACTGCGTTCCTCCTCCCGCCGCAAAGACGCGGCGCTCATAAAAACAGGGCCGCCGAAGCCGCCCTGTCCTTTGCGTCAGAGATATTTCGCAAGCGTTGCCGCCATGTCTGTTTTTTCCCAAGGAAATTCTTCCCTGCCGAAATGCCCGTACGCCGCCGTTTTTTTAAAGATCGGTCTGCGCAAGCCCAGTTTTTCAATGATCGCCAGCGGACGGAAATCGAAATTTTCGCGCACGATCTTCGCAAGTTCTTCATCCGAAAGTTTGCCCGTGCCGAAAGTATTCACGAATATTGAAACGGGATTTGCCACACCGATCGCATACGCGAGCTGCAACTCGCACTCGTTTGCAAGATGTGCCGCAACAATGTTCTTGCAGACGTAACGCGCCATGTAGGCAGCACTGCGGTCCACTTTCGTGCTGTCCTTGCCCGAAAACGCCCCGCCGCCGTGCGCACACCTGCCGCCGTACGTGTCGACAATGATCTTTCTGCCAGTCAGTCCGCTGTCCCCTTCGGGCCCGCCGATCTCGAACCTGCCCGTAGGATTGATATAAATTTTCGTGTTTTTATCCAGATATTTTTCGTCGATGACCGCATCGATAACATATTTTTTGATGTCCGCGCGGAGCTGTTCCTGCGATACAAACTCATCGTGCTGTGCGGACACAACGACCGCATCCACGCGTATCGGCTTTTTATCCTTGTATTCTACGGTCACCTGCGTCTTTCCGTCCGGACGAAGGTACGGCAGGGTGCCGTCTTTGCGCACCGCCGCAAGGCGCGCCGCCAGCTTATGCGACAGCTGTGCCGTGAGCGGCATCAGTTCGGGAGTTTCGTCGACGGCATACCCGAACATCATGCCCTGATCGCCCGCCCCGATCAGATCGTACTTATCGCCGCCCTGCTTATGCTCGTACGAATTGTCCACGCCCAGCGCAATGTCCGCGCTCTGTCCGTGAATGGCGGTGATGACTGCCAGCGAATTGTATGAAAAGCCCTGCCCGTGCGTATAGCCGATCTCCCGCACGGTATCCTTCACGATCCTGGAAATATCAACGTAACAGTCTGTGGACATTTCGCCCATGACGAGCACCATGCCCGTCGTGGCACAGCACTCGATCGCAACGCGGGAATTTTCGTCCTTCGCCAGAACCGCGTCCAGCACCGCGTCCGAGATCTGGTCGCATACTTTATCGGGATGCCCTTCGGTCACGCTTTCACTTGTAAAAAAATAGCGCATATCTTCTCCTTCCGCGCCGCAAAAGCCCTTGCCCCGCGCGGATACGTTCAATTTCTTCTGTGATTTGCTTTCTCATTATATATTTTTCGGGCAGAAAAGTCAATGCATTCCGTGATCGCTTTGCAAAAGCGGAAAAATATGTTACAATTTGTCTGCCGCAAAGCGCGTACAATCAAGGCTGCGCTTTGCAAAGCGAGGTCTATGGCATGGAATGCAGGCTTTGCCCGCTCGAATGCGGCGCCGACAGGGATACGGAAAAGGGAATATGCGGCACAGGCAATACATTGCTCGTCGCAAAATACGGGCTTCACCCTTACGAAGAGCCTTGCATTTCGGGAAAGCACGGCTCGGGAACGGTGTTTTTTTCAGGCTGTGCCCTGCGGTGCGCTTTCTGCCAAAATTTTGACCTTTCGCGTGCAAAACAGGGAAAAGAAATTACTCCTGCACAGCTTTCCGCAATCTTTTGCGAGCTGGAAGAGCGCGGCGCCGAAAACATCAATCTCGTGACCGCGTCGCATTTCGTGCCCCGGCTGCTGCGCGCGTTCAAGATACGCCGTCCCAAGATCCCCGTCGTGTATAACACACACGCTTACGAAAAAATGGAAGCGCTTCGCGCACTCGATCCATACATCGACGTGTGGCTTCCCGATCTCAAATTTTATTCACCGAAGATCGCCGCGCGCTATACGGGAAAACCGGATTATTTTGACTTTGCGAGCCGCGCGGTCGCATTTATGGCGGAGCGTGCCCCCGATTTTGCAAACGGAATGATGGTTTCGGGTTGCATCGTACGGCATCTCGTTCTGCCCCTTTGCAGCGACGACAGCGTGAAGATCGTACAGTGGTTCAAAGGCCTTTCCTCCCCCGCATACCTGTCGCTGATGGGACAATATACCCCCTGCGGCGACATCGAAAATCTCCCCGAACTGAAACGGCGAATCACGCCGCGCGAATACAAAAAAGTGCTTACCGCCGCCCTTGACGCCGGGATTGAACGACTGTTTGCGCAAGAACTCGATTCGGCGGACAAAGAATTTATACCGGATTTTTCGGAAGATACCGGCACCCTGTTTTGATTTTCAAAAAACGGAAAGTCTTCGCCATCCTATAAAAATATCCGCTTTTACTGCCGCAAAAAATCGCGTTTCATTTTCACCAGTTTTTTTACAAGCGGAGCAACTTCCGCGGGAGAAGCGGCAAGCAGCTGCGCTTCCAACGCTTCGATATCTTCCCTTTTGATTTTTTTCATACCGCTATTTTGCGGAAAACGGAACAAATTATGTTGATCACTCTCGAAAACGTACGCTTCGGCTACGATGACAAAAGCATACTCGAAAATGTGAGTTTCACCCTCTCGGAAGGCGAGCGCGTGGGATTTGTCGGCGCGAACGGCGAAGGCAAAACGACGCTCATCAAACTCATGACGGGTGCACTCTCCCCCGACGAAGGAAAAATCCTCAAAAAGAGCGGCCTGAAAGCAGGCTGGCTGGAACAAAACGGAGGACTGGAAAGCGAAAAGACGGTATATGCCGAAATGCAAAGCGTATTTGCGGAAGTTTTTCGGGCCATGGATGCCCAACGGGAAACAGCGGCGCGCCTTGCCGAAGCGGAATACGGGAGCAAACAGTACCGCGACCTGTCTGCGCGCTATGAGCAGTTACAGCGCCTGATCGATGCGGCGGACGGTTACAACGCCGATGTAAAGATCCGTACCCTGCTCGGAGGCATGGGCTTTTCCAATATGTACGACCAGGTAGTTTCCACAATGAGCGGAGGGGAAAAGACGCGGCTCAAACTTTGCAAATTGCTTCTCGAACAGCCCGAATTGCTCTTTTTGGACGAGCCTACCAACCACCTCGACGTTTCCACTCTCTTCTGGCTGGAAGATTACCTCAAAAATTATCGCGGCGCGATCTTCACCGTCTCACACGACCGCTACTTCCTCGACGCCATAGTAACGAAGACATTTGAACTGGAAAACAAGCGCGTGCGCGTGTTCCGCGGAAATTATTCCAAATACAAACTCTTAAAGGCCGAACAATACGAACACGAATGCAAAGAGTATGAAAAACAACAGGAAGAGATCGCTGCGCTCAAAGATTACGTGGCGCGCAACATTGTGCGCGCCACAACCGCAAAGAGCGCGCAATCGCGGGTCAAAAAGCTGGAAAGCATGGACCTTCTCGAAAAACCGCTTCCGCCGCCTCTGCCGCCGAAGTTTGTCTTCCGCTTTACGGAACGTTGCGAGGAGAGAGCGCTGTCCGTCGACGGGCTGACCTTGTCCGCGGGCGCACGGACACTGTTTTCGGGCGCACAATTCGAAATACGCCGCGGAGAAAAAATCGCGCTCGTCGGTGAGAACGGCACAGGAAAATCCACCCTGATCCGCACTCTTGCAAGCGGCATGAACCCCGCGGTGCGCTGGGGAAGGTATACCAAAATCGGTTATTACGATCAGGAAAACGCCGATCTCGATCCCGACGAAACAGTACTGGGTACGCTCTGGCATAAACATACTTACCTGAGCCAGACGGAAGCGCGCGCACTGTTGGCACAGGCGAAACTTTCCGCCGAAGATATCGAAAAGCGGGTCAGAAACCTGTCCGGCGGAGAACGCGCCAAACTCGCACTCGTATTGCTCGAAGCGCAGAAAGCAAACTTCCTTCTTTTGGACGAGCCGACCAACCACCTTGACCTCGCCGCACGCGAAAGCCTGGAAGAAGCCTTGCGGGAATTTGAAGGTACACTCTTGTTTGTTTCGCACGACCGCTATTTTATCCGCAACGTCGCCGATAAAATTTTAGAGATCGAAGACGGCAAACTGACTTATTATCCCTGCGGCTATGATGAGTACACAGGGCTGAAAAAAGCACAAAACGAGCAGAAACTGATTGCGGAAAAAAACGTAAAGACCGAAGAGCGCGCCGCACAGAGCGCCGCCTCCTACCGTTCCAAAGCCGAGCGCGCGGAAGAAGCGAAGAAAAAACAGCGGTTAAAAATCATTGAAAACGAAATCGCTCGCGCCGAAGAGGAAATTGCAGCGTTGGAAAATGACATTGCAACACCTGCCGTCGCTTCCGATTACAAAGTTTTGGGTGAAAAGTGTGCGCGACTGGACGAATTGCACGCCAATGTCGAAAAGTTATATGAAGAATACGAAACGTTGTTATAAACCCGAACACAGCTGTTTATGCTCAAAAAAACATATGTACCGCCGCGCGAAATGCGCGGCGGTACATATGTTTTTTAATCACTATTATTTTATATAGCTGAAAAATCAATTTCGTATGCGCGATCCGACATATGCCAAGCGTGCAAAAAAACAAACAGCAAAATACTCTTCACCCGCCTAATATTAAAAATAAGCGTTTTAACGATATACTTCTCTGAAAATATAACTTACTTCCGCTAAAATAGCTGTAACAAATCGACCAGAACGGCAAAACCGAGCAAAAGCACAAACCCGACTGCGTGGATGATGCCTTCGACCTTGCGGTTCAAGGGTTTGCCGCGCACCCATTCGATGGCGGTAAATACGACTTTGGAGCCGTCCAATGCGGGAATGGGCAACAAATTGAATACGGCGAGATTGACGCCGATATATGCTGCGATCTCCAAAAATTGCTGTAAGCTGCGCGAGGCGATCTCGGAAGTGAGTTTGATGGTCGTGATCGGACCGCCAAACGCCGAAAGCCCCAAATCCCCTGTCAAAAGTTGACCGAGCACTTTGAAGATCGTCCCTCCGATCTGAAAGGAATAAACGAACGAGCGTCCCAGCGTTTCAAAAAAGCCGAATCCTTTATAAGCAGCCGAGGCGATCATATATGTCTGCGTGCCGTCTTCCGCGCTCTGCTTTGCAATTCCGATCGCTTCCCAAAGCGCATTTGTATCGGTCAAGTTTTCAAAACTGGCATCGGCGCGTAAAATCACCGATACGTCCATAACTTTTCTGCCCTCATCCGTCTTGCGGGATACTGTAAACGACACGAGATCCCCCTCTTTTTTCCCTTCCAATGCACTCATCAGATCGGAGGTAAGATAGACGTTTTTCCCTTCACAGCGAATGATCACATCCTCATCGCAAAATGTATAGCCGGCAATCGGGATACCGTTTTGCGTGTACTCGGCAGGATCGACGCGATAGGTCATAAGAAGAAGCTGCCCGCAGGCATAAAATGAGATGATGATCAGAATCAGCGCGAGAATATAATTCATCAGCGCACCCGAAACCAAAACAATAATGCGTTGCCACGGCTTCTTATTGTTGAACGCATCGGGATGACTGTTCTCTTCGTCTTCCCCTTCGAATGCGCAGTACCCGCCCAACGGAAATACGCGCAGAGATACAACTTCGCCGTTCTTTTTGGTATGTTTCAAGAGAGCGGGACCGAACCCGACCGCAAACTCATTGATCTTGAATTTAAAGATTTTTCCGGCAATGTAATGTCCGAATTCGTGTACGGTGACCATGGCGAGTAAGATGAGAATCGCCAAACACACCGCGCCGACCGTACTCATCACACTTGAAAAAGACAGCAGGGCGAGCGACATGAAACCTCCGTTCAGGGCAGAAGGGCTGACGCGCGCGCACGCGCCGCGCGGTCCTGCTCTTCCAGCGCCGCATAACTTGTTGCGGCTACTCCTGATGCGCTGACAAGCGCACCTTCTATAATGTTCGCAATTTGCGTATATTTTATTTGTCCGCGCAAAAATGCGGCGACGGCTACCTCCCCTGCCGCGTTGAGCGCGCACGGATACCCGCCTCCCTTTTTCGCGCATTCAAGTGCGAGAGCAAAACATGGATAGCGTTTCAAATCGGGGGCTTCGAAATGCAATGCCCCGACCGCCGCCAGATCAAGGCGAGGAAGGGCGCAATCCAGCCGCTCGGGATAAGTGAGCGCAAGCTGAATGGGCAATTCCATGGACGGCATTCCCAGTTGCGCAAGCACGGCACCGTCCGCAAATTCCACCATCGAATGCACAATACTTTCACGGTGCACGAGCACATCGATCTTTTGAAGAGGCGCCCCGTACAGATGCATCGCCTCTATGACCTCAAAACCCTTATTCAGCATGGTGGCGCAGTCGACGGTGATCTTCGCACCCATTTTCCAGTTGGGATGCGCAAGAGCCTGTTCTGCCGTGACATGCTCCAATTGTGCAAGCGGAACGTCGCGGAGCGCCCCGCCGCTCGCCGTGAGGATCAGCTTCGAATAGGGTGCGCCGCGGTCAAATTGCAGGCATTGCCAAATAGCGGAATGCTCCGAATCGACGGGCATCAGCCGCACACCGGACTCTTTCACGCGACGCATCGCAAGATGTCCGCCCGCAACCAGGCTCTCCTTATTTGCGAGTGCAATGTCCTTTTTTGCGTCCGCCGCCAAAAGCAGCGCTTTCAAGCCCGCAAAGCCCGTTACGGCAATGATCACGACATCCGCGTCCGCATAGGCGCACGCCTCTTCAAACGCCGCCTCACCGCGCGCAAAGCGCGTTCCCTGCGGAACACATGACAAGTCCATAGCCGCATTTTCTTGCCTTAAAGCGGCAAATTCGGGGCGCAGCTGCGTTACCTGATGCGCAAACATCTCCCCGCCCGCATTCGCCGCCATTGCAACGATGCGGAAGCGGTCGGGATACCTCTCTGCAACAGAAATTGCCTGCCGCCCGATGGAACCCGTACTGCCGATGAGCGCAATTTTTTTCATTTGCTTTGCCCCCTTTTTTATTGTACGCGAAGGATATGCCCTTTTATTCGCGTATGCCTAACGAAAATCTATATGCAACACTCTCTCGCGGCATCCGCAATGAAAAAATACCCGCAAAAGCGGGTATTATTCGGTTATAATCACAACACAACGAGCGAAAACACGATGTAAATAAACGTGCTCGCAAACAAAGTACCGTCAATGCGGTCCAGCACGCCGCCGTGTCCGGGCAGGATATTTCCCATATCCTTCACGCCCAGCTTACGCTTGATCACGCTTTCCACAAGGTCGCCAAACTCGGTCATCAGCGAACAAATACAGCCGATCAGCGCGAAAATCACCCAAGGATTGCCCCAGCCAGCATAGACGTAATCGGAAGTGAGCGTATACAGCCAATACAGCAATACGCTTGCCCCCGTGCCGAACACAACGCCGCCGATCGCACCGGAAATGGTCTTGTGCGGGCTGATCGTAGGGCACAGCTTTTTCCCCTTGAACAGGCTTCCGACCACAAACGCAAAGGTGTCCGCCACCGGCGAAATGACAAAAATCAATAAGAGCGCCAGCGTCGAACCTGCGCCGAAATCGTTGGCAAGGAGCATGGTCGAAAGGATGGCCGTCGGATAAAACCCGCAAATCATCGCCGCGCCCGTGCCCGAAAGCTGGGTGTTGCGGTGATCGACCACCAAAAGGCAGAACAGCGCCAACGCAAAGACGAAGGAAAGCACGAGCATGATGCGGTAGCCTTCCCCTTTCGCCAGAAATTCTGTCAAATAATATGCGGGCGCAAACAATGCGGCATACGCGTACACCGCAATTTTTTGCGACAAACACAGCGGCATTGCGGCAGGGATCACCTCGCCGTTTTCGCCCGTGCGCGATATTCCGAACGCGTGGACCATCTCATATGTGCCGATCAGCGAAAACACATACACGAGAATGCCGAAAAAGCGCACATCGATCCAACGCAGAAAGAAAAATCCGACGATGATGCCGATATAAACGATTCCCGTAATCAGACGCTTTTTCATCGTTTTTCCTCCCGAACGTTGCCGAACCTGCGATCGCGCGCCGAATAATTCTCGATCGCCTTTTCAAGATCGCGTTTCGAAAATTCCGGCCACATTTTATTGGAGAAATACAATTCGCTATATGCCGCTTGAAACAACAGGAAATTGGAAAGGCGTAACTCCCCTCCCGTGCGAACAATGAGGTCGGGATCGGGCACGCCCGCCGTAAGCAGAAGTTCGGAAAAATTCTGCTCGTCCACGAACCTGCCGTACGATACGGCGGCATTGACCGCTTCTATAATTTCCTGACGTGACCCGTAATTGACACAGACGTTCAACAGCGATTGCGTACGATCTTTCGTATCCTGCGTAAGCTCCGCAATTCCCTCGCGAATATCCTCGGGAAGAGCGGAAAGATCGCCGATCACGTTGATCTTTGCGTTCAGTTCCAAAAATTTCTCTTTCTTTTTGGAAAAATATGTCCGAAATAAGTCGAACAACTCTTCCACTTCCTCGCGCGGACGCTTCAGATTTTCGGCAGACAGCGCGTACACCGTGACGATCGGAATGCCGAGATGAAAGGCATGCGCGCAGATCTTGAACATATTCTGCACGCCCATACGGTGTCCGTATCCGCGCGGGCGAAAGCGCCGCTTCGCCCAACGGCCGTTGCCGTCCATAATGAATGCAATGTGCGAGGGTAATCGGATTCTTTTCATTTCTTATCAGACCGACATGATTTCTTTTTCTTTCTCTGCGGTATGTTTTTCGATCTGTTCGATGCACTTGGCAACAGTTTTATCCACCTCTTTTTCCAGCCCCGCGCATTCGTCCTCGGAAAGCTCTTTCGCTGTCTTCATCTTTTTGAGCGAGTCCATAGCGTCGCGGCGAATGTTCCGCGCCGCAACTTTCGCATCTTCGGAAAGCGCCTTGATCTGCTTGGCTATATCGCGGCGGCGCTCTTCGGTCAAATCGGGGAAAATGAGGCGGATCACTTTACCGTCGTTGGTGGGCGTAAGCCCGATGTTCGAGGAAAGGATCGCCTTTTCGATGCCTTTCAAAAGGCTCGAATCCCACGGGCTGATCACAAGACATTTCGCATCGGCAACCGAAATGTTGCCCACCTGATTGATGGGCGACATCGTCCCGTAATAATCCACCTGGATTTTATCGAGCACGTGCGGATTGGCTCTGCCCGCACGGATATTTGCATACTCTTCGCGCAAAACGCTCGCCGTTTTGTCCAGCTTGTCTTCCAAGGTGAGCATCAATTCGTCTACTTTTTCGTTATCGACCATAACAGTGTTCTCCCTTTTTCGTTTTGTTAATCGTTGGTGATGATCGTACCGATCTGCTCGCCGCAGATCGCGCGCACGATCGCATCCTTTTCGGAAAGCGCGAACGCAAGCACAGGCACATTGTTGTCCATGCACATCGTGATCGCCGTCGTATCCATCGCTTTCAGCCCGCGGTTGATCACTTCCATGTGTGTGATCTTGTCGATCTTTTTCGCGTTCGGATTGGTCTTGGGATCGCTGTCATAGATTCCGTCTACATTTTTGGCAAGGAGCAGTATGTCCGCATTCGTTTCGCAGGCGCGCAGGGCCGCGCCCGTGTCCGTCGAACAATACGGATTGCCCGTACCGCAGGCAAAAATGACGATCCTGCCCAGCTCGAAATGCCGCAAAGCCTTGCGCAATATAAACGGCTCGGCAACACTGATCATGTTCAGCGCCGTCTGTACACGCGTCGGTACGCCTTTCTGTTCGATCGCATCCTGCATCGCCAAAGAATTGATGACGGTCGCAAGCATGCCCATATGATCGGCTGTCGTCCTGTCCATCTTTGTGCCCTGCCTGCCCCGCCAGAAATTGCCGCCGCCCAGCACAATGCCTATTTCAACGCCCATTTCATGCACGCGGACAAGCTGATCGACAACTCCCTCAATGATCTTTTCGTCCAGTCCGAAGCCCGCTTCGCCCGCAAGAGCTTCGCCCGACAGCTTCAAAATGATCCTCTTGTATTTCGGTTTCGACTGCAACGTTCTCCCCTCCGAAACTGTATTCTCTTGCCGCGTCTTGCGGCGCATTAAAACAAAGGCACACAAATATATACTTGTGCGCCTTTCTCTTTTAACCTTTCATCTTGGAAACTTGTTTTTCGACTTCTTCCGCGAGATCGTCCTTCTTTTTCTCGATGCCCTCGCCCATCTCAAAGCGTGCGAAACGACGAACCGTGATCTTTTCGCCGATCGATGCGATCGCTTCGGTCACAAGCTGGCCGATGGTTTTGGAAGAATCCTTCACGAACGGCTGTTCGAGCAGACAGAAATCTTCGTAATATTTCTTGATCCTGCCGGCAACCATCTTTTCGGCGATCGCTTCGGGTTTGCCCTCGTTCATCGCCTGGATTTTCAAGATCTTCTTTTCCTCTTCCAAAACTTCCGCGGGAACTTCTTCTTTCGTCACATACAAAGGCTTTGCCGCCGCGATCTGCAGCGCAATGTCATGTACGAGCGCTTTGAACTGATCGCCGCGCGCAACGAAGTCCGTTTCGCAGTTCACTTCGACCAACACGCCGACCTTGCCGCCCATGTGAATATAACTGTCGACAATGCCTTCCGCGGCAATGCGGCCGGCCTTTTTCGCCGCCGTCGCCATCCCTTTCTCGCGAAGGATCTCGACCGCCTTGTCCATATCGCCGTTCGCTTCGGTGAGCGCCTTTTTGCAATCCATCATGCCTACGCCCGTCTTCTGGCGCAGCGCGTTTACGTCACTTGCAGTAATCGCCATATTTTTATCAGTGCCTCCGTTTTTTTATTGTTTTGCCCGTAATGCAGGATTATTCCGCTTTCTCTTCCGCCGCTTCTTCTACGACGTTCTCGATGCTCTTATCCTCTTCCGCTACTTCTGCCGCCTGCTGCATTTCCGCATTCACCGCTTCGCCCTGGTTCGCCTCGATGACTGCGTTCGCAATCACGCCCGAAAGCAGTTTGACCGCACGGATCGCATCGTCGTTGCCCGGGATCACGTAGTCGATCAGATCGGGATCGCAGTTGGTGTCCGTAATCGCAACGATCGGAATGTGCAGCTTGCGCGCTTCCTGCACCGCGATATCCTCATTGTGCGGATCGACGATGAACATCGCGCCCGGAAGCGTCTTCATCTCCTTGATACCGCCAAGGTTCGCTTCGAGTTTCTCCATCTCTTTTTTCAAGCCGAGAACTTCCTTTTTGGGCAGAAGATCGAACTCGCCGTTTTCCTCCATCTTCTCAAGCTTATTGAGCCGATCGATACGGGAACGGATGGTCTTGAAATTGGTGAGCGTACCGCCCAGCCAACGGGTATTGATATAGAACTGTCCGCAGCGCGTAGCCTCTTCCTTGATCGCTTCCTGCGCCTGTTTTTTAGTACCGACAAACAGGATGCTCTTGCCCGCTTTTACGGTGTCGACAACAAAATTGTATGCCTGTTCGACCAAACCTACCGTAAGCTGCAGATCGATGATGTGAATGTCGTTCCTTGCCGCGAAGATGTACTTTTTCATCTTCGGGTTCCATTTCCTGGTCTGATGACCAAAGTGCACGCCTGCTTCGAGCAGCTGCTTCATCGTAATGACTGCCATAAAATAACCTCCGTTTATTCCTCCCCCGAACGCGATAAAATCCCGCTTCTGCCCGCCCGTTTGAGATTTTGGCGGGAACGGATCCGCGGTACGCCCGAGGTGTGAATTTTTAGCCTTATTATTTTACCATAGAGAAGCAGAATTTGCAACCAAAAACACTTTTGTTTGCAAAAATTTTCAAACAGATCGGGAAAAATCCGACTCTTGCTCCTTTTCTCTGCGACACGCACGGCAAAAACCGCTCCGCAGTCGCGGAGCGGTTTTTGCAGCGTTTTTACTTTTCGTGCTTGTGATCGTGATGCTTACAGCCGCAACCGCAACCTTCTTCGTAATCGGTGTCCAAAGACGCCGCCTCGTCCGCATCTTCATCCTCTTCCATCACGCGGCAGAATTCTTCGAATACCTCGTCAAGCAATTTGTCATCCTCGACGGGAACGAGCTCTTCCTCGCCCTCTTCCCCGACGATCTGCAAAATGGTTACTTCGTTCTCTTCGCCGTCCTCCTCGTCCGCAGGCTGGAAAAATGCATACCAGCCGCCCTTGTACTCAATGGTGCCGATATGATAGCATTTGTGGACCTTGCCCGCATCGTCGACGAGCTCGACCACCCCTTCTTCCTCACATTCTTCGCAGTCGCAATCGTGTTCGTGCAAATCTTTTTCTTCGCTCATGTTGTTGCTCCTTTCTGCTTTTTATTCAAATATCCTTCCAGAATATAAGACGCCGCTATACTGTCCACCGAGCGCTTGCGGTTTTCACGCCGCACGCCGCCCGCGATCAGAACTCTCTCCGCTTCCATTGTCGTGAACCGTTCGTCTTCATATACGATCGGAACGGGGGTTTTGCTTTTGAGAAGCTCGACGAACCGCCTCGTCT
This sequence comes from uncultured Clostridia bacterium, assembly GCA_944328495.1. Classification (GTDB taxonomy): domain Bacteria; phylum Bacillota; class Clostridia; order Christensenellales; family Borkfalkiaceae; genus Borkfalkia. The sequence continues at coordinate 74,163 of CALVHR010000005.1, forward strand.
TTTCGGTCTGTACCGATTCGGTCCCGTCAAAATTGAGAGGGAGACCGCATACGATCAGCCCCGCATCTTTCTCCCGCACAATTTCCGCCAGAGCCTGCGCGTCTGCATCCGCGCTGCGCGTGCGGAAATAGGTCGTACCCGGCAAAGCATACGTATTGAACGGATCGCTCGCCGCAACGCCGATCCTTTTGTCTCCGATATCGAACGCGATGATCCGCTTTTCCATACTCCTCCGCTCCGGCTTTTTTGCCGACGCTATCAGTATATCACATTCCCGTCCCGCCGTCCACAACTTTTTAAAAATTTATTCGCTTTTGCCGAATATTCCGATTTTGTTCACATTCCCTTCAAATTATACCTCCTCCCACTGAAATGTATAACGAAAGCAATATCCGCCGCGCGAAACGCGCGGCGGATATTGTAAGAAAAAGTTGTCTATGGTGTGATCATCGGAAATGCAGGTCTTGACCGGCAAACATTTGTGTCTCTCGTCTTCCTGCGCTTTCATTATAACAGGCATTTGTCGCAAACTTCCCCGATTTTTGCAATAATTTTGTAAAATCGGAGCCCCGTACGCTTACGTCCGTCTCCCTCGAATCTCGCGCTCAAAATAAAAAAGCCCGGACACATCTTCCGAACTTTCCTCGCCCTCGCGGATTTCCCCTTCCGCTTACGGCTTGCGGCATACGCGGTTTTCCCCGCTCTCTGCCCTTCAAAACGCGATCCGCCGCGTTTCTGCCTTTATTATACGCACAAATTGTACAAAAATTCTTTTTTCTTTGTCACAATTTTGTAATAAATTGAATTTTTATGGTGTCTCATCCGATTCTTCCCGCTCGCTTGCCGCTCCGGATGCCGACATCTCCCCTTTGGCCTGCGGCGCAAAGCGTGCGGTTCCGCCTTTGGCTCGGACGGCAAAGAGGAAAAATACAAAGCCGATCAGAAACATCACCGCCAGAACGCTGACCCCGAGATTTTCCCTGCCCGTTATATCTGCCACAAGCGCGACGAGAAAGGTTCCCAAAAAGGATGCGCCCTTGCCGAAAATATCGTATACGCCGAAATATTCTCCCGATTTTTCCTGCGGAATGATCTTGGCAAAGTACGAGCGCGACATCGCCTGCACGGTGCCCTGGAACAACCCGACGCATACCGCAAGGATCCAGAATTCATATGTCTGATCGAGAAAAATTGCGTATACCGTGATCGCAAAATATGCGGCGATGCAGACCATGATGAGATATTCGGGCTTTACCTTGCGCGAAAGCATTCCCAGAAGGATCGCCGCAGGAAACGCGACGATCTGCGTGACCAAAAGTGCAAGCAACAGCATAGCGGAATTAAACCCCAAATCGGTGCCATACGCAACCGCAAGATCGATGATTGTGTACACACCGTCGATATAAAAGAAAAACGCGAGCAAAAAAAGCAAAATATGCTTTTGGGATCCGATTTCCTTAAATGTTTTGCCGAGATTTTTCAGGCCGCCCCGCACGGGATGACTGCCCGGCTCGACAAAATGTGTCTGCTTATAACTTTTCCAAAGCGGAAAGGAACAAGCCACCCACCAAACGGCAGTCAAAAGAAACACAAGGATCATCGCAGGGCGGAAAGGAAGTACCGCGATGCCCATGGAAGGCTCATACAATACATAGATCACCACGCAAAGTATGAAGGGAAGGCAACTGCCGATATATCCCCATGCATAGCCGCGGGAAGAGACTTCGTCCATCCGCTCGGGAACGGTGACGTCGCACAGCATGGAATCATATACGACCAAACTGAGGGAGTATGCCGACTTTGCAAATATAAAAAGCGCCAAAAACCAGATCCAATGCCCGATAAAACCGAGCACGGCGCAGCTGAGCGCCCCTGCAAGCAGAACGACGGAAAAGATCTTCTTTTTCATGCCGCGAAGATCGCCCGCCGCACCCAAAACAGGCCCGATCAGCGCGACGATCGCCGTCGCTATGCTCGTGGCATAGCCTAAATACACCGTCGCCGATTGCGCGGAACTGCCCGCAATAATGTCGAAGAAAATCGGGATGAGCGTAGAAACCAACAGCGTAAATGCCGAATTTCCGACGTCGTACCAAACCCATTTCCGCTCCTGCGGAGTCATCTTAAACTTCATAATTTTTTTCTTCTTCCACGCTCAAAACGGGGATTTCATGCCAGTTTCCGTTCGGCCCGAACGTGCGCGAAAACGCGGGCGAAAGTTCCTCTTTGCCGTCCACATAGCTTACAAAATTCCGTATGAGAGCCAGGCATTCGTCCTGTGCTTTCCGCATCAGTTTCATGAGGCGGAGATTGCTGTCTTCGCAGGCGGGAATGGGGCGCTTTGCGATCATCATGCCGTGCATTTCGCGCCAGTTGCCGGTAAGGCGCATTGCCGTGTTCACAAGAAACCGCTTGCCCGCGTGCGGTGCACGCACAAGACCGTTGTAAAATTTCATCGAGCGCAGCGCTTTCTTTACCTGCTTTTGCGTGACCCCCAAAAAGGGCGCGATCACGCGCGCGTTCGCGTCCGATGCAACGATGTGCTCGGTCAGCTTCGCCGAGAGCGGCTCAACTCCGCGCTGCAATAAAAGGGCACGGTCAAATTCACTTTCGATCTCTGTGTGCCGTACATTTGAAACCGCGATCTTGTTTTCAATATAGCTGTGGCAGGTCACATCCAACGCAAAATGGCATACAAAACCGATCGCATATGCGAGCGCCGCACTCCTGTCTGACGCTTGCAAACAGACTGCTTTCGCCGCCTTGAAAAATTTATCCGCATGGCGGCGGTGCATGCCGAATCCGATCGAATTGACTTTGTTGTTGGTCAACAGATGATAATAAAATAAAATGTCCGGTCCGTGCTGCCCGATATCGTACAATTGTCTGTGCGCACGGACGATCTGCGCCTGTTCTTCATCCAACCTGCCGAGGATCTGTTCCCCGAACAAATAATGTGCATACGTCGAAGGCATATCAAAACTCCTTTTTTTTTCTTTCATCCAATATCATACCACAACCGAGCCGTTTTGACGTATTTTTTTTGTAATTTCCTTGTAAAAAAATTGTATCGGGGCGCTTTTCCGCCAAATGCGGAAAAGCGCCCCGATCTGCCCGTTTTTCGGGCGGCGCCCGATGCAGTTTATTTCTTGGCGGAAGATTCCTTCTTTGTTTCCATCGCCGCAAGTTTTTCGTCGATGTACGCATCCATTCTCTGTTTCAGTTCTTCCTGCCCTTTCTGCACGAGCGAACGCGTCTTGTTGCTGTTTGCAACCCACAGCGCCCCGAGCATCGCGCCTGCTGCCAGGCCTGCGATAAATTTTTCCATACTTTCCTCCGAATCGGACTTTATGCCCGCAGAGTCAGTATGTGCCGCGCCCGATGAAAGTATGCATCCGTACACACATTCATGGCGCCGCATGCGTCATTGCGCTTTTGCCTGCGCCGCAAGCATCGCCTTTTTCACCCTAGAAGCCCGGCGCAATAAATCGTTCTCTTCGCTCAGTCGCCGAACCGATTCGCGAAGCTGTTCGTTCTCTGCACGCAAACTCGCCGCAAGTCGCCCGTAAAGCGCGTCGATCTCCGATTCGAGCCGACGCTGCAACAGAGAACGGCGCCCCTCTTCCAGCTGCACCCCGTATCGGTCCGCCGCCGCACGCACCGTCTCCGGCTGCTTTTTGAGCATGTTCCTGTACTTATTCTGATAGCGCAGCATCTTTTTGGCATCACCGCCGCATGCGTTCGCGATCGCACGGCGCACCGAATATCCCTTGCCCTTTTCGGTCAAAATGGCGCGAAGCATCTCCTCCGTCTCCGTTTCGGTAAAAGGATGCACCTGCTCTGCGTGCAAAGCCCTGCCCGCCAGCAGACTCTGCGCCGCGGGGCTGTCCGTGCGAAGCAGACGATAATAATAATTGCGCACGCTGCCGCCTGCCCTGCCGTGTTCTCTTCCGTATCCCGCAAAAAGCGACGTGAGCGTCTTTCCCGCGCGTTTGCCTTCTTCCACATAGCGAAGAAGCGCATCCGCCTCGTCTCTCGTATAGCCGTTGATCTTTTCCATGTCCATACCTCCGTTTTGGTTGTCGGAGCAAGTATTGACATTAAATGATTTTTTTAAACATATAAATAAATTCACGCAAGGTTTTGCGAAAATTTTTCGGAGGTGACGCCGTGCGCGTTCATTTTTCTTCCTCCATGCCCTGTGCATTGAAATTAGGCGGCGCGCTCGTCGGATTCTGCGGCGAAGCGGAAAAATTTGCCGATCTCCCCGAAGGCGAACGGGTTCCCGCGGAATTTATCCCCGCGGACGGGAATTTTATGCCCATAACGTTTATCATTGACGAAAACTTTTTCAAGTCTCCGCCGCATTGCTGCGATGTTGTCCGCTACGGTTGCGGCGCAGATATTTGCGCTGCGCGCTTTTCGCCGCGCGACGCGGGACTGCGCGTCCTAAACCAGTCCCGCGAAGGCGATGTGCTCGCGACCGTATTTGACAGCGGAGGCGTCCGCCTATCGCTGGAAAGCAAAAACAATTTTGCCGCACAGGACCTGCCGCGTGCGGAAAACTATGAGATCGCCACCGAACAGATCGGCGGCGAGCAATTCTTGCGCGTAAGCTGCAAAATCGGAAACACGACCGAACTTTTTTTATTCAATAAGGCGCTCGAATGTGCCTTCCGCGACCGCGTCAGTGATTTCTCCTGCGGCGAAAAACTTACCGTACGGCTGGATTTTGCGGATGTCGTGGGACACAGCGCAACGCGCATCCTGCGCGCCGAGGGCGGAGCGCTTATTCCCGAAACAACGCAAGTGCGCGCTTCCAACGCCGTTGACCCCGCACTGTTGGACGAACGCATCCTACCCTTTGCCTTTTTTCAGGAAATTGCCGTGGGAGGAAATTTTACTGCCTACCTTTCCGAAGAACTCGCGCAGAAACAGGACCGCATCAAAGAATATCTGGGCGATTTTGTCGGCGTGTATCTGCCCAAAGAAATTTTTTATCTGACTTATGGCAAACAAAATGCCGCGGGGCTTTTATACCGCCGCGGCGACAACGTTTGGGATGCAAAATTTTTCTCCGTTCAGAGCGAAAACGGAAAAATCACCAATATCCTGCCCATAGGCTAACAACGCAATGTAGGCATACTCTTTAAAACCACGCGGCAATAGCAAAACGGACCCCGCCGTCCGCATATGCGGACGGCGGGGTCCGTTTCAATTCATACTCTCTGCCGCTTGGGCAGATCCTTTACTCTCCACGATACTGCGCGATCAATACTTCGTGACTTCCACGCTTTCAATTACGATCTTGCTCTGCGGAACTTCAAAGTCGACATTATAGGAACCGCCGTCCACAAACTCGTCCTCGATCACCACATCCGCTTTGGTTTCCGTGAACGCCCCGTCGTCGCCCAAACCTTCGACATACGAATCGATCGCGGCGAGCAGATTATCGAGCGCAGTTTTGGAATCTTCGTCGGCAAGTTCGCCGAATACGCAATAACGGCTCTCCGCCGAACCGGATGAAGCGAGGAAAATATAGAACATCCCTTCGGTGCTGTTCTTGTAATATTCGCTCTTGCCAGGACCATCTTTACTGCCGCTATACTTATAATATACGTGAGGTTCTTTGCTTTCTGGTACATACGAATAAGTACCAAGCGCGCCGTATGTGTTCGATAGTCCGGTATCGTTGTCGATGCTGAATCCGTTTTGGGAAAACTCACCGTGCAGGCGGTTGGTCGCAACCGTGCGGTCCGCATCCTTCCAAACCGTGATGTTTTTCAAAGAAACTTCGCCCGATTCGTTTGTCGTAAAGGAATCGTAGCCGATCTCGCGAAGATCGTCCATCACGTCGCCGTTTTCAAGGTCGTCGTAGGTATATCCGCCGCCGATCATGCGGTCGCTCGCCTTGTAATCGTGAATGACCGTTCCGTTATAATACCCCAGATCGATCAGCTCGATGTAATGTGCAACCGTCTGCGAATACAGGTCGCGGTACAATTTGTAATTGAGCGTATATGTTTCGCCGTTGAATGAAATGTCCATGGAAATTTCAGGGCGTTTGCTTTCGCATGCCGTGAACATGAACGCACAGCCGATGAGAAGCATCGACGCAAGAATTACGGAAAACAGTTTGCCGAGTTTTCCGCCGATGGCTTTTACCATAGATCCTCCTGTCTTTACGAAAATCACTTTGCACGGACTTCCGTGCGCGCATTTTTCGCACGTTTCTATACCATTTTATTTTATCGTTTTCTTGCCGAATCGTCAAGCACTTTTGCATATTCTCGCAAATTTAACCGAGAATTCCCGCCGTTTATCACAATCGGAAGGGATCCTCCTTTGAAAATCCGACGCTTGCGCGGCTTCGCATATGCCTTTTCTTGCATGCGGCCGCTTTGCAAACGCAAATGCGTTCCGTCACATATGTTTCCGACTCCAAAGAAAGCGAAAGGCAAACAAAAAGCGCACCGTACGGTGCGCTTTTTTATTATTCTTGGTGAATTATACTATTAAGTGCAACAGAGTAAATAAAAAAAGGAGTTCATACAAATCTGTGGTAAAATAAAGTTGCAAAACCAAAATTTACTACAAAGGAGATCTGTATGAACTACCACCATTTTACCATAGAAGAGCGCTGTTGTCTACGAGAATACTATGTTAAAGGAAAAAGTTATAGAGAAATTGCAAAATTACTTGGCAGGAACGTAAGTTCGATATCACGGGAACTGAGGCGGAATTGTACCTTTTACAGAGATATCCCGAGATATTATCCGTATACGGCGCAAAAGAAAAGCAAACTGCGCAACAGTTACCGCCACCGGGGAATGTTCTGGAAACAAGAAGTATTGGAATACATAGACGAGAAATTATCGCAGACATGGTCTCCCGAACAGATAGC